>NZ_JBYPZI010000003.1:0-121162 GCF_057815145.1 Tsukamurella sp. II2bb
GGCGGTTTCTAGGGGTCGACGCAACACTGCCTGTTCTACTGGGTGGTGATTAGATCACGCATACGCTCGGCTGGGGTTTCCCAGCCGAGCGTTTTGCGTGGTCGGCTGTTGAGTTGCTGAGCGACGTGCTCGAGATCCGCGGGGCCGTAGACGCTCAGGTCGGTGCCCTTGGGGAAGTACTGCCGGAGCAGCCCGTTGGTGTTCTCGTTGGTGCCGCGCTGCCAGGGGCTGGCTGGGTCGCAGAAATACACCTGCATATCGGTGGCCACGCTGATCTGCGCATGCCGGGCCAACTCTGCGCCTTGGTCCCAGGTCAGCGACCCGCGTAGGTGCGCGGGCAGGTCTTTCATCGCGGTGATGATCGCGTCGCGGACCTGTTCGGCGTCGTGCCCGTCGGGCAGGTGCAGCAGCATCGTGTAGCGGGTGGAGCGTTCGACGAGAGTGCCGATCGCGGTCTTGTTCTGCTCACCGGTGATGAGATCCCCCTCCCAATGGCCGGGAACAGCACGGTCCTCGACTTCGGCCGGGCGGTCGCTGATCATCACCATCGGGTCGATGAACCGCTGATACCGCTCACCTTCTTTCCGCTGCGGTTTGCGTTTGGTTCGTCCGGTCCGGAGTGCTTGCTGCACTTCTCGTTTCATCCCTCCACGGGCTTGGAAGTACAAGGCCTGGTAGATCGTCTCGTGGCTCACCCGCATGCTCTCGTCGTCAGGGTGATCCCGGCGCAGACGGTGCGAGATCTGCTCCGGCGAGAGCTTCCTCGACAAGCCCTCCTCGACCTCTGCCCGCAGGACCGTGTTCACCACCAGTTTGGACTGCTTCGGCCGCGCCCGAGCCGCCACCGCTACCCGATCGGCCTGATACGGCAGATACCGGCCGCCGATGCTGCGTTGACGGACCTCCCGGGAGATGGTGGAGACGTTCTTGCCGATCCGGGCGGCGATGGTCCGCATCGAGTCCTTGAGTACCAGCCCGTCAGCGATTGCGATGCGGTCATCGAGCGAGAGGTAACGGTCACTGATCGCGATCGCGATCGCCGAAGCATCGTCTCGGCTCGAGATGGCACTGGTCACAGCCTGTTTGTAGATCGTCTTGGTTCGATAGTCCACGACTGTGCCGTCCGGGTGGATCCGCCTGCCACTGGTTCGTCGGATTCCCTGGCGCCAGTCCCGGGCGGTGCGTTCGTTCACCTGCACCTCACGGGCCGCGCGCGCTGACGACCACCCCTGATCGAGCAGCGCGAGAAATCGCTTCCTCGCCTCCGGCTTACCCACCGCCTTCAGCTTGTCCGCCGTGACCAGACCGGCATCGACCAAGACCCTGCGAGCGACCGAGAACGCCACATCGCACTCGATCGCAGCCTTGTTGATCGAGCCGGTCCGATCGAACACCGCCACGATCCGCTCCGGATCTGCCGGCCTACCCGGCCCGCGAGGCGGCCCCACCGGGTGGCCAATCGCCCGCAGAATCGCGTAACACCGCCGCCGCGGCACACCCACCGCGACAGCGGCCTCCTTCACCGGAACACCGGAGTCGACCAGCTGCGCCAGCTCGCCGCCGAACCGGGCACAGTCCTCCTGAAACGACATGATCGCCGCAACCTCTCGTTGAGAGTGTTGCGACGATCATGTGAACCCGCCCCACGGAGTCCGGGCCTTCGGCGTTCGTGCAGGGGCTCTGCCCCGGCGGGCGGTACGGCGCAGCCCGCCAACGCGCGTCCTTCGGCGGCAGTACGGACGACTCGGCTCGGGAGGGCTTCCTGTTCTGGAACGGCGCGAAGCTCTACGTCGTCAAACGGCGGAACTTCAAGACCTCGTTCGTCGATCAGCGGCACTTCTTCGACTCGGCCGCGGAATACCCGAATCCCCACATCGTCAATCTGATCGCCGATCCGAAGGAACGCGAGCCCGTCGAATACCCGCATCTGCACACCTGGGTGATCGCGCATATCGCGCGGTTGATCGAGGACTTTCAGGAGAGCGTTTCGCGCGAACCCGTGATCCCGCCGGGCGCCCCGGTCGACTTCGTGCCGACGCGCTCCGCCGGCTGATCGGGCCGTCCGCCGCCCGGCTCCTACCGCATCGGCCCGCCGAATGTGCGCGCCCGCCGGTTTCGTGTGCCCGCCGGTTTCGCGGGGTGGTCGGAGCTAGGGTGGCGGATGCCGGGGTCGGGCGAAACCGACGCCCGGTGAAGAAGTCGACGCGCCCGCGATCAGGGCGCACATATCGGAAGGATCAGCCGTGCTCCACCGAACTCATCTCCCGATCCCCGATCCGCCGCGCACCGGGCTGATCACGTACGACGCCAAGGATCCCGACACGCCACGACCGCCGATCCGGGAGATACGTCCGCCGGACGGTGCCCCCAACATCCTGCTGATCCTCCTCGACGACGTGGGATTCGGTGCGTCGAGCGCGTTCGGAGGGCCGTGCGCGACGCCGGTGGCCGAGCGGCTCGCCGCCGGCGGCCTGAAGTACAACCGGTTCCACACCACCGCGCTGTGCTCGCCCACCCGGCAGGCGCTCCTCACGGGGCGCAATCACCACTCGGCGGGCATGGGCGGGATCACGGAGATCGCCACGGGCCAGCCGGGTTACGACTCGGTGCTGCCGAAGAGCATGTCCCCGATCGCGCAGACGCTGAAGCTCAACGGGTACAGCACCGCGCAGTTCGGTAAGTGCCACGAGGTTCCGGTCTGGGAGACCAGCCCCGTCGGCCCGTTCGACGCCTGGCCCACCGGTGGCGGCGGGTTCGAGTACTTCTACGGCTTCATCGGCGGCGAGGCGAACCAGTGGTATCCGTCGCTGCACGAGGGGACCGTCCCGGTCGAGCCCGATCGCACGCCGGAGGAGGGGTACCACTTCATGGCGGACATGACGGACAAGGCGATCGCGTGGATCGGCCAGCAGAAGGTCCTCGCGCCGGACAAGCCCTTCTTCGCCTACTTCGCCCCGGGTGCCACGCACGCACCGCACCACGCGCCCAAGGAGTGGATCGAGAAGTACCGCGGCCGATTCGACGCGGGCTGGGACGCCCTCCGGGAGGAGACCTTCGCCCGGCAGAAGGAGCTCGGGGTGATCCCGGCGGACGCGGAGCTCACCGCGCGGCCGAAGGAGATCCCGGCCTGGGACGAGATGCCGGAGGAGCTCAAGCCCGTGCTCCGGCGGCAGATGGAGGTGTACGCCGCGTTCCTCGAGTACACCGATCATCACGTGGGCCGGCTCATCGACTCGGTCGAGCGGCTCGGACTACTCGACGACACGCTGATCTACTACATCGTCGGCGACAACGGTGCGTCGGGCGAGGGCACCTTGAACGGCACCTTCAACGAGATGCTGCCGTTCAACGGTATGGCGGCGATCGAGACTCCCGAGTTCATGATGAGCAAGATCGACGAGTTCGGCGGCCCGGACTCCTACAACCACTACGCGGTGGGCTGGGCGCACGCGATGGACACGCCGTACCAGTGGACCAAGCAGGTCGCCTCGCACTGGGGCGGCACGCGCAACGGAACGATCGTGCACTGGCCTCACGGCTTCGAGGCTCGCGGTGAGCAGCGCTGGCAGTTCCACCACGTCATCGACGTGGCGCCGACCCTGCTCGAGGCCGCCGGCCTGCCGGAGCCGCTGTTCGTCAACGGCGTGCAGCAGGCACCGATCGAGGGCACCAGCATGCTGTACTCGTTCGCCGACGGCGACGCCGCCGATCGGCACGAGACCCAATACTTCGAGATGTTCGGCAACCGCGGCATCTACCACAAGGGCTGGACCGCCTCGACCCGGCACAAGACGCCGTGGCTGATGATCGGCGAGGACGTGCCGGCCTTCGACGACGACGTGTGGGAGCTCTACGACACCACGAAGGACTGGACGCAGGCCCGCGATCTGTCCAAGGAGATGCCGGAGAAGCTGCACGAGTTGCAGCGCTTGTGGCTGATCGAGGCCACCCGGTACAACGTGCTGCCGCTCGACGACGATCTGGCGGCGAAGTTCAACCCGGACATCGCGGGCCGGCCGGTGCTGGTGCGGGGCAACACCCAGGTGTTGTTCGGTGGCATGGGCGGACTCGGTGAGAACTGCGTGCTCAACCTCAAGAACAAGTCGCATGCGGTGACGGCGGAGATCGTCGTACCCGAGGGCGGCGCCGAGGGCGTGATCATCGCGCAGGGCGGCAACATCGGCGGCTGGAGCCTGTACTGCCTCGGCGGCAAGCTGAAGTACTGCTACAACCTCGGCGGGATTCACCACTTCTACGCCGAGTCCGCGGAGCCGGTGCCCGCCGGCGAGCACCAGGTGCGAATGGAGTTCGCCTACGACGGTGGCGGGCTCGGCAAGGGCGGCGAGGTCACCCTCTACGTCGACGGTGTCGCCGCTGGCACCGGGAAGGTCGCGGCCACCGCCGCGATGGTCTTCTCCGCCGATGACGGGTGCGACGTGGGCCGGGACTCCGGTTCTGCGGTCAGCCCGGACTACCGGCCGGGCGCGACGAAGTTCACCGGCACGGTCAAGGGCGTACAGCTCGCGATCGATGAGGCCGCCGACGCCGAGGGCCACCGCGTCTCGCCCGCCGACGCGGTGCGGATCGCGCTCGCGCGGCAGTAGGGCACGGTCGATGTGGCGGAGGACCGGTTGCCGCGAACCGGTTCTCCGCCGCGTCACCTCGCGCGGTGCGGTGCCGGCGTCGGGTGGACCTCCAACGATTTGGTGATCGGTTGCCGATCCGGTACTGTTTCCCGAGTCGGAACGCCGCCCTGCGACGGTCCGGAAGTTCTAGCCCCCGTCGTCTAGCGGCCTAGGACGCCGCCCTCTCACGGCGGTAGCGTGGGTTCGAATCCCATCGGGGGTACAGACAAGACGAAGGCCGGGATCCATGATCCGGGTCTTCGTCGTTCCTCCCTCAGGCCGCGGGTACCGCGCGCGACGGTGCTGTGGTGTTCGGGATGGTGCTCTCGGCGGGCTTCGCGTCGTGCAACCCGGACGGTGTGAAGGCCGCGGCGAGGCCGATGCCGAGCAGGGACACCACGATCCCGCTGGTCGCCGCCCAGGTCTCTTCCGAGCCGATGCCGTACCCCTGCAGCACCGCCTGGAGTGCGGCGGTGGTGAGATAGACGGCGTTCCGCCACTGGGACTCGCAGTTGACGACGGCGATGAGCAGCGTGACGCCCGCGACCGCCAGCGAGGACCAGGCCGCGGCCTGTTTCCCCGGGATCATGCCGCTCGCGGACAGCAGGGTCACGACCGGACCCGCGGTGGCGTACATCACGCGCCGGACCGAATCGGGGATCTTCCACGGGAAGATCCTGCGTCGGATGTCTTCCATGATCTTCACCTCTTCCTTCTCGCGTGCCCTATGACGCCGCCGGCGCGGCTGCCGCGCCCGGAACACCGGCCGTACCGGCGCCGTCGTTCGGACCGACCACGGTCGTGCCGTCGGGCGACCAGTACAGGCGCCCGTGCTCGAAGTCCTGCCGTACGCCACCGTCGGCGAGCCTCATCTCGGACGAGATGGGCCAGCCCAGCGGCCCCTTCTCGTAGCCGTCGCGGGCCCAGCGGGCGCCGATCGTTCCCGAGACGAAGAAGCCCTGTGCGGCGTCCCGGCGCCGGTAGAGCACGCCCCGCTCGAAGGCCTGGACCTGGCCATCCGGCAGCTCGGTGTGATCGACGGTCGGGTAGCCGAGGGGCCCGTTCTCCCGCTGGTAGCTCGTGTACGACTCGAGCAGCCGAGTCGGGATGGGGTGCGCGCCGGTGAGGGCGGTCCAGTAGACCGCGCCGCCCTGGAAGGCGGCGAACCACCCCCGTCCGTCGGGGCAGCCCACGGTGACGAGGTCGCGCCGGTCTCCGAGCCAGGCGGACGCCCGGGACGCAGCGGCCGCGATCGCGGACTCCGCGCCCGCCGCCGGACCCACGGGCACCGTCGGCGCGGGACCGACGGGCGGCGCGACGGGGGCGCCGTCGTCCTTCGACGGCGCTGCGGCGAGGACTTTCGCGAGCCCCGCACCGTCGGCGGACGGGCCGGCGAACGTGGCGACGTCGGCGGCGAAGACGTCCCACGGGAAGCCGTCGCCCACGTCGGTGTGGTCGCCGATGCCGAGGGCCCGGGTCACGTAGCGGTGGTCGCTGATGCCGGCCGTCACGCGGTAGGGCGGCGCGATGACGGTGGTGGCGAAGCCGTACTTGCGGGCGTCGGCGACTGCGAGCCACGCGGCGATGGTGAGGTCGCCGCGCCGGGCGAGCCAGTCGGCCCGGGACCAGCCCGCGTGGCTGCCCGCGAAGCACAGGTTGATCGTGTACGGGTTGGCGCTGAGCACGCTCCATGACGCGTAGTCGGTGTCGACGACGTCGCAGACGATGCCGTCGCGCACGGTGTAGTGGTAGCTCGCGTTGTGCGCGGAGTCGTTGCAGTACGCGGCGAGCCGCTCGGCGCTACTGTTGCCCTCCTCGGTGTGCAGGAGGAAGTTCCGGATCACGGCGCCGTTGCGTGAGGAGCGCGAGTCGCCCATCCGGTCGAGTTCGGTGTAGGCGGGGGCGGGGGACATGGCGACTCCGTTCGGGTCGACTCGGGTGGGATCGGGTGCCGCCGCGGCGAGCCGGTCGTAGAGCGCTTGGGCCTCGGTCATGCGCTCGTCGTAGCGGTCGGGGAAGGCGGACCGCTGGACCGCCTGCGCGTACCAGCCGGGGGTGTGGGCGGGCGAGTCGTAGGGGAGGGCCTTCAACGCCGTGTAGAACAGCCGCGAACTGAGGGTGGGATCCATGCGTTCGTGCGCGCTGGACCCCCACCACGGTGCCCGCTGCTGCAGCGGGCCGACGCTGTTGGCGTCGGAACCGACGGCGTCGTGGGGCTCCGTGAGCGAGTCGGGATCCTTGGCGTTGGCGTAGACGGTGAGGTTCGATTCGACGAGGCCGGTCGCGAGGCAGATCACGATCCCGCGTTCCGAGACGCCGGACCGGCGTCCCTCCGCGATGAACGCGGCCGCGACGTCGTCGCGGGTGTACGCGCTCATGCCGGCACCGCCGACATCTTCCAGCTGCAGACGCGGGCCAGCAGGTCGATCCCGGAGACCGGGTGGTTCGTGCTGTCGCGCCACATAGGCAGTGCGTACGCGGTGGTGTGCTGCCCGCTCGCGAAGCCTGCGAGGTCGGACGGCCAGGACCACCAGCCCGGGTTGAGCCAGTTCCCGAGGTTCGACAGATCGGAGACGACATCCTCGATGCCGTGCTCCACCAGTTGTGCCACCAGGCGATTCGGATCGGTGAGGGTGAAGGCCATCACCGGTCCGGCGAAGGCGTGCAGTGGTGAGACAGCGGGGCACGAGGTGATCACGTCCCCGGGGCTCGCGATCTCGAACAGCGGCACCGGCGATCTCTGGTCGTTGGGCACCGTCCCCGTGCCGCCCGTCGCGTAGATGCCGAAGCGGTCCGGCGCGATGGGCAGGCCGTAGGAGACGCCGGCCCGCCGACTGGGATCGGCGATGGTGCCGACCATGCGGCAGCCGGAGGTGTCGGGACTGGTTTTGAGCCACCGGATCACGCCGACGGCGCCGAGCGAGTAGCCCAGGACGATGTACCTGTCGCCGGGGTGGAGCGCGGCGATCCGGGTGCGGAGCCAGGTCACCACCTCCGTCGCGCTGTTGTCGCCCGACGGTGCCAGCGGGTCGTGGGCGGCGCCGTCCAGGCTGATCGACGCGCTGTACTGCACCTGCTCGACGGTGACGCCGTGCACCTGCCGGGTGACGTTGTCCAACATGTTCCCCGAGACCGGTTCCCCGGTTCCGCGGGCACAGAAGATGAAATCTGACATGGAAACGCTCCTTCGAAGCGGGGATCGCCCGGGCGGGGGAGGAATTCCGCTGTTCCATACGGCGATCTGAGAAAGAGTGTCCGCAGTCCTGGCCGCGGGGGCACGAGTAGCGCACTACCCGATTCCCGACGGCCGCCGGCCACGACGGTGCGTGATCATCGGCAGTTGATCTCGAAATTCGAATTTTCGAATATTAGTATCCGAATCAACCTGTCGGGCAGGAAAATCCAGATGATTCGACCGGTGCCGACTGGTCGTACGCGTATTAGAATAAGTGTTCATGCGACAGCGGTTGCGGATCGTCGAGCGGGGGCGCGAATACGACGATGTCCGCACCGCGCTGGACACGGCGTCCGCGGGCTGTGGCGTCATCGTCACGGGGGACGCGGGGGTCGGCAAGACGACGCTCGCGCGGTCGGTCGCGGCGGATTCGAACCTGCGCGTGCAGTGGGTCGCGGGAACGGAGTCCGCCCGCGGCATACCGCTCGGGGTGTTCGCGCACCTCGTCGGCTCGGCCACCTCGACGGACCCGGTCACCTACCTGTCGGCGGCGCGGGAATCGCTCCTGGCGGACGGGCATCTGGTGATCGGCGTCGACGACGCCCACCTACTCGACGAGCTGTCCGCCACGCTGCTGCACCAGCTCGCCATCGACCGCGCCGTTCACCTCATCGCGACGGTGCGCAGCGGCGAGGCGGTACCCGACGCCATCACGAGCCTGTGGAAGGACGGGCACGTCGTCCGGATCACGCTGGCGCCCTTCACCCTGGAGCAGAGTGTCGAGCTGGTCGAGTCGGCGGTCGGCGGACGGCTCGAGGGCCTCTCCGCCCGGCTGATGTGGGAGGCGTCGGGTGGGAACGCGCTCTACCTCAAACACCTCGTGCAGGGCGCGCTGGAATCGGGCGCGCTGCGCGAGGTCGGCGGGGTCTGGCAGATGCGCGGGCGCGCCGCCGTGACCTCCGAGCTGGCCTCCCTCCTCGACCGGCGGGTCGACCACCTCGACGACGACGTCCTGCACGTGCTCAAACTGCTCACGCTCTGCGAGCCGGTCGATCTCGACGTGCTGGCCGATCTCGGCGGTGACGACGCGGTGGAGAAGGCGGAGGCCGAGGGGCTGATCCGGATCGCGCGTGAGGGCCGCGCCCTCTCCGTCCGGTACGCGCACCCGCTCTTCGGCGAGGTGATCCGGGGCCGGATGGGGCTCGCGTCCTCCCGGCGCCTGCGCGGACACCTCGTCGCCGCCCTCGAACAGAGGGAGATCAGCTCTGCGTCGGACCGGATCCGGCTTGCCGGACTCGCGCTCGACAGCGACGCCGATCTCGACCCCGCCCTCCTGCGCGACGCCGCCCGCGACGCCCTGATGCTGGCGAACGTCCCGATGGGGGAGCGTTTCGCCCGTGCCGCGCTGGACGGTGGGGCGGGCCTGCCGGCCGCATGCATGCTGGCGCGCGCGCTCATGTGGCAGGGCGAGGCTGCCGAATCCGACCGGGTGCTAAGGGCTTTCGATCCGGACGATCTCGGCGAGGTCGAGTTGGTGCTCTGGGGCGCGCAGCGGATCGGGAACCTGTTCTGGGCGGTCGGCGACGTCGCCGGTGCGAATCAGGTGCTCGCCCTGCTCTCCGAGCGGGTGGAGACGCCCGTCCTCGCGCTCATCGTGCAGGGGATCGGGGCGGCGTGCGCCGCGTTCACCGACGATCTGCCGCGGGCGCTGGAACTCTCGGATGCAGTGATCGGGTCTCCGGCGGCGACGCCGTGGGCGGTCGAATGGGCGGTCTTCGCGGGAGGTTTCGCGCGGGCGCTCACCGGCCGCGGCGACGAGGTGGCGGCGCTCGCCGCCCGCGGCCGCGAGGCCGAGCGGTACACCGACGGCGTGCTGCGGTTCCCCGCGGGCTACGGGGAGATCCTCGCGCTCACGCTCACCGGTTCCTTCGAGCGTGCTCGCGCGGCGGCGCAGCGCTACGTCGAATTCCGTTCGGCGGGGCAGTTCCTCGCGTGGGCCCTGTCCGGCATCCACGTCAGCGCGGTCGACCTCGTGGAGGGCCGCTTCGTGCGGGTGATCCAGCAGGCCGAGCAGACCCTCGCGACGGTGCGCGACCGCCCCGACGTCTCGTGGGTCTTCCCGGCGCGATTCCAACTGGCGCAGGCGTACGCGGCCCTCGGGGACGCCGCGGCGGCGGGGGCCGCGATACAGGACGCCCGCCGTCACTTCGGGGACAACGTGGCTGTCTTCGGCCACCAGCTGATGCTCGCGCAGGCGTGGCAGGAGGCGGCCACGGGCACGACCTCGATGGCGATCACGACCGCCCGCGGTGCGGCGGATGCGGCGGCCGCGAACGGGCAGAGTGCGATCGAGGCGGAGGCGCTGCACACCGCCGCGAGGCTAGGTGACGCCGATCCCGTGCTCGCGCAGCGTCTCGACGCGCTCGCGCAGCTGCTCGACGGCGTGCTCGTGCCGGTCTACGCGCGGCACGCCCGCGCGCTGGCCGCCCGGGACGGCGCGGCACTCGACGCCTGCGCGGCGGAACTCGAGCGGATCGGCGCGCTGCCCTCGGCGGCGGACGCGGCCGCCGCAGCGGCGAGCGTCCACGCCCAGGAGGACCGGCGGAGCGCGATGCACGCCTCCGCGGCCACCGCGGACCGTCTGGCGGCGGCGTGCGGCGGGCTGCGGACCCCCGCGCTCGTGGAATCCGCTCACCCCCTACCTCTGACGACGCGGGAGCGGGAGATCGCGAACCTCATCGCGGCCGGGTTGACGAACAAGGAGATCGCCGACCGGCTCTTCCTCTCGGTCCGGACCGTCGAGGGGCACATCTACCGGGCCTGCGCGAAGGTCGACGCGACGGACCGCGCAGGCCTCGCCACGGCACTCGCTCGAGGGGGCCGCGATGCCGCCCGAATCAGGTAGTCCGCTACTCGTGAGCGACGGCCGCACGCTTCGTACGGTCGGACCATGAACGCCAAGCGACCTCCCCAAACACTGGTGATCTGCTGCGACGGCACATGGCAGACGCCGGACGCGCAGTACGTCTCGAACGTGGAGAAGATCGCCCGGGCCGTGGCCCCCGTCGGCTGGGCCGGCGAGCCTCAGATCGTCTACTACCAGCGCGGCGTGGGCTCCAGCGGCCCCGCGATGCAGCGCCTCCTCGCCGGCGCCTTCGGCATCGGGCTCGACGACAACCTCCTGGACTGCTACCGCTTCCTGGCGCTCAACTACCAGCCCGGCGACCGGATCTCGGTGTTCGGCTTCAGCCGCGGCGCGTACACCGCTCGCAGCTTCATCGGGATGATCGTCTACATCGGGTTGCTGACCCCCGATGGCCTGGCGCAGAACAAACTGCGGGATGCGAAGGAGCTGTACCGGACGAGGCCGCCCGAGGGGACGAAGGACCCCGTCCATGATGCGAAGCTCGCCGCGCTGAAGCCGTACTGCCACGACGCGAGCACCGTGACGATCGACACCCTGGGCGTCTTCGACACCGTCGGTGCCCTGGGGGTCCCTGGCATAGCCCGCAGGAAGTACCAGTTCCACAACATCGAGCTCAGCCCGAAGGTGAGCCGGGCACGCCAGGCCCTCGCGCTCGCCGAGCGCCGACGGATCTTCGCGCCCTGCCTGTGGGGCGGCCGGCACCGGGACATCCGGCAGGTGTGGTTCGACGGTGTCCACCTCGACGTGGGCGGCGGGGAGTCGAACTCGTACTACTCTGATCGGTCCCTGCGCTGGATGATGGGCGAGGCGGCGCAGCGGGGGCGCCTCCGCGAATCGGTGCGGCCCGACAGCCCGATCCGGCCCGAGGACTACGACGACTACCCGGGCCTGCGCTTCGACTGGTCCATGATCGGGACCGGGCTGTGCCCCGTCCCTCCTCGCGTCGAGCACGACTCGCTGGGATTCGGGTACAAGATTCTGAACGTCATCTTGTCGGTCGGTGCCTCATTGCGCCGGCGCGAGCCCGGTGAGGTGCCGGGCTTCGCCGGTGGATGGCGCACGTTGGCTCCCACTGTCGTGACGAAGAAGAACAACAGGAGGGTGATGACCCGCGCCTACGACGTCCACATCGAGCGCCGCGCGGCGCTGCGCGGGATCAATCCGAACATGGCGCGCTGGGTGGCCGAGGTGCGCGACGCCCTCAGCCTCAAGTCCGACGGCTCGACGGGGCCGACCGATGCGGGCGCCCTGGAGAACCTCTACGTCGACGTCCCCGACTTCGCTGCGCTCAGCGCACCGCGCGAGGACGCGAATGCGGCGCAGAGCCGGCCGGTCACGTCGATATCGCAGACCTGCACCTGCGCGAGGTCCTTGGGCTGATCCGCGGTGCCGGAGCGGCTCAGATCCGCCGCTGCAGCGCCTCGGCCGCCTGCAACAGGTCCGCGGCCCAGCGGGCGCCGGGGCGGCGGCCCATGCGGTCGACGGGGCCGGAGACGGAGATCGCGGCGATCACCTCGCCACGCTGGTTGCGGACCGGTGCCGAGACGCTGGCCACGCCGGACTCGCGTTCACCCGCGCTCTGTGCCCAGCCGCGCCTGCGCACCTCGGCGAGCGCGCGGTCGCTGAAGAAGGAGTCCGTCCGGGGGTCGGCCCATGCGGAGAGGACCTTCGCGCCGGAGCCGGCGGTCATCGGGAGCCGTGAGCCCACCGGTACCGTGTCCCGCAGGCCCGAGGGCGGTTCGGCGGCCGCGACGCACACCCGGTGATCGCCCTCGCGGCGGTAGAGCTGGACCGATTCGCCGGTGATCTCGCGGAGCCGGGGCAGCACCATCGCGGCCGTGTCCACGAGCGCGTCCGCCGTGCTGGCGGCGAGTTCGCGCAGCGCGGCTCCGGGCCGCCACAGCCCGTCACCGTCGCGGGTGAGCAGGCCGTGCAGTTCCAGCCCCACCGCCAGACGGTGCGCCGTGGCCCGCGGCAGCCCCGTCCGGCCGCACAGGTCTGCCAGGCTCGCGGGCTCCTGCGCGGCTGCGCGAAGCACGGCGACGGACTTGTCGAGCACGCCGATGCCACTGACCGGGGTGAGGCTTTCGGGGGCGTCCGTCGGTGCGGTATCCTTTCCCATAGTTCGATACTAGGCTCTCGCATGGTGGGATTCAACGCGCAGCCCGCGCCCGCCCGGCGGAGCGAAGATTATGGAGCAGGTGGGAAGCATGCAGCCGCGCACAATGGCCGAGAAGGTCTGGGACCAGCACGTCGTCGTCAAGGGGGAGGGTGAGGGTGCCTCCCGCGAGCCCGATCTCATCTACATCGACCTGCACCTCGTGCACGAGGTGACCAGTCCGCAGGCCTTCGACGGCCTGCGCCTGGCGGGCCGGCCGGTGCGGCGCCCGGACCTGACCATCGCCACCGAGGACCACAACGTGCCCACGGACACGCTGGTCCAGCCGATCGCGGACGAGGTCTCTCGCACGCAGGTGGAGACGCTGCGCCGCAACTGCGCCGAGTTCGGCGTGCGGCTGCACTCGATGGGCGACGGCGAGCAGGGCATCGTCCACGTCATGGGGCCGCAGCTCGGCCTCACCCAGCCGGGCATGACCGTCGTCTGCGGTGACAGCCACACGTCCACGCACGGTGCCTTCGGTGCCATCGCGATGGGCATCGGCACCTCGGAGGTCGAGCACGTGCTCGCCACCCAGACGCTGCCACTGAAGCCCTTCAAGACCATGGCCATCAACGTCTCGGGGGAGTTGCAGCCGGGGGTCACCGCCAAGGACCTGATCCTCGCCATCATCGCGAAGATCGGTACCGGCGGCGGCCAGGGCTACGTGCTCGAGTACCGCGGCAGCGCCATCGAGAAGCTGTCGATGGAAGCGCGGATGACCATCTGCAACATGTCGATCGAGGCGGGCGCGCGCGCCGGCCTGATCGCGCCCGATCAGATCACCTACGACTACCTCGAGGGGCGCGAGCACGCGCCCAAGGGCGCCGACTGGGACGCCGCGATCGAGGCCTGGAACGCCCTCCGCACCGACGAGGGTGCGGTCTTCGACGCCGAGGTCGACATCGACGGCAGCGCGCTCACGCCGTTCGTCACCTGGGGCACGAACCCGGGCCAGGGCGCTCCGCTGAGCGCCTCGGTCCCAGATCCCGAGTCCTTCGGCTCCGACGGCGAGAAGGAGACCGCTGCGAAGGCGCTGCAGTACATGGGTCTCGAGGCGGGCACGCCGCTGCGGGACATCGCCGTCGACGCGGTCTTCGTCGGCTCGTGCACCAACGGCCGGATCGAGGACCTGCGGGCGGTCGCCGAGATCCTGCGCGGCCGCAAGGTGGCCGACGGTGTCCGGATGCTCGTCGTGCCCGGCTCGATGCGCGTGCGCGCCCAGGCGGAGGAGGAGGGTCTGGGGCAGATCTTCCTGGACGCCGGAGCGGAGTGGCGGCAGGCCGGTTGCTCGATGTGCCTCGGGATGAACCCGGACCAACTCGCCGCCGGGGAGCGCTCGGCGTCCACCTCCAACCGCAACTTCGAGGGGCGGCAGGGCAAGGGCAGCCGCACGCATCTGGTCTCGCCGGCGGTCGCCGCCGCCACGGCCGTGCGCGGCACGCTCTCGGCCCCGGCCGATCTGGACCCCGTCGCCGGCGCGTAGCCGCCTTTTCCATTCCAAGGAGAGAAGAAGATGGAAGCCATCGTCACTCACACCGGCATCGGCGTGCCGTTGCGCCGCACCAACGTCGATACCGACCAGATCATCCCCGCCGTCTACCTCAAGCGCGTGACCCGCACGGGTTTCGAGGACGGGCTCTTCTCGGCCTGGCGCGGCGACCCGAACTTCATCCTCAACACGCCGCCGTACGACCGGGGCACCGTGCTCGTCGCCGGGCCGGACTTCGGGACCGGCAGTTCGCGCGAGCACGCGGTGTGGGCGCTCATGGACTACGGCTTCCGGGTCGTCATCTCGTCGCGCTTCGCGGACATCTTCCGGGGCAACGCGGGCAAGGCCGGGCTCGTCGCCGCGCTCGTCGAGCAGGAGAACGTCGAACTGCTGTGGAAGGCCCTCGAGAACGACCCCGGGCTGGAGGTCACCGTCGACCTCGAGGACCGCACGGTGACCGCCGGGGACCTGGTAGTGCCGTTCACGATCGACGACCCGGTCCGGCACCGCCTGATGGCCGGCCTGGACGACATCGGCATCACCCTGCAGCAGGCGGACGCGATCGCCGACTTCGAAAGCCGTAGGCCCGCATACAAACCCGTTACGCAGTAGCACGAACAATCGTCAGTGGCGGCGCCGGATCGAACCGGTGCCGCCACTTGTCATTCCGACACACCCTCGATCAAATCTGGCGTGGCTCTTGGATTCCATGCAATTGTGCGTTTACGGTGTCCCTAGTTGGCTCAGCGGTGAGCCTGAAGACCACAGAGGAAGTCGTTCATGAACAAGGCAGAACTGATCGAGGCGCTCACCGAGAAGCTGGGCACCGACCGCCGCACCGCCGGCGCCGCCGTGGAGGCGATCGTGGACACGATCGTCCGTGCCGTGCACGCCGGGGAGTCCGTCACCATCACGGGCTTCGGTGTCTTCGAGCAGCGCAAGCGCGCCGCTCGTGTCGCCCGCAATCCCCGTACCGGCGAGACCGTGAAGGTCAAGCCCACGTCCGTGCCCGCGTTCCGTCCCGGTGCGCAGTTCAAGGCTGTGATCTCCGGTTCGGCCAAGCTGCCGGCCTCGGGCCCGGCCGTGCGTCGCAGCTCGGCCTCCGCCGCTCCGGCGAAGAAGACCGCGGCGAAGAAGGCTCCGGCGAAGGCCGCCAAGGCGACCGCCGCCAAGGCTGCCGCGAAGAAGGCCCCGGCGAAGGCGACCAAGGCCGCTCCCGCGAAGACGACCGCCGCCAAGAAGACCGCGACCAAGGCCACCACGCCCGCGAAGAAGACCGCGACCAAGGCTCCCGCCAAGAAGGCCGCGACCAAGACGACCACGCCCGCGAAGAAGGCCGCGACCAAGGCTCCCGCGAAGAAGGCGCCGGCGAAGGCCACGCCCGCGAAGAAGGCCGCGACCAAGGCTCCTGCCAAGAAGGCCCCGGCGAAGAAGGCCCCGGCCAAGAAGGCCGCGAAGAAGTAACCCGCACGCCCCGTCGACGGCGCCGCCCCGCAGTGTTCACCACTGGGGGACGGCGCCGTAGATCGTCCGGTAGGCGCGCGCGAAATCCCTTCTACCGACGAGGCGCCACAGGATGCGCGCAGGCACGGGCAACTGCGCCATGAGCAGCGTCCGCTGGTCCGGAGTCGCGGTGTACAGCATGAATCCGAGGAAGACGAGGCGTCGTTCCTTCGGGATCGATGCGTTACCCCGGTCGGCCAGTGCTCGCCATTCCTCGACGCTCATCACCTCGCGGGCGAGGGGCAGAACGTGTCGCTCCTCGTCGGAGAGGTGCTCGGCGAGCGAGTCGTTCAGGTCGCGCAGCGTGGTGGCGAGGGAACTACCGTCCTCGCGCGCGCCGGAGCCCGCGAACGCGGTGCACTTGCGCTGACAGGCGGAGACCAGGTCGGCGATGCGGCTGTGCTGCTCCTCCATTCTCAGCACCAGGGCCCGGTCCTGTGGGGCCCGGCTGACCAGCAGCGGCCACATCAACTCGTCCTCACCGACGTGGTGGTGGTGCAAGCCGGTGAGGAGTTCGGTGAGCCATCCGGCGAGCTCGGACGCCCGGGACCGATCACCCTCCGGCACCGCCGAGATGAGGTCCGGCAAGGCCGCGAGGTGGGTGCGGAAGACGGTGTGGACGATGACCATCTCCTCGGTCTGCGGACGATTCGCCGTCGTGGTCATGACAACTCCTTCTGTTCTGGTTCGGTCGGACCCGCATCGACGATCGCTCCGACGGCTTGGAACGCACTAAAGTCCGACGGCTTGGAGCGCACTAAAAGTCGGCACCCCGATGGGTGCCGCGGGACCTACACTGAGCATCGATATGGTGCAGATCCAGGTGCTGGGCTCGTTGGAGGCCACGGACGTGCGGGGCGAGATCGCGATCGGCGGGCCCAAACAGCGCGCCGTGCTCGCGATCCTGCTGATCGCCCGCGGCCGAGTGGTTTCCGTCGATCGACTCATCGAGGACCTGTGGCACGGGGAACCGCCGCGGCGCGCGCTCGCGGCGCTGCAGGCCTACGTCTCCAATCTCCGGCGAGCGCTCGAGCCCGACCGCGCCCCGCGCGCACAGGCGGAGCTCATCGTCAGCCGCGCCCCCGGGTACGCGGTGCGGCTCGACCCCGCGCACGTGGACGCATGGCGGTTCGAAACCCTGCTCGAGGAAGCCGGTTCACTCGACGACCCCGGTGCGGTACGACGACTCCTCGGTGATGCCCTCGCGATGTGGAAGGGGCCCGCGTACGCCGAATTCGCGACGGCCGCCTGGGCCACCGTCGAGATCGGGCGACTCGAGGAACTGCACACCGTCGCGCGGGCCCGGCAGGCCGAAGCGACGCTGCGGTGCGGCGACGCAACGGGTGCGATCCTTCTGGCCGATGCGCTCAGGCGCGACCACCCGCTCCGGGAGGAGGCGTGGCGGATCCTCGCCCATGCGCTCTACGTGGCCGGGCGACAGGGCGAATCACTCGCCGCGCTGCGGCAGGCGCGGGCGGTGCTGGCGGACGAACTCGGCCTGGATCCCGGCCCGGCACTCGCCGCCTTGGAGGCGGACATTCTTGCCCAACGGATTCCGGTCGAACGGGTTCGGGGGGCCACCGTCTCCACCGGTGCGGGCACGGCGCAGGACGGCGCTCCGGTGACGGTGACGGGCTCCGGGCCCGACGGCCTGCTGGGCCGCGACGGGGAGCTCGTCGCCATCGTCGATGCGGCCGATGCCGTTCGGACGACGGGCGAGCCCCGGCTGTGCCTGATCACGGGCGAGGCGGGGGACGGCAAGTCCGCGCTCCTGGGGCATGTCGCGGACGACCTCGCCCGCCGCGGGTGGACCGTGGTGACGGGGCGCTGCCCCGAAGCCGAGGGCGCTCCTCCGGCATGGGCGTGGAGTCAGGTGCTCCGCGCGCTCGGGGAACACGGTGAGGCGGGCCGGTGCCGCGCCCTCGTGGATCGGCTCGCCGCGGGTGCGCCCGCGGACCGTGGCCGCTCCGCCGAGATGTCGCGGTTCCTGCTCCACGGTGAGGTCGTCGAGGTGCTCCGCGAGGCCGTGGCGGCGGGCCCGCTCGCGATCCTCCTCGACGACCTGCACCGGGCGGAGTCGGAGACGCTCCACCTCCTGATCGAGGTGGCGGACGCGGTCCCCGCCCTGGTGATCGGCGCCTACCGGCCCGACGAGGTCGGCCGTCACCTCGAGGTCGCACTCGGCTCCCTCGCCGCCCACCACCCCCTGCGGCTACGACTGCAGGGACTCGGGCTCGGCGACGCCACCACGCTCGTGTCCGGGGTCGCGCGCACCGCACCGTCGGAGGAGACGATGCGGAGGCTTCTCGAGCGCACGGGCGGGAATCCGTTCCATCTCAAGGAGAGCGCGCGTCTGCTGCGCAGTGAGGGCGAACTCGTGGCGCTCTCGGCGGTTCCGGACGGGGTGCGGGACGTGCTGCGCCGCCGCCTGTTGCGCCTGCCGGACGTGGCCGTCTCCGTCCTCCGTCTCGCCGCGCTCGTCGGCCGCACGGCCGACCTCGACGTCCTCGTGCGTGCGGCGGAGGTGGACGAAGAGGCCGTCTTCGACGGCCTCGATGCGGGCCAGCTCGCCGGTCTCCTCGAGGTCGACGCCGACACGGTCACCTTCACCCACGTCCTGGTGCGCGACACGCTCATCGGGGATCTGCCGCGTCTGCGCAGGGTGCGCTGGCACCGTCGGATCGCCCGGGCGTTGGAGGCCGTCACACCCGGCGAAGTGGCGGCGATCGCCCACCACTACGACGCCGCGCTCAGCGCCGACAACGCCACCGAGGCGCTCCGGTACGCCCTCGCCGCCGCCGATCTCGCCGATGCGCGGTTCGCGTACGACGTGGCCGCGGAGAACCTGCGCGCTGCCGATCGCGCCGGCGCTCGCGTCGCGGGTCTCGCCGCGCGGGACCGGGTCGCGGTCCTGTGCCGGCTGAGCCGGACCCTGCTCGCCGACGGCCGCCTCGACGAGGCCCGGGAGACCCGGTCGCGCGCGGTGCGGTTCGCGCAGCTCGCCGGTGGCGACGACGACCTGATCGACTCAGCGATCACGGCGTGGGATCTCCCGACGCCGTTGATCACCCGGCGGTACGGCTCCGTCGACACCGAGATCGTCGACGCCGTGCGCACGCGCCTTCAGCGCCCCGGACTGCCGCCGGCCCTCCGGTGCCGGCTGCTCGTGGTCCTGATCGAGGAGGTGTACGGCGAGCGTGACACCCTCGCCGCGGACGCGGCGCGGGAGGCGTTGGAACTGTCTGCGGCCGTGGGCGACCCGATCGTGCGCGGGCTGACGCTCGTGGCGTACCTCACCCTGCCGCGTCCGGCCACGCCGCCCGCCGAGCGTGCGGAACTGGCGGACGAGTTGATCGCTCTCGGTGCCTCGGCGAACCAGGAGGTCTTCGCGCTCATCGGCCACTTCACCCACGTCCAGTCGGCGGGCGCCGCCGGGGCGCTGGACGTGGCCCGCCGGCACCTCGGCGAGATGGACCGCCTGGTGGGCATGTTCCGGTGGGGACAGGCGATCGCCTCCAACCTGCTGATCCACGCGATGCTCGCGCACGCGGGCGGGCGCTTCGATGAGGCGATGGCGCGCTACCGCGAGGCAGGCGAGGTCTTCGCCCGCCAGCGGATCGCGGACGGCGCCGGGATGATCGCTCTCGCGCAGTTCAGCGTCCAGCTCTCGCTGGGTACGGTGGCGGAGTTCGCCGACGTGCTCGGCGCGATCGAGTCCGCCGCGAACGACGTGCTGTGCGACCCCATCGCGCTGGCGCTGCTCGCGGCGGGCCGGCGTTCCGAGGCGGAGCGGGCGCGCCGGACCGTCCGCCCGGTGCGCCGGGACTTCTTCCACTCGTTGCTCCTGACGACCCGCGGCATGGCCGTCGCCGCACTCGGCAGCGACGAGGAGGCCGCCGCCGTGTACCACGAACTGCTCCGCTACCGCGGCGAGCTCGGCGGCGGCGACACCGGCTGCTACGTGGTGGGCCCCGTCGACACGGTCCTCGGTGACCTCGCGGTCCGGCTCGGGCGACCGGAGGAGGCCGCGGACCTCTACCGCGCAGCGGTGCGGCTGGCGCAGCGCTGCGGAAACGCCGTCTGGGAGCGGTCCGCTCGGGATCGTCTCGACTGATCGGCCCGGGCGGACGTGCGTCGTGCCGCTCGGCCTGCCCCTACGTCTTCGTGCGCAGCGGCAGCGGGCTGTCGATGTGGTCCATGGTCAGCAGGCGACCGCCGGCAGTGGTGAGCACCCAGACACTGGCCTTACGGTTGCGGGCCGGGGGGAGGCGCACGCTGTCGGCTCCGGCCCACCACGCGGTGAGGTCGGGGATCACCCCGCCCTGACTGCAGAGCACCGGGATCGTGCCCGATTCCTCGCCGCTGCGCGCGATCTCGCGGATCCGACGCCGCGCCGCGGCGGGATCGCGGGCGTACGCCGTCTCCGACATCGTCGGCTCCAGCGCGAGAGACAGTCCCGTCTCCGCCGCGAGCGGCTCCAGGGTCTGGGTGCACCGCACCGGCGGCGCCGATAGGAGCAGCCCGGGCTCGAAGACGCTCAGCAGATCCACGAGGGATTCGGCCTGCGCCCGGCCGTTGCGGTCCAGCGGCCGCGCCAGGTCGTCGCCCTGATAGCCCTGTTTCCGGCCGGCCTTCGCGTGCCGGACGATCAGCATCGTCGCCGTGGACCGTGGCTGCTTGCCGAAGGCCCGCAGGATCCGCCGGTCGATCGGATAGGTCAGGATCTTCACGGCGGCGGCCACGGGCAGCCACCGGAGCTCGTCGGTCTCCTCGTTCGGTGCGAAGGCCCCGGATCCGGCGAGCGCGGACCAGTAGCCGACGCGCTTGCGCACCGTCGCTCCGCCGTCGCCGTGGCGCTTGCGGCGCGGGACGTCGTAGGCCACCTGCCCGACGAACCGGACGAACCGGGCCGAGAAGCCCGTCTCCTCGACCACCTCGCGTAGGCCGGCGACGACGGGGTTCTCGTCCGGCTCGACGTGGCCCTTCGGCAGCGACCAGTCGTCGTAGCGCGGTCGGTGCACCACAGCGACTTCGGGACCGTCCGTGCCGGGACGCCACAGCACGCCGCCGGAGGCGCGGACGACCGCGCCCTCGCCTCCGCCGCTCACCGCTGGCTCGCGCGGTGCGCGCGCATGAGTTCCCGCTGGTGGTCCCGGACGGTCTCGCCGGAGACGGGGGAGGCGTTCCAGTTGCCGTCGGCGTCGAGCACCCAGCACCGGGTCGCGGGATCGAGGGCGGAGTCGAACATCTCACTCAGCTGGCGCGTCAGCCGCGGATCCTTCACCTGCGCCATCACCTCGACGCGACGGTCCAGATTGCGGTGCATCATGTCGGCACTGCCGATCCAGAACTCGTCCGCGCCGCGGAAGTGCAGGATCCGGGAGTGTTCCAGGAACTGGCCGAGAATCGAACGGACGGTGATGTTCTCGCTCACGCCCGGAACGCCGGGCCGCAGGGCGCAGATGCCGCGCACCACGACCTCGACCGGCACACCGGCCTGGCTCGCGCGGTACAGCGCGTCGATGATCTGCTCGTCGACCACCGCGTTCGCCTTGAGCTGCACGCCCGCGGGCTTCCCGGCGCGGTGCAGTTCGATCTCGCGGTCGATGCGTTCGATGATGCCCGACCGGATGCCGTGCGGCGCGACCATCAGGTTGCGGTACTCCTCCTTGCGGGAGTAGCCCGTGAGCCGGTTGAACAGATCGGTCAGGTCGGCACCCAGATCGGGATCCGCGGTGAACAGGCCGACGTCCTCGTACAGGCGCGCGGTCTTCGGGTTGTAGTTGCCCGTGCCGATGTGGCAGTAGCGGCGGATCGTCGAACCCTCGCGCCGCACCACCAGGCAGGTCTTGCAGTGTGTCTTCAGGCCGACCAGTCCGTAGACCACGTGCACGCCGGCCTGCTCCAGCTTGCGGGCCCATTTGATGTTCGCCTGCTCGTCGAACCGCGCCTTGATCTCGACCAGCGCCACGACCTGCTTGCCGGCCTCGGCGGCGTCGATCAACGCGTCCACGATCGGCGAATCGCCCGAGGTGCGGTACAGCGTCTGCTTGATCGCCAGAACATGCGGATCCGCGGCGGCCTGCTCGATGAACCGCTGCACGCTGGTCGAGAAGGAGTCGTACGGGTGGTGCACGAGCACGTCGCCCTCGCGCAGGGTGGAGAAGACGCTCTTCGGCGTCTCCCGCTCACCGAACGCGGGATGCGTGACCGGAACGAAGGGCTTGTCCTTCAGGTCCGGCCGGTCCAGGCCGTACAGCTCGAACATGCAGTTCAGGTCCAGCAGGCCGGGGACTGTGATGACGTCCGCCGGGTCCACGTCCATCTCGCGCAGCAGCAGTTCGAGCATGTGCTCGGACATGTCCTCGGCCACTTCGAGACGGACGGGGGAGCCGAAGCGGCGCCGCGCGAGCTCGCGCTCGAGGGCCTGCAGCAGATCCTCGTCGCGATCCTCCTCGACCTCGAAATCCGCGTTGCGCGTGATGCGGAAGACGTGGTGCTCGGAGACCGTCATGCCGGGGAAGAGCACGTCGAGATGCGCCGAGATGAGGTCCTCGAGGGGCAGTACGGCGTGATCCATGCGCTCCCGGCGGACCGAGACCATGCGGGCCACGTTGTCCGGCACCTTGACGCGAGCGAAATGCTCACCGCCCGTGGTGCTGTCGATGACGGCCACGGCGAGATTGAGGGAGAGTCCGGAGATGTACGGGAACGGATGCGCCGGATCGACCGCGAGCGGGGTGAGCACGGGGAAGACCTGGTTGTGGAAGTACGCGGTGAGGCTCTCCTGCTCCGCCGGGGTGAGGTCGGCCCAGCTGAGCACCGAGATGCCCTGCGCTGCGAGCTCCGGACGGACCGCGTCGCTGAACACCCGGGCGTGCTTGTGCGAGAGTTCCTGCGTCCGCTGGGAGATGAGACCCAGCTGCTCGCGGGGTGAGAGGCCGTCCGAGGAGCGGACCGACAGGCCCATCTGGTCGCGCCGCTTGAGCCCGGCGACCCGGACCATGAAGAACTCGTCCAGGTTCGAGGCGAAGATCGCCAGGAACTTCGCGCGCTCCAACAACGGGAGCGAGGCGTCCTCGGCCATCGCCAGCACCCGGGCGTTGAAGTCGAGCCAGCTCAGTTCGCGATTGAGGTACCGGTCCGCGGGGAGGTCACTGGCGTCCTCGGCCGACGCGGCGGGCGGGGCGGTCGGAATCGCGGTGGACCTGCTCGAGGGCGGGATGACGGCATCGGCGACCGCGGTACTCGGGGCGGCGCTCGGTTCGGCGGAGGGGGCGTCAGGCTCGGTCGTCACCGCTCCATTCTGGCGTATCGAGCGCGAGGTTTCGCCGTGACGGCCCGATCCGCGGCGGCGCGCGTCGCGGCCGCGGTGTGCGGGCCCAGCCGGCCGGCCGCCGCGAGATCCCGCGGGGTGTCCACGTCGGTGCGCAGCCCGGGCCACGGCCCGGCGTGCCGGACGGCGCCGCCGGACCGGTGCGCCGCCGCGGAATCCGGCCCGAAGGCGGCGCGCAGGTCGGTCCCCGGGGGCGCGTAGAGCGCCGCGGTCCCGGTCCCGGCGTGGTCCGGCACGAAGCCCCGGCGGCCCGCCGTCGCCGAGAGGAAGGCTCCGAGCTCGCCCGGGGTGACCCCGGGCAGGTCCGCCTGCAGGGCCAGCACCGCGACCGCGGGTCCGTGCGCGGCCCGCGCGGCCCGCGCACCCGTCTCGAGCGCGGCGTTCAGGCCGCCCGGCACCGGCTCGTCGACGGTGCGCGCCCCGGCCGCCTCGGCGGCGGCGCGGACGGCGGGATCCGGTGAGACGACGTGGACGCCGACCACCCCGGGCGTCGCCGAGGCCGCGTCGAGGGTGTCGAGCAGCATGGCGAGCACGAGTCCCGGGACCGCCTCCCGGCGTCCGTCGCCGGGGGCGGCGAACCGCGACTTGGCGGCGTCGAGCGACTTCACAGCTGTCACCACCACGACGGCGGGGGAGACTGCGTCCCCGTGCGGTGAGCTCATGCGCACCAATCTAGGCGTGTCGAACCGGCCCTGCCGCCTCCGGGCGGGCGATAGGCTCGCTGCGGCGCCCGCGATCGAGGTGGGTGAGTGCGATACGAGGAGGAGACCGGATGGTCGACGTTGCGGTGATGGGAGCGGGGTCCTTCGGTACCGCGATGGCGAAGGTCTTCGCGGAGGCGACCCGTCCGGAGCCGCACCGGGTCCGGATGTGGTGCCGCCGCCAGGAGATCGCCGACCAGATCAACGAGACCCGGATCAACGCGCAGTACCTGCCGGAGGGCGTGCTCCCGGAGAACCTCTCCGCGACGCACGACCCGGAGGAGGCGATGCGCGGCGCCGGCCTCGTGGTGCTGGCGGTCCCGTCGCAGTCCCTGCGCGCGAACCTGCGTGACTGGGGGCACCTGATTCCGCCGGACATCACCGTCGTGAACCTGGCCAAAGGGATCGAGATCGGCACCCTGGACCGGATGAGCGAGGTCGTGGTCGACGCGGCCGGGATCGACCGGGACCGGCTCGCGGTGCTCACGGGCCCGAACTTCGCGAAGGAGATCGCCAAGCAGCAGCCCACGCTGGCCGTGGTCGCCTCGGACAACGCCGAGCGCGCCTCGCGCACCCAGTACCTCGCGCGGACCGACTACTTCCGGCCCTACACCAGTGACGACGTGGTCGGCTGCGAGATCGGCGGCGCCACCAAGAACGTCATCGCCCTGGTCTGCGGCATCGCCTCCGGCATCAACCTCGGTGAGAACTCGCGGGCCGCGATCATCACGCGCGGCCTCGCCGAGACCCTGCGGTTGGGCACGGCGCTCGGCGCCCAGCCGCTGACGCTGGCGGGGCTCGCGGGCGTGGGCGATCTGGTGGCCACCTGCAGCTCGCCCCAGTCCCGCAACTTCAGCTTCGGGGCGCGGCTGGGCCAGGGCATGACCGTCGAACAGGCGCAGGCCGCCGCCCACGGCCAGGTCGCCGAGGGCGCGAAGTCGTGCATCTCCATCGCCGACCTGGCGCGCCGGGTGGGTGTCGAGATGCCACTCACGGAGGCGGTGCGGGCGGTCTGTTACGACGGGGTGCCCGTCTCGCGCGCCATGGACGACCTGCTCAACCGCGACGTCGGCGGCGAGTGGCGGCCCAAGGACGCCGAATAGCGGCGTGACCGACCGCACGGCGGCCACGTAAGGTGGGCGACCGTGACGGAGCGAATCAGGGTGGCAGTGGTCTTCGGCGGGCGCAGCAGCGAGCACGCGGTCTCGTGCGTATCGGCGGGCAGCATCCTCGCCCACCTCGACCCGGAGCGCTACCAGGTCATCCCCGTCGGGATCACGCGGTCCGGCGCGTGGGTCCTGTCCGACGGTGATGCGAACACCCTGCGTTTCGCGGACCGGAGCCTGCCGAGCGTCCCCGAGGGGCCGACGGACCTCGCCCTGCTCCCGGGCGCCGAGCTGGTCTCCGTCGGCGCGGACGCGGCCGGGTCGGTGCTCGGGGGCGTCGACGTGGTCTTCCCCGTGCTGCACGGCCCGTACGGCGAGGACGGCACCCTGCAGGGGCTCCTGGAGATGGTCGGCGTGCCCTACGTCGGCGCCGGCGTGCTCGCCTCCGCGGCCGGCATGGACAAGGAGTTCGCCAAGAAGATGCTCGCCGCCGACGGCCTGCCCGTGGGCGATTTCCACGTGCTCCGCCAGCGCGACACCGAGGTCCCGCCGGAGGTGCTGCACCGCCTGGGCCTGCCGCTGTTCGTCAAGCCCGCCCGCGGCGGCTCGTCGATCGGCATCACCCGGGTGACGGACCTCACTGCGCTGCCGGCCGCGATCGCCGAGGCGCGCCGGTGGGACCCGAAGGTCATCATCGAGGCCGCGATCATCGGCCGCGAGGTCGAGATCGGCGTGCTCGAGCGGCCGGACGGCACCGTCGCCGCCTCCGCGATCGCCGAGATCGAGATGGCCGCCGACGCCGAGCACTCGTTCTACGACTTCGAGACCAAGTACCTCGACGACCGCGCGCGGTACACGGTCCCGGCCGATCTCACCGAGGAGCAGTCCGCCGCGATCCGCGACCTCGCGGTGCGCGCCTTCCACGCCTTCGACGGCCAGGGCCTGGCCCGCGTCGACTTCTTCCAGACCGCCGACGGCCCGGTGATCAACGAGGTCAACACCATGCCGGGCTTCACCTCGACATCGATGTACCCCAGGATGTGGGCCGAGTCGGGTGTCGACTACGCGGAGCTGCTCACGGTGCTCATCGAGACCGCGCTCGCCCGGGGCACGGGGCTCCGCTAGCAGTACCGGCCGCCGGGCCGCACTACCGGCCCAGGTCGAGCGAGGCGGGCTGCAGGTGCCCGCGGACCGCGTCGGAGGTGGCCTGCACGGCGGCGGTGCCGGCACCGTCGGGCACCCACAGGGTGACGTACGGCCGGTGGTCGACCACCGTCCAGTAGCTCCCGCCCTCGGACGAGGGCGCGCCGGCGGGCGCCGCCTGGAGCCACTGCACACCGTTGATGATCTGCAGTTTCGCGGTCGCGGTCAGCTCGGCCGGGCGGGCGGTACCGCAGCGCACCTCGACCGCGCCCGCCTTCTCGCTGCCCCAGCGGGCGAAGCCGCGGGGCTCGGTGTCGCCGGTGCGGCGGTACGGGCCGAGATCGGCGGGGAGGGCGTCGAGCAGGGCCGTGCACGCGGCGTCGCCCGACGACGGTGCCGCGATCGACTTCAGGTGCCCCGCCTGCGCGGCATCGCGCGCGTCGCCCTGTTTCTGCTGCACCAGCACCAGGAAGGCCACGAAGCAGGCCACCACCGCCACCGGCAGGGCCACCGCCGTCGCGAGGAAGGCGGGGCTGCGGCGCTCCTTCGCGCCGGAGGCTGCGGTGGTCGTCTCGTCTGCATCGCTCACGTCCGATACGGTAGCCGCGATGAGATCATCAGAGCCCGAGAGCCCCGCGCGGCCCCGCGCGCGCACCGTGGCGGACCTGGGGGAGGACGGCGTGATCGCGCTGGCCACCGGCGGTGTGCGTCCCGATCCGCGGGTGCCCGTCGGCCCGGGCGATGACGCCGCGGTCGTCTCCACGCCCGACGGCCGCACCGTCGTCTCCTCCGACGCGCTGGTGGAGGGCCGGCACTTCCGGTTCGAGCTGACCACACCCGAACACGTGGGGCGTCGCGCGATGGCGCAGAACGCCGCCGACATCGCGGCGATGGGCGCCGTGTGCACCGCCTTCACGGTGACGCTCGGCTGTCCGCCGGAGACCGGCGCGGACGTGATCGCCGGGATCGCCCGCGGGACCACCCGCGGCGCCGCCGAGGCGGGCGGCGCCGTCGCGGGGGGTGACGTGGTACGGACCGAGCAGGTGCTGCTCGCGGTCACCGTGCTCGGCGATCTGCAGGGCCGCGAGCCGGTTCTGCTCTCCGGCGCGCGCCCGGGCGACGTGGTGGCGGTCTGCGGAACCCTGGGGCACTCCGCGGCGGGCCTCGACGTGCTGCTGGCGGGTATCGAGGGCTTCGAGGCACTGGTCGAGATCCACCGGTGCCCGGCGCCGCCGCTCGCCGAGGGGCCGCGGGCGGCCGACGCCGGCGCGACCGCCCTCACCGACGTCTCCGACGGCCTGCTCCGCGACGCGCGGGCGCTGGCCAAGGCCTCCGGCGTCCGGATCGAGCTCGACGGTGCCCGTCTCGCGCCCGATGCGGACCTGGTGGCGTGCGCGGCCGCGCTCGGGGCGGATGCCGAGCGCTGGGTCCGCACGGGCGGCGAGGACCACGCGCTGCTCGCCACCTTCCCCGACGGTGCCGCGCTCCCGGCGGGATGGCGCCCCATCGGGGTGGCGCTGGCTCCCGACGAACGACCAGCGGGCACCGTCACCGTCGACGGGGACGCCGGACCGCCGGAGGGCGGTTGGAGCACTTTCACCGAGCACACCGAGGAGGCGGACCGATGACGGCGAGACCGCTGGCCGACACCGTCGAGGCGGGTTGGGCGGAGGCCCTCGCCCCGGTCGCGGGCGAGATCGCGGCGCTCGGCGAGTTCCTCCGGGCCGAGAACGCCTCGGGCCGGGGCTACCTGCCCGCCGGGGCGAACGTGCTGCGGGCCTTCCAGCAGCCGTTCGCGGACGTGCGCGTGCTCATCGTCGGGCAGGACCCGTACCCCACGCCCGGGCACGCCGTAGGACTGTCCTTCTCCGTGGACCCGTCGGTGCGGCCGATCCCCCGGAGCCTGCAGAACATCTACCGCGAGTACTGCGAGGACCTCGGGCTGCCCGCGCCCGCGAACGGCGATCTCTCGCCGTGGTCGCGGCAGGGCGTGCTCCTGCTCAACCGTGTACTGACGGTGTCCCCCGGGAAGCCCGCCTCGCACCGCGGGAAGGGCTGGGAGCGGGTCACCGAGTGCGCGATCGACGCGCTGGTCGCCAGGGATGCGCCGCTGGTGGCCGTGCTCTGGGGCCGAGACGCCGCGTCGCTGGGCCCGCGACTGGGCGCGACGCCGCGGATCGAATCCGTGCACCCCTCGCCGCTGTCCGCCTCGCGGGGCTTCTTCGGCTCGCGGCCCTTCTCGCGCGTCAACGCGGCACTGGCGGAGCTCGGTGCGGAACCGGTCGATTGGCGCCTGCCGCATCTGGCCCCGGCGCTCTGACCGTCCCGGCGGTACGGGCCGCACAGGCCCTGGACATGCTTCAAGGCCCGTGACCTCGGGGAGGTCACGGGCCTTGAAAGGCAGAGCTTCTCGCGCGAGTCAGCCGCGAACGACCTTGCCGGCCTTGATGCACGAGGTGCACACGTTCAGCCGACGGGTCTGACCGGGCGCGACCTGGGCGCGCACGGTCTGGATGTTCGGGTTCCACCGGCGGTTGGTACGCCGGTGCGAGTGCGAGACCGACTTACCGAAGCCGGGGCCCTTGTCGCAGACGTCGCAGACGGCAGCCATAGTCGTGTACTCCTCGTATCGTTGAAAACCTGTGCTTCGCCCCGCCGGTCGAGACCTGTCCGATGACACGCCCGGACGCGAGGCAACCCTGCAAGCATAGCCGAGCCCGCCGATGGAGCCAAACCGCTCCGGCGCCCTACCCGGGCCCGCCCGCCCACTAGGCTGGCAGGCGTGACGGGACCGAATGCGGAGGACGGCCGCGTGGTGGTGGCCTGGCTGCGGCGGGCAGTGCTCGGCCTCGAGCGCGCCGTCGACGAGATCAACACCCTCAACGTCTTCCCCGTGGCCGATGCCGACACCGGCACGAACATGCTGGTCACGCTGCGCGCCGCGGCCCGCGCCGCCGAGGAGGCGGACCGTGCGCAGGGCTCCTCCGCGGTGGCCCGCGCGACCGTCGCGGGAGCGGTGGCCGGTGCGCGGGGCAACTCGGGCGTCATCGTCTCCCAGATCATGCGGGGGATCGCCGGCCGGCTCGGGCCCGATGCCGACCTCTCCGCCGAGGGCCTCGCGACCGGCCTGCGGGCGGCGACCGAGCTGGTCACGACCGCCGTCGCCGATCCCATCGAGGGGACCATCCTCTCCGTCCTGCGGGCCTCGGCCGACGGTGCGGCTACCGCCTACGACGGTGGCGGCGACCTCGCCGACTGCGCGCGCGCCTGCGCCGCCGCCGCCTTCGACGCGCTGCTGCGCACCCGGGACCAGTTGGCCGACAACGCCGCGGCGGGAGTCGTCGACGCCGGCGGCCGCGGCCTCCTGGTGCTGCTCGACGCGCTCGTCGAGGTGACCTCCGGCGCCGCCCCCGAGCGCCCGCGGTTCGGGCGGCAGATCGCACCCCACGTCCACGTGCAGGTCGAGGACGGGCACGCGCACACCCACGACCACGGCGCGCACTCCGACCCGCCGCGCGGCCCGCACGTCGAGTACGAGGTCATGTACCTCCTCCCCGCCGCCACCGAGGCCACGGCGAACCGCCTGCGGGCCGAGCTGCGGGCCTTCGGCGATTCGGTCGTGGTGGTCGCGGCCGCCGATCCCGACCCGGTCGCGACGTGGTCTGTCCACACCCACACCACCGAGCCCGGCGCCGCGATCCAGGCGGGCCTGCGACACGGCAAGCTGCGCAGCATCGCCGTCAACGTGCTGCAGGAGACCGGCCACACCGAGACCCCGCTGCAGGCGCTGCTGGACGCGCCGCGCGCGATCGTCGCGCTGGTCTCCGGCGACGGTGCCGCGGAACTGTTCACCGGGGCCGGGGCGGAGGTGGTCCGCTGTGACGGCGGGCTCACCCACGCCGAGCTGCTGGCCGCGCTGCACCGCTTCGAGGGTCGCGAGGTGCTGCTCATGCCGAACGGGGCGCTGCCCACGCCGGAGCTGCTCGCGGTGGCGGCGCGGTCCCGCGAATCCGGTGTCCTGGTGACCCTGCTGCCCACCTCGTCGATGGTGCAGGCGATCGCCGCGCTCGCCGTGCACGAGCCCTCGGGTCACACCGCCGACGACACCTACTCGATGGCGGAGGCGGCTGCGGGCGCACGCTGCGGGTCCGTGATCGCGGTGACGGAGGACGCGCTGACCATCCTCGGTCCGTGCGGGCCCGGGGACTACCTCGGCATGGTCGGCGGCGAGGTAGTCGTCCTCGAGGAGGACCAGTACTCGGCGGGCGAGGCCCTGGCGGAGCTGCTCCTCGCGACCGGCGGCGACATGGTGACCGTGCTGTTGGGGGAGGCGGGTGACACCGACTTCCCCGACCGGGTGCGGGCGGCGCTTCGGCCGGACCGGCCCGAGGTCGAGGTGGTCGGCTACCACGGCGGGCAGACCGCGAGCGTGATGGAGATCGGCGTCGAATGACTCCCGCGCGCACTCTGACGCTGCAGACCCCGCTGACCGAGGCGCTCGATCCCGAGATCGCCGAGACGGTCTCCGCGGAACTGGGGCTGGTCACCGTCGGGGACCTGCTGCGACACTTCCCCTTCCGGTACGAGGGCGGGGCGGTCGAGGACGACGGCACGCGACGCTCCGAGCCCCGCGTCGGCGACGACGTGGTGGTGATCGGCACCGTCACGGCGATCACCCCGCCGCGGGCGCACCACCGCGGCAAGAAGATGTTCAAGGTGCAGGTGGTCAACAAGGTCCGCGCCTACGACGTGACCTTCTTCAACTACCTGCCCAAACCGATCCAGCCCGACCGCCAGCTGCTGCTCATCGGGCGGCTGGGCGAGTTCAACGGCAAGCTGCAGCTCACCCACCCGGAGTGGCTCGTCCTGCCGGACACCACGATCACCTCGGCGGAGGCACTCGCGGCCAACGAGGCAGGGTCGACCAAGGCGGGGTCGAAGCGGCTCAAGTTCGCCGACCTGAGTCTTCTGATGCAGCCGACGGTGCCGATCTATCACGGCACCAAGAACATGCCGACGTGGCTGATCCTCTCGCTGGTCGACAGCGTGCTGAAAAGGCTCGCACCGGTGCCGGAATCGCTGCCGCATGAGTTCCTGGTGTTCAACGCACTGATGAGCCTCGACGAGGCCGTGCGGGCCGCGCACAAGCCCGACGGGCGGGCGCAGGTCACGCAGGCCAAGCGGCGGCTCGCCTTCGACGAGGCCGTCGCGATCGAGACCGCCCTGGCGCGCCGGGCGCACGACGTGGGCACCGTCGCCGCGCCGCCCCTGCACGCCCCCGACGGTCCGCTGCAGGCCGGCCTGCGCGAACGGCTTCCGTTCACGCTCACCGTCGGCCAGGAGGCGGTGCTCTTCGAGATCCTCGAGGACCTGGCGAAGCCGCACCCGATGACGCGGCTGCTGCAGGGCGAGGTCGGCTCCGGCAAGACCCTCGTCGCGCTGCTCGCGATGCTCGCCGCGGTCGACGCCGGCCACCAGGCGGTGCTACTCGCCCCCACGGAGGTGCTGGCGACGCAGCACCTGCTCTCGATCACCGCGATGCTCGGCGACCTCGCGGAGGCCGGGCAGTTGGGCGCCGCGGAGGCGGCCACCACAGTGACGCTGCTGACGGGGTCGATGACGGTCAAGCAGCGGCGGGCGGCGCTGCTGCGGATCGTGACCGGCGAGGCCGGGATCGTGATCGGTACGCACGCGCTGCTGGAGGACACCGTCGAGTTCTTCCGGCTCGGCCTCGTCGTGGTGGACGAGCAGCACCGCTTCGGCGTCGAGCAGCGGGACCGGCTGCGACGCAAGGGCACCGGAACGTCCGACGGTGATACCCCCGACGAATCGATGCCGCACCTGCTGGTCATGACGGCGACGCCGATCCCGCGCACCGTCGCCCTCGCGCAGTTCGGCGACATGGCGACGTCCGTCCTGCGGGAGCTGCCGCGCGGGCGGCAGCCGATCCAGACCTCCGTGGTGCCCGAGGAGAAGGAGGCGTGGGTCGCGCGGGCGTGGGCGCGCGTCGACGAGGAGGTCCGCGCGGGCCGCCAGGTGTACGTGGTGTGCGCCCGCATCGGCGACGACGCCACGGGAGAGCAGGCGAAGGCGGGCTTCACCGACGAGGACTACGACTTCGACACGGTCGCCGCGCCCCCGAAGGCTGTGGGGCGCAGCGCCTCCCGCGACGCGCCCGAGGCGGAGGAGGAGAAGCCGAAGACGGTCTCGGCCATCGAGATGTACGACGAGCTCGCCGCCGGACCGCTCGGCGAGCACCGGATCGCGCTGCTGCACGGCCGGCTCCCCGCCGAGGAGAAGTCGGAGATCATGGCGGCCTTCGCCGCCGGTGACATCGACATCCTCGTGGCGACCACCGTGATCGAGGTCGGCGTCGACGTCGCGAACGCGACCACCATGGTGGTGCGCGACGCGGACCGGTTCGGCATCAGTCAGCTGCACCAGCTGCGCGGCCGCGTAGGTCGTGGCGGGCTGCCCGGACTGTGCCTGCTGATCACCGCGAGCGGATCCGACCGCACCCTGGGCCGGCTGCACGCGGTGGCGGACACCGCCGACGGTTTCGCGCTCGCCCAGCTCGACCTCGAATACCGGGGTTTCGGCGACATCCTCGGCGTGGACCAGTCCGGTCTCGCCCGGCGCCTGAGCTTCTTGGATCTCGCTCGCGACGGTGACGTGCTCCAGGCCGCCCGGGACCTCGCCTACGAGATCGTCGGTGCGGACCCGGGACTGGAGCGCCATCCCGCCCTCCGGGCGATGAACGAGGTCGTCCTCGGCGGCGACCGCGGCGACTACCTCGACAAGGCCTGACGGTCTGCCGCGGGTCAGTCGCGGGTGACCACTGCTGCGAGCTGCCGGCCCCAGAATTCGACGACCTGCTCGCGGCGGACGGCGTCGTCGGAGAGCAGATCGGCGAGGCCGAGCCCGCGGGCCAGGTCCAGCGTGGCCTGGACGGCGCGGCGGGCCTCCTCGTCGTCCCGGTCGACCCCGAGGAGCCGCATGGCGAGGGCGAAGACCTCGCGCGAGTGCTTGTTCTCGAAGGGCAGCATGCGTTCCCGCAGTGCGTCGTCGCTCGCCGCAGCGGTCCACACGTGCAGCGCCGCTTTGAAGAGATCGTCGGTGTAGTACTCGACGATCAGGCGCGCCACCGCGTACGGACGGTCCGGTCCCTCGGGCACCGCGGCCCCCGCCTGCGCCACCTGCGCGAGCCGCTGCTCGCCCATGTACTCCAGCGCCGCGCTGATCAGGTCCTCCCGGGTCGGGAAGTGGTGCTGCGCCGCGCCGCGCGAGACCCCCGCCTGCCGCGCCACGCTGCCGACGGTGGTGGCGGTCCACCCGCGCGCCGCGAGTGAGGCGATGGTGGTCTCGAGCAGGCGCTGCCGGGTCTCCCGGCTGCGGGACTGCTGCGGTGCGCGGATGGGCTGGCGGAGGGGAGTCATCGTGGACAGCCTATTCCGCCGGCACCGGTTCGGCCCAGCTCGGCGCGCGCTTCTGCAGGAACGCCGTGATCCCCTCGACGGACTCGGCGGAGCCGAAGAGCCGCGCGGACTGCTCCCCGAGGGCGTCGGCCCGCTCGTCGAAGGATCGCAGGACGTCGTGCCACAGAATCTGTTTCGTCTCCCGCAGGCCCTGCGGACTGCACAGCTGCAGCTCGGCCAGCTGCTCCGCGACCGCGGCCGCGGGGTCCTCGACCGCCGCGGTGACGAGGCCGTGGCCGGCGGCCTCGGCACCGTCGAACTTCCGCCCCGTGAGGAGCAGCGTCGAGGCGACCCGTGAGGGCAGGTGCGGCAGCAGCACCAGCGAGACCATCGCCGGCGCGACCCCGATCCGGGTCTCCGTGACCGCGAACGACGCGGCGGGACCGGCGAAGACGAAGTCGCAGGCACCGATCAGGCCGAAGCCGCCGGCCCGGACGTGGCCGTCGACCTGGGCGATCACGGGCTTGGGGCACTCGATGATCCCGCGCATCGCGCCGATCATCGCCAGGGTGCGCGACTTCGGGTCCGAACCCGCGCCGTTCGCCGCTGCCTCCTTGAGATCCGCACCGGCGCAGAACGTCGTGCCGGTGTGGGTGAGCACCACCGCGCGGGCCGCGTCGTCCGCGGCGGCCTGCTCCAGGCCGGCGCTCAGGTCGGCGAGCAGTCGCTGCGAGATGGCGTTCCGGTTGTGCGGACTGTCGATCGTGAGATACGCGGCACCGCCGCGCGTCTCGTATCCGACCAGAGACTTGGTCATCCTGGCTCCTAGTAGCTCTTGGGCAGGCCGAGCGTGTGCTCGGAGATGAAGTTGAGCACCATCTCCCGGCTCACCGGCGCGATGCGGAACAGCCGTGAAGCGACCAGCATCTGGGCCAGGCCGTACTCGGTGGTCAGGCCGTTGCCGCCGAGCGAGTGGATCGCCCGGTCGACGGCCTTCGCGCCCGCCTCGCCGCCCGCGAACTTCGCCATGTTCGCGGCCTCGGCGGCGGCGAACTCCTGGCCGGCGTCGTAGAGCGTCGCGGCCTTCTGCAGCATCAGCTTCGCGAGCTCGGTCTCCACCTTCAGCTCGGCGAGCGGGTGCGCGATCGCCTGGTGCGCGCCGATCGGAACCTTGAAGACGGTGCGCTGCTTGGCGTAGTCGACGGCGCGGTCGATCGCGTAGCGGGCCGAGCCGACGGAACCGGCGGCGGCCATGATGCGCTCGGGGTTCAGGCCGGCGAAGAGCTGGGCGATGGCGGCGTCGGGCTCACCGACGAGCGCCTCGGCCGGCAGTCGGACGTCGTCGAAGAACAGCGTCCACTGCGACTCGGGGAGGCCGACCTCCATCGGGATCTTCGTCTTCTGCAGCCCGGGGGAGTCGGTGGGCATGAGGAACAGGGCGGGGCGCAGCTTGCCGGTCTTGGCGTCCTCGCTGCGCGAGACCACCAGGATCACGTCGGCCAACTCGACGCCGGAGATGAAGGTCTTCTGGCCCGAGATGATCCAGTCGTCGCCGTCGCCGTCGCGGCGCGCGGTGGTGGTGATCCGGTGGCTGTTGCTACCGGCGTCGGGCTCGGTGATCGCGAAGGCGGCGATCGTCTCCCCGGAGGCGATACCGGGAAGCCAGCGCTGCTTCTGCTCCTCCGTGCCGAACTTGGAGATGATCGTGCCGTTGATCGCGGGGGAGACCACGAGCATCAGCAGCGACGAGCCGGCCGCGGCCAACTCCTCGCCCACGATGCCGAGCTCGTACATGCCGGCACCGCCGCCGCCGTACTGCTCGGCGATGTTCACGCCGATCAGGCCCAGATCGCCCGCCGCCTTCCACAGCTCGGTGGGGCCCTCGCCCGCCGCGATCTTCTCCCGCATGTACTCGGGGCCGAACTTGCGCCCCAGCTCCGAGACCGTCGCGCGGAGCGCCTGGCGCTCCTCGGACTCGATGACGTCCAGTGAGATGCTCATGTATTCCTACTCCGTATCTTCCAGCACGGCGACCACGGCGCCGGCATCGATGTTCTGGCCCACCGTGACCGCGATCTCGGTGATGACGCCGTCGGCGGGGGCGGAGATGGCGTGCTCCATCTTCATCGCCTCCATCCACAGCACGGGCTGTCCGGCGGTGACGGAATCGCCCACCTGGGCACCGATCCGGGTGATCACGCCGGGCATCGGCGCGAGCAGGGAGCCCGCCGCGGCGGCGGCGTCCGCCGACGGCAGCGGGTTCACCAGGGTCAGCGTCGCGGCGCCGCGCGCGGTCTCCACCTCCACCACGGTCTGATCGCCCGGATAGGCGGTCACGGTGACGGTGCGGCGCAGGCCGTCCCGCTCGACCGCGACGCTGGCGCGGTCACCGTCGTCCGAGACGGCGGCGACCTGCCCGCCGTCGGCGCGGAACTCCCGCTCGTCGGCGGTGCGAAACTCGGGCACGAGGGTGCGTGCGCCGATGTTGCGCCACCCCGGCGCGACGTGCGGCAGCGGGCTCGCGGCGGCGCGCCGTCGGTCCAGGACGGCGCCGGCGGCGCTGGCGGCCTGAGCCAGCTCCGCATCGTCCAGCAGCGGAGCGGCGAGGCGCTCGAGCCGTTCCCCGGTGAGGAAATCGGTCGCGAAGTCGCCCGCCTTGAAATCCGCGTCGGCGAGGATCCGGACCAGCAGGTCCCGGTTGGTGGTGAGGCCGTGGATCGTCGCCTTCCGCAACGCGGCCTCGGTGATCGCGAGGGCCTGCGCGCGGGTCGGGGCGTAGCCGATGACCTTCGCCAGCATCGGATCGTAGAAGACCTCGACGACGCTGTCGCGGGGCGCGAGTGCGCTGTCGAGCCGGATGCCGGTGCGGTCCGGGCCGGAGAACTCGCTGACCACGCCGGGCACCTCGAAGCGGTGCACGGTGCCCGCGGCGGGGCGCCAGTCGTTGGCGGGATCCTCGGCGTAGAGGCGCGCCTCGATCGCCCAGCCGCGGGTGGCGGGCGGCTCGGCCGACGGGAGGGGGAGCCCCGCGGCGACGTCGAACTGCAGGCCCACGAGATCGAGGCCGGTGGTGGCCTCGGTGACGGGGTGCTCCACCTGCAGACGCGTGTTCACCTCGAGGAAGAAGAACTCGCCGGCGTCGGTGGCGAGGAATTCGACGGTGCCGGCGCCGGTGTAGCCGATGGCCTTGGCGGCGTTGGCGGCCGCCTCGTAGAGGGCGGTGCGCATCGCCGGGTGGCGCTCGACGAGCGGGGACGGGGCCTCCTCGAGCACCTTCTGGTGGCGGCGCTGGATCGAGCACTCGCGCTCGCCCACGGCCCAGACGGTGCCGTGCGCATCGGCCATGACCTGGACCTCGATGTGCCGGCCGCGCTCGAGGTAGCGCTCGCAGAAGACGGTGCCGTCGCCGAAGGCGGACTTCGCTTCGCGCTCCGCGGCTTCGAGGTTCTCGGTGAGTTCGGCGCGGGTGCGCACCACGCGCATGCCGCGGCCGCCACCACCGGCGGAGGCCTTGACCAGCACGGGGAAGTCGCTGTCGGAGACCTGGTCCGGGGTGAGGTTCGTGAGCATCGGCACGCCGGCCTCGGCGAGACGGGCCTTGGCCGCGACCTTGGAGCCCATCGCGGTGATCGCCTCGGGCGACGGACCGATCCAGACGAGGCCCGCGTTCTGCACTGCGGCCGCGAACTCCGCGTTCTCGGAGAGGAAGCCGTAGCCGGGGTGGATCGCCTGCGCGCCGGTCGCCTGCGCCGCCGCGATGATCTTCTCGCCCTGCAGGTAGGTGTCGGCGGGGGACTCGCCGGGCAGGCGTACGGCCTCGTCGGCCTCGGCGACATGGGGCGCGTTCGCGTCCGGATCGGAGTAGACGGCCACGGCGCGGAGGCCGCGCGCGTGGGCCGCGGCGATGACGCGGCGGGCGATCTCGCCGCGATTGGCGACGAGGACGGAATCGAATGTCGTCATGCTTTCCTCACATCCGGAAGACGCCGAAGGCGTCGGTGCCGTGGACGGGGCCGTTGTGGATGGCCGAGAGGGCCATGCCGAGCACCGTGCGGGTGTCGCGGGGGTCGATGATGCCGTCGTCGTAGAGCATCCCGGACATGAAGGCCGGCAGCGACTCCTTGTCGATCTGCGTCTCGATGGCGGTGCGCATGCCGTCGACGAACGCCGGGTCCATGGCCTGCCCGCGGGAGGCGGCCGACGCCGCCGCGACCTCGGTGACCACGTCGGCGAGCTGCTTGGCGCCCATGACCGCCGAGCGGGCGCTGGGCCACGAGAACAGGAACCGCGGGTTGAAGGCGCGACCCGCCATGCCGTAGTGGCCGGCGCCGTAGGAGGCGCCCGCGATGAGCGAGAGGTGCGGCACCTCCGAGTTGGAGACGGCGTTGATCATCATCGAGCCGTGCTTGATCATGCCGCCGCGCTCGTACTCCGCGCCCACCATGTAGCCGGTGGTGTTGTGGATGAACAGCAGTGGCGTGTCGTAGCGGTTCGCCAGCTGGATGAACTGGGTGGCTTTCTGCGCCTCCTCGGAGAACAGGACGCCGCGGGCGTTGGCGAGGATGCCGATGGGGTAGCCGTGCAGATTCGCCCAGCCGGTGGTGAGCGAGCCGCCGTAGAGCGGCTTGAACTCGTCGTAGTCGGAGTCGTCGACGATGTGGGCGATGATCTCTCGCGGATCGAAAGGGATCTTCAGATCGTCCGGCACGATGTCGAGCAACCCCTCGGCGTCGTAGCGCGGGGGCTTGACCAGGCTCGACGGTGCCGGTCCCTGCTTGCGCCAGTTGAGCCGCTTGACGATCGACCGCGCGATCCGTGCCGCGTCGAGCTCGTCGTTCGCCATGTAGTCGCCGAGACCGGAGGTGCGCGAGTGCATCTCGGCGCCGCCGAGCGTCTCGTCGTCGGAGATCTCGCCGGTCGCGGCCTTCACCAGCGGCGGGCCGGCCAGGAAGACCTTGGAACGCTCCTTGATCATCACGACGTGATCGCTCATGCCGGGGATGTACGCGCCGCCGGCGGTGGAATTGCCGTAGACCACTGAGATGGTGGGGATCCCGGCCTTGGACAGCTGGGTGAGGTTGCGGAACATCGCGCCGCCGGGGACGAAGACCTCCTTCTGCGTGGGCAGGTCGGCGCCGCCGGACTCGACCAGCGAGAGCACCGGAAGCCGGTTCTCCTTGGCGATGTCGTTGAGGCGCAGTGACTTGCGCAGCGTCCACGGATTGGAGGTGCCGCCCTTGACCGTGGGGTCGTTGGCGACGACCATCACCTCGACGCCCTCGACCACGCCGATGCCGCCGACGAGGGAGGCGCCGACCTGGAAGTCGCTGCCCCACGCGGCGAGCGGCATGAGCTCGAGGAAGGGCGAGGCGGGGTCGAGCACGCTGTCGATGCGCTCGCGGGCGGTGAGCTTGCCTCGCTTGCGGTGCCGCTCGACGTACTTCTCGCCGCCCCCGGCGAGGGCCTTGTCGAACTCGGCGGTGAGGTCGGCGAGCTTGCCGAGCATGGTCTCGCGGTACTTACCGGAGTCGGGCGCCGGTGTGCTGCGGAGCACCGTCATGGGAGGAGTCCTTCCGGTCTACTTGTAACCCAGGCGGTTCGCCGCCAGGGTGGTGAGGATCTGGGTGGTACCGCCGCCGATGCCGAGGATGCGGACATCGCGGTAGTGCCGCGAGACCTCGTACTCGGACATGTAGCCGTGGCCGCCGAAGAGCTGCACCGCCTCGTTCGCTACCCATTCGCCGCACTCGACTGCCGTGTTCTTCGCGAAGCAGGCCTGGGGCACGTACTCGGCCGCCGCGGCGGGCTCGCCGGACTCCAGCGCTGCGGAGTACAGATCGGCGACGTGCCGGCTGTAGACACGGGCCACCTCGATCCTGCGGCGCATCTCGGTGACCGTGTTCTGCACGGCCTGTCGCTTGATCAGCGGCTGCCCGAAGGTCTCGCGGTTGCGCACCCAGTCGAGCGTGAGATCGAGGCAGCGCTGGGCGTGCGAGTACGCCTGCACGGCCAGCCCGAGCCGCTCGGTGACGAAGGCGGCGCCGATCAGCAGGAAGCCGCTGCCCTCGGCGCCGATGAGGTTCTCGGCGGGGACGCGGACGTCGGTGAAGGACAGCTCGGCGGTGTCGGAGGCGTGCCAGCCCATCTTCTTCAGCGGGGCGCTCACCTCGAAACCGTCGAGGCCCTTGGGGATCACCAGCAGGCTGATGCCGCTCGCGCCTTCGCCGCCGGTGCGCACGGCCGTGACCACCCAGTCGGCGCGGATGCCCGAGGTGATGAAGGTCTTGGCGCCGTTGACGATGTAGTGGTCGCCGTCCTTGCGCGCCGTCGTGGTGAGGTGGCTGAGATCGGAGCCGCCGCCGGGCTCGGTGAGGCCGAGCGAACTGATCTTCTCGCCCGCGAGGACGGGCGCCACCCACTTCGCCTTCTGCTCCTCGGTGCCCGCGAGGATGATGTGCGGCACGGATATCCCGCAGGTGAACAGCGATGCGAACAGGCCGCCGGAGCCGCCCGCCTCGTGCATCGCCTCGCAGACGATGAGCGCGTCGCGCGGGTCGCCCCCGCCGCCGCCCACCGATTCCGGGAAGGAGACGCCGAGGAGGCCGAGGTCGCCGGCCTTCTTGTGCAGCTCGCGGGGCAGCAGGCCGCCGGCCTCCCACTCATCGAGGTGCGGCAGGATCTCGCGTTCGGTGAACGCGGTCACCGTCTTCCGCAGCGCGAGTCGTTCCTCGGACTCCCACAGGCCGGTCATGCGATCTCCTTCGTGGTGTGGTCGGCGGGCAGCAGGCGGGCGGGCAGGTCGACGTAGCGGCCGCGGAGCCACTCGCCGACCCCCTTGGCCTGAGGGTCGAACCGATAGCCGTGTGCGACGCCCTTGCCGAGCAGGTCCTCGATGACGAAGTTGAGGGCCTTGAGGTTGGGCAGCTCGTAACGACGGACGGGAAGCTCCGCCGCCTCCGGAAGGAGCTCGCGCAGAGTCTCTTCGGTCAGGTTACTGCGGAGCCACTCGTACGCCTCGTCGGACTCCGCCCAGACGCCGACGTTCGCGCTGCCGCCCTTGTCGCCGCTCCGCGCGCCGAAGACGGTGCCGAGCGGGACGCGGACCGTCGGGCCGACGGGACGCGGGGCGTCGTCGCCCGGCTGGGACGGATCGGGGGTGAGCTCCTGCACGACCTCGGGCGGCGCGATGTCGACGACGGTGCCGTCGGGTCGGTGGGCGCGGTGCGGGACATCGCCGTTGGGGACGTACACCGCCTGGTATACGCCGTAGGGACCGCCGCTCGACGGCGGGGCCATCGGGGAGGCACCGGGATAGGTGGCGAGGGCGAGTTCGACCGCCGCGGAACTGAACGCGCGGCCCACCCGGTTCGGGTCGGGGTCCCAGGCCACGGCCGTCAGCGTGGCCGAGGCCGCCGCCTCGGTCGAGGCGTCCGCGTGGTCGGTGCGCGCCAGGCGGAACTGCAGGTCCGACGGTGCGCCGCCGCTCCGGTCGAGGGCATCGCGGAGCTGCGCCTCCAGCAGCGCGGCCTTGCGCTCGACGTCGATGCCGGTGAGCAGGAAGGCGATCTCGTTGCGGAAGCCGCCGAGCGTGGTGGTCGCGACCTTGGTCGTGGTCGACGGTGCCTCGCCGCGGACGCGGCTCACGGTGACCCGGTCCGGGCCGTCCTGGGCGAGGATCATGGAATCGAGCCGCAGCGTGACGTCGGGGTTCGCGTACCGCTGGCCGGTGACCTCGTAGAGCAGCTGCGCGGTGACGGTGCCGACCTCGACGACGCCGCCCGTGCCGGGCTGCTTGGTGATGGCGAAGGAACCGTCGGCGGCGATCTCGGCGATGGGGAAGCCGGGGTGCAGGAGCTGCTCGATCGGGTGGCGGTCGAAGAAGGCGTAGTTGCCGCCGGTGGCCTGGGTGCCGCACTCGATGATGTGGCCTGCAGCGACGGCGCCCGCGAGGGCGTCGAAGTCCGTGCGCTGCCAGCCGAATTCGGCGATGGCGGGCCCGAGGATCACGGAGGCGTCGGTGACCCGGCCGGTGATCACGATGTCGGCGCCGGCGGTCAGGCAGTCGGCGATGCCGAAGGCGCCGAGATAAGCGTTGGCGGTCACCGCGTTCGGCACGCCGAGCTCGGCGGACCGGGCGATCAGGTCGTCACCGTCGACCCACCCGACCCGCAGGTCCGTGCCGGACTCGGCGATCGCCTTCTCCACGGCGGCGGCCAGTCCGCCGGGGTTGAGCCCGCCGGCGTTGACGACGACCTTGGTGCCGCGCTCGGCGAGCGTCGTCAGATGGGGAGTGAGGTGGCGCAGGAAAGTCTTGGCGTAGCCCAGATCCGCGTCCTTGAGCCGGTCGCGGCCGAGGATGAGCATGGTGAGTTCGGCGAGGTAGTCGCCGGTGATGTAGTCGACGCGGGGTCCGGCGAGCATCTCGCCGAGGGCCGCCGCGCGATCGCCGTAGAAGCCGGAGATGTTGGCGATGCGAATGGTGCGGGTCATTGACGTCCCTTCTGCGGGGCGCGGCCGGTGCCGGGCGCGCCGGCGAAACACTGTGCGATGGTCAGCCAGTGGGCGGCGTCCGCACCCGTGGCGACGAGATCGGTGTCCGCGACGTTGACGCGCTGCGTCGCGAGGCGGCAGAAGTCGTCGAGCGAGCCGGTCACGCGCTGCGCGGCGCCCCCCGGTCCGAAGGCGATCTCCGTGCCGTCGGCCGCGACGAGGACCACGTCGAAGGGCTCGCCCGGCGGCGTCTCGCCGTTCACCGTGTAGGCGAAGTCGCGGGTCTTGTAGGCGATCTTGGCGACGTGAGGGAGGGCCTCGGGGGTCGTCAGTTCGACGCCTGCGGCATCGGCGATGTCGAGCCCGTGCGCCCAGGTCTCCATGAGCCGGGCGTTCGCCATGGTGGCCGGGCGCATCGGCGGGCCGAACCAGGGGAGCTGGGTGCCCGGGTCGGCCGCGCGGAGGGCCGCCGCGAGTGCCGCGCGGGCACCGTCCCACCGGGTGCGCAGGTTCGGGTCCGCTGCCAGCTCGGCGGCACCGGCGTCGACGAAGCCCATCGGGTCCTTCATCGCGTCCTGCAGGATCGCGGCGAAGCCGTCGGAATCGGTGGCGGCCACGAGGGAGACCTCGTCGGTCCAGGCGAGGTGGGCGACCTGGTGGGCGACGGTCCAGCCCTCGGCGGGCGTGGGGATCGACCAGTCGGGGAGGGAATCGGCGATCGCGGCGACGGCGGCCGAGGTGGACTCGAGCGCGTCGAACACGGGGACTGAGGTGGGCACGCCCACACTCTGTCAGCCGGAGACGGAAAAAACAAGCAGCAATGCTTGTTTGTCGGGATGTGGGTCGCCCGCCCGCTCGGGTGCAGACGACCCTGAGCCCGTCAGAACGTGAACGTGAGCTCGGATACCTGTCGAGCGACCGCCCTGGCGGCATCCGATTCCACGGACCTCAGCCAATGGAGGGCCGGGTCGTGCGGATCGAGTTCGCGATTCGCGGCGCACACTGCATTGGTCCCGACGCGGCCGGGGGAGGTGAGTAGTGCGAGCGCGAACCTGTTCACGAATCGTGTCGTGGACCGAATCGACTCGTAGCAGAGTGTGGCCGGGTCGCAGACGACGTGTGACGTCTCGTGCGCCGGCGAGAAGGCGCGGATCACTGATTCCTGTCGTCTGATGCTGAAACGAGATGCAAAATCAGTGGGAAAGTCGTGATCGCTATGTGAAGCGGCTGCTACGGCAAGGCCCCAAGAGGAGCCCGCCCACTCGGGCGCCCCGAACGCGCGATTGGCTGCGAACGAATCCGCGGAATGGATCGAAACGACTTCCGGTGCCGCGCCGTGAATAGTGTTTCTCAACGTGGCGATGTACGCGATGTCGGCGCGTGCCGCAGTGAGAGCTTCGACTTCCTTCGCACCGAAGAAGTCGCGGACATTGTGGTTGTACCAGGGTCGATCGTGCGGCTTATTCATTCCGCTGGCGTTCTCGATGTTCGCGTGGACATGGAGCGCGGCAAGCGCGTCGAGAGTCCCGGTGAGGTTGATCAGGACGCCATCGATCGCGGACTCGGCTCGTGCGGTGTCGCCCGACCTATCGAGTACGGCTTGCATCGGGGAGATCCTGTCGGGTGGTGAGGACAGGGCGGCCAGCACTGCATCGAATCCCGCCAATGCCCTCCCTAGTCGGATCTGCAGTGTGGCCGCGAGTCGCACGAGCGTCGGGTCGCCGGATGCGGCGGACATCGATTGACAGACTCCGAGGAGTCGAGCCTGTTGGGGCAGAACCACCGGCGCGTAGTACATGGGGTAGAAGTGGTGGAGCGGGACGGTCTTATCCGCCCGACTCGTACTCGGAAAACACACGGTGTTCGTGCGCATTCGACCGTAGTGGGCGAGGATGGGGAGAAGCTCGCTCGGGCGGACGAACGCGCAGTACGGATCGAGGGTCGCCGCGCCGTCGTCGCCCGCCGCGCGGACCACGACCGATGCGCCGAGTTGTGCGGCGAGCAGCAGTGGCCCCAGGGCTGCGAGTTCGCGCTTGGACGGTGTGGTCGGTTGGACAAGCCGCCTGGCGGCTTCGCCGGGAACTCGGATCGCCGAATCTGTCGAGTGCGCCGAGATCGGGACGGTCCGCCACGTGGTCCTGCGGCCCGAACCGTCGATGTGATAGCGGCGGATCCGGGCGTTGACGAGCTCGGCGAGCTCCATGACGTGATCGGTTTGTGATTGCGTGAGAGTCCCGTCCTCGATCAGGAGAATCGGACTGCGATTGCATGCGGGACCGAAGAGGTTCTCGCCGGCGAGCGGGGACGATCGGAGATAGGTACGGAAGACGGTTTCATCCATCCGGTTGACAGGTCTTGACGGCCCGGTCGATGACGGCGGCGGAGGAGCGGTCGACGGACAGGCCGTACTCGCGGGCGACGAAGGCGAACTGGCGGGCGTACTGGCAGTGGAAGCGCTCGTTGGCGGGCATCCAGCGGCCCGGGGGCGAGTCGCGCTTGTTCTCGTTCGCCGGCCCGTCGACCGCGACCAGATTGCGCGGATCGTTGGCGAAGGCGGTGCGCTTCGCGTCGTCCCAGGACCACGCGCCCATGTCCCAGGCGTAGGCCAGCGCGATCACGTGATCGATCTGCACCCTGGCCGAGGTCTTCGCGCCGCGCTCGAATCGGATGGTCGCGCCGCCGTACGGATCGACGAGGGTGCCCGTCGCCACTGCGTTCGGGCAGCCGGAGGTGCGGACGTAGGACTTGTCCTTGAGGTCGCGGTCGAGCACGTCGTTGCGGGTGTCGCAGCCGTTGTGCCCGAGCGGCGCCGACTGGTCGTCGGTCCACGCCTGGCCGAACGCCGCCCGCCGGTAGGTCTGCGGAGCGCGTTCGCGGGCCGCCACGACCCGGACGCCGGCGAGCGGCGCACCGTCGGACACCGTCCCGGACGGGGCGGCGGGACCGGGGGAGGGCTCCGCGAAGGACCGGTCGCGAAGGACACCGACGGCCACGAAGACCGTGGTCGCGACGACCAGGACCAGCGAGACCCACGCCTGCCTGGACAGGCTGCGGGCGGTTCTCCGGCGGGACACGGGCGCAACGTAACACCGCGCACTGACAATCCGGCGCGGCACGTATTCTCGGACCATGAGCACGCCCACCGTCTCCGCCGCCACCGACGCCGACCTGCAGGCCGCAACCACCGCGGTCGAGGAGGCGGCCCGCGCCGCCCGCGCCGCGTCGAAGCACCTGATCACGCTCACCACGGAGCAGAAGAACGCCGCGCTGCACGCCGCCGCCGACGCGCTGCTGGCGAACAAGGACCACATCCTCGCGGCGAACGCGGAGGACGTCGAGCGTGCCCGCGCGGCCGGCACCGAGGAGTCGCTCATCGACCGGCTCGCCCTCACCGCGGCCCGCGTCGACGGCATCGCCTCCGGCCTGCGCCAGGTTGCCGGCCTGCCGGACCCCGTCGGCACCGTCCTACGTGGCTCCACCCTGCCCAACGGCCTCGAGCTGCGGCAGGTGGCCGTGCCGCTCGGGGTGGTCGGCATCGTCTACGAGGCGCGGCCGAACGTCACCGTCGACGCCTTCGGGCTCACCCTCAAGTCCGGCAACGCGGTGCTGCTGCGCGGCTCCAGCTCGGCGGCATCGTCGAACGCCGCCCTGGTCGAGATCCTGCGCGAGTCGCTGGCATCGTCGGGCATCACCCCGGACGCCGTCGCGCTGCTCTCGGCCGACTCCCGCGCCAGCGTCACCGCGCTGATCCGCGCCCGCGGCCTCGTCGACGTGGTCATCCCGCGTGGCGGCGCCGGGTTGATCGCGGCCGTGGTGCGCGACGCGACCGTCCCCACCATCGAGACCGGCACGGGCAACTGCCACGTCTACGTGCACGCCGCGGCGGACCTCGACATGGCGGAGCGGATCGTGATCAACGCCAAGACCCGCCGGCCGAGCGTGTGCAACACCGCGGAGACCGTGCTCGTGGACCGCGCGCTGGCCGATACCTTCCTCCCGCGGCTGCTGGGCACCTTCCAGGCCGAGGGCGTGGTCGTGCACGGCGACGAGGCCGGGATGGTTCCCGCCACGGAGACCGACTGGGCCGACGAGTACCTCAGCCTCGACGTCGCGGTGAAGATCGTGAACGGGATGGACGAGGCGATCGCGCACATCGACCACTACGGCACCGGACACACCGAGGCCATCGTGACCGGTGATCTCGCCGCGGCCCGGGAGTTCACCACGCGGGTGGACGCCGCCGCCGTCATGGTCAACGCGTCCACGGCCTTCACCGACGGTGAGCAGTTCGGCTTCGGCGCCGAGATCGGCATCTCCACCCAGAAGCTGCACGCCCGGGGCCCGATGGGCCTGCCGGAGCTCACCTCCACCAAGTGGATCGCCTGGGGCGATGGGCACGTGCGGCCCCGGTAGCGGACGGCGCGGTGAGCGGCGCCACGGTCGGGGGTAGGTTGTCGCCATGGCAATCAACGAGTCCCTCGAATTCGACATCGACGCCCCGGTCGCGCTGGTCCTCGACACCCTCGCCGATGTCGATGCGCTGCCGGACTGGTCCTCGGCACACAGCAACGTCAAGATCGTCGAGCGCGACGCGAACGGCCGGCCCAGCGTGGTCGAGGCCTCCGTCGGCCTGATGATGTTCACCGACAACCTGATCTTCGACTACGTCTTCACCGACGTCACCTGCAAGTGGGACACCCGCAACGAGGGCACCGCCGTGCGCAGCCAGGGCGGCATCTACGAGCTCTCGCCGAAGGGTGACGACCAGACGCACGTCAAGGTCACCATGTACCTCGATCCGAAGGTCAAGGCGCCCGGCTTCGTGGTGAAGAAGGGCATCAAGGTCGCCATGGACATCATCAAGAACGGCCTGACCAAAGAGGTCATGAAGCGGAAGGCAGCACGCTGAGTACGCTCGCCGCCACCCCGGCGCCCACGGCCCTGTTCAGCAGCGTCGACGATGTCGCCGCCGCGCTCCGCGAGACGGGGTACATCCCGTCCGTGGCCACGGCCACCGCCGTCTTCCTCGCCGACCGGCTCGGCAAGCCCCTCCTCGTCGAGGGCCCGGCGGGCGTCGGCAAGACCGAGCTGGCGCGGGCCTGTTCCCAGGCCCGCGCGGCGCGGTTCGTGCGCCTGCAGTGCTACGAGGGCATCGACGAGGCCCGTGCGCTGTACGAGTGGAACCACGCCAAGCAGATACTGCGGATCCAGTCCGCCGGGTCCGCGGGCGCGAGCGGCGACTGGGACGAGACCAAGGAGGACGTCTTCTCCGAGGAGTTCCTCCTGCCGCGCCCGCTCCTGCAGGCAGTGCGGGAGAGCGGACCGTCGGTCCTGCTGATCGACGAGGCGGACAAGGCCGACCTCGAGTTCGAGGGCCTGCTGCTGGAGGTGCTCTCCGACTACGCGGTGACGGTGCCCGAACTGGGGACCATCACCGCGGAGCGCAAGCCGCTGGTCTTCCTCACCTCCAACGCCACCCGCGAGCTGTCGGAGGCGCTCAAACGTCGCTGCCTCTACCTGCACATCGACTTCCCGGACACCGAGCTGGAACTGTCGATCATCCGCAGCCGCGTCCCCGACCTGCCGACCGAGGTCGCCCAGCAGTTGCTGCGCGTGATCTCCACGCTGCGCGGGCTCGACCTGAAGAAGAAGCCCTCCGTCTCGGAGACGCTGGACTGGTGCCGCACGCTGCTCGCGCTCGGCGTCACCGGCAGCGCGAGCGGGTCCATCGACAAGGACGCGCTGCGCTCCACCCTGGGCGTGGTGCTCAAGCACCAGGTCGACATCGAGACCGCCGCCGCGGCGTTGGGCCTGTAGCGATGACGACCGCCGGGACCCCGCTCGATCAGCATCTGCACGCCTTCGTGCGGACGTTGCGCGAGCGGGGCATGGCCATCGGCCCGGGAGAGGCGATCACCGCCGCCGAGGTGCTGACGGTGCTCGACCTCACCGACCGCGGTCAGCTGCGCGAGGGGCTCGCGGCCGTTCTTCTGCGCGAGCAGATGCACCGCAAGACCTTCGACGTGATCTTCGACCTGTACTTCCCCGTCCGGGGCGGTTTCGGGGCCGACGGTGCCGCCGGAGGCTCGGGCCAGGGCGGGCCGGGCGGATGCCAGGGCGTGCCGGGAGAGGCGCCCGACCAGGTCGACCCGCTGAAGATGCCCGCCGCCGACACCCCGCCTGACCCGGAGGCGGTGCGTGAGGCGCTGCGGGCCGAGGCCGTCGCCGCCCTGGTGGCGGGCGGCGACCACGACGGCATCGCCAGCCAGATCGTCGAGCAGCTGGGGCAGTACCAATCGGCCACCGGCGGCGCGTACTCCTCCTACCAGGCGCTCAAGGCGCTCAACCCGCAGACGCTCATCGCCGCCATCGCGAACGGCCTGCTCGCGGCCGCGGGCGAGGACGGTGCCGCGCCCGGCAGCTTCGAGTACGAGTCGGCCCGCCGCGTGGCCCGCGCCCGCGTCGCCGGGCTCACCGAACGGGTGCAGGAGCTGACCTCCGTCGCCATGGCCGCCCGACGGGGCCCCGAGGCCGTCGCGCAGTACGCCGCGCCGCAGCTGCCCGAGAACGTCGCCTTCTTCGCCGCTACCCGCACCGAGCTGCATCGTATGGAACAGACCGTGCGGCCGCTGGCCCGCCAGCTGTCGACGCGGCTGCTGGTGCGTCGTCGCCGCGCCCGCCGCGGCCCGATCGATCTGCGGCGCACGCTCCGCAAGTCGATGTCGACCGGCGGCGTGCCGATCGATCTGGCGCACCGTCGACCCCGGGCGACGAAGCCCGAGCTCGTGCTGCTGTGCGACCTGTCCGGCTCGGTCGCGGGCTTCTCGAACTTCACGCTGCTGCTCACGCACGCCCTGCGCGCCGAGTTCTCCAAGATCCGGGTGTTCGGCTTCGTCGACTCGGTGGACGAGATCACCGACTACATCGACCCGTCGCGCACGCTCACCGTCGACACCGTGGTCGACATGTTCGACCGGGTGATCCGGGAGACCAACGTCGCGCGGTTCGGCGGCTCCGACTACGGCAACGTGCTACGCACGTTCGTCCGCGACTTCCCCGACGCCGTGACGCACCGGGGCACCTTGCTGATCCTCGGCGACGCGCGCTCGAACCACACCGACCCCGCGCTCGCGGAACTCGACGAACTCGTCGAGACGGCGCGGCACGCCTTCTGGCTCAACCCCGAGCGGAAGGCTTCGTGGGGGACGGGCGACTCGGTCGCGGACAAGTACGGGCGGCTGATCGACATGTACGAGTGCCGCACCGCGGGGCAGCTCGCCGAGGTCATCGGGCGTCTGCTGCCCGTGTGAGATGCGTGGCCGCCGCCGGTCTCGATGCGGGGGACCGCGGCGCCCGCGCATAGGATGGACCGCTATGCGTGAGTCGAGCACCGCCGGACGCCGTCGCGTCGGCGTCATGGGCGGGACCTTCGACCCGATCCACCACGGCCACCTCGTGGCCGCCAGCGAGGTGGCGGACCGGTTCGACCTCGACGAGGTGATCTTCGTTCCCACCGGGCGCCCGTGGCAGAAGAGCGAGGTCACCCCCGCCGAGGACCGCTACCTGATGACGGTGATCGCGACCGCGTCGAACCCGCGCTTCTCCGTCAGCCGCGTCGACATCGACCGCGGCGGCGACACCTACACCGTGGACACGCTCCGCGATCTGCACCGGCAGAACCCCGACATCGACCTGTACTTCATCACCGGCGCCGACGCGCTCGCGTCGATCCTGACCTGGCAGGACTGGGAGGAGCTGTTCTCCCTCGCGACCTTCGTCGGCGTCTCCCGGCCTGGCTACCACTTGGCCGCGGATCATCTGTCGAACGTGCCGAAGGATAGATTGTTCCTCGTGGAGGTGCCCGCGCTGGCCATCTCGTCGACCGAATGTCGCGCGCGCGCCGACGCCGGACGGCCCGTCTGGTACCTCGTGCCCGACGGCGTGGTGCAGTACATCGCCAAGCGCGCTCTGTACCAGAGCCCGCCCGGCACCGGACAACACGTGAACCCAGGAGGATCATGACCGCATCCGAACAGGCCCGTACCCTCGCCGCCGTCGCGGCCCGCGCGGCCGACGACAAGCTCGCGACCGACGTCGTCGTCCTCGACGTCTCGGAGCAGCTCGTGCTGACCGAGGCCTTCGTCATCGCCTCGGCGAGCAACGAGCGGCAGGTGAACGCCATCGTCGAGGAGGTCGAGGACCAGCTCCGCGAGGCGGGCGTCAAGCCCACGCGCCGCGAGGGCGCCCGGGAGGGCCGCTGGGCCCTGCTGGACTACCTCGACATCGTGGTGCACGTCTTCCACGAGGAGGAGCGCGAGTACTACGCCCTCGAGAAGCTGTGGAAGGACTGCCCGCGCATCGAGGTCGAGGGCCTGGGCGAGCACGCGAGCACGGAGGGCTCGGAGGGCGCCGACGGGGCCCGCGAGGGCGCCTGATGCACGTGGAGGACGGTCTGGACTCGTCGGTCGAGCGCCTGACCCCGACGGTGCGCCGGTTGGTGCTGCTCCGGCACGGCCAGACCGCGTCGAACGCCGAGGGGCGTATGCAGGGCCAACTCGACACCGACCTCACCGACCTGGGCCGGCGGCAGGCAGCTGCCGCCGCCGAGGCGCTCGGCGACCGCGACCCCCTGGTCATCGTCAGCTCGGACCTGCGTCGTGCCCGGGACACCGCGGACGCGCTCGCCGCGGTCACCGGCGGCACCGTCGAGACCGATGTCCGGCTGCGGGAGACCATGCTGGGCGACTGGCAGGGGATGACCCACGGCGAGGTCGACGAGTACATGCCCGGCGCGCGGCTGCGGTGGCGCGACGCGCCCGAGTGGGCGCCGCCCGGCGGCGAGGCAAGGGTGGACGTGGCGGCCCGCTCGTATCCGCTCGTCGAGGAGCTGATCGAGCGGCTGCCGGCGTGGGGCTCGACCGAGCGGCCGGTGGTGCTGGTGGCGCACGGCGGTCTCGTCGCCGCGCTCACCGCCCGGCTGCTGGACCTGCCCGTCGACCACTGGCCGATCCTCGGCGGCCTCGGCAACTGCAGCTGGGTGCAGCTCTCCGGTCACGGCGACGTGCCACGCTGGCGGCTCGACGTGTGGAACGCCTCGTCGGACGTCGACACCTTCCGGCCCGCTCCCGAGGTCCAGTGAGCGATCGGTCGGCCGGCGCCCTTCTGGTGCTCAGCGACTCCCTGGGCTTCTACGGCCCCGAGGGCGCCCTACCGGCGTCCGATCCGCGGATCTGGCCCAACCTGGTCGCGGCCGAGCTGGGCCTGCGCTGCGAGCTCTTCGCCCGTGTCGGCTGGACCACCCGCGACGGCTGGTGGTGCGTGACGCAGGACCCGCGGGTCTGGGCCGTCGTCCCGGACGTCGAGGCCGCGGTGCTCGCGCTCGGCGGCATGGACTCGCTGCCCTCGCCGGTGCCGACCGCGATCCGCGAGCAGATCCGCTACCTGCGGCCCGCGTCGCTCCGCGCCCGGGCCCGGGACGGCTACGCCGTGGTCCAGAAGGTCTTCTCGCCGCTCGGCTGGCCGATGGCCCTGCCGCCGAAGGTCACCGTCGACTACCTGAGCCGGACGTACGACTCGATCCACTCCCTGCGCCCCGAGGCGCCCGTCGCGGTCCTCGCGCCGCCCACGCACCGGGCGCTCGCGTACTCCTTCGCGCACCCCGGGTGGGCCCGGACGGAGGCCGCCATGCGGGCCTGGTCCGACGGGGCCGGGGTCCCGATGGTTCCCCTGCGTGACCTGTGCGAGTGGTCCTTCGACCTGGGGATCAATAACATCGACGGGATCCATTGGTCGTTCGAGATGCACGAGCGGGTGGCGCAGCGCGTGCTGTGCGCCCTGCGCGGCGCGGAAGGGGGTGCGCGATGACGGTCGTCGTGGTGACCGATGCGTCGGCCGCGATCGCTCCGGACCGGGTCGCCGAACTGGGGATCCGGATGCTGCCGCTGCACGTCCTGTCCGGCGAGGGCGAGTACGTCGACCGCGGGACGGGCTACCAGCCCGAGCGGTTCGTCAAGGAGGGCGTGACCACCTCCGGCCCGTCCGTCGGCGAGGTGCGCGAGGTGCTGGGCGCCGCGGTCGCCGAGGCCGACGGTGACGGGGTCGTCGTGATCACGATGAGCTCGCACCTGAGCTCCACGTACTCCACCGCGGTCGCGCAGGCCGCGCTGATGGACGCCGGCATCAGGGTCATCGATTCGCGCAGCATCGACATGGCGATGGGCTTCGGCGTGCTGGAGGCCGCGCGGCTGGCTCGCGCGGGGGCGTCCGCCGACGAGGTCGCCGAGGCGGCGCGCCAGGTCCTTGACGGTGCCGAGGGCTTCTTCTGCGTCGCGACCCTCGATCACCTGCGGGCCGGCGGGCGGGTGAGCGCTCTTGCCGCGCTGCTCGGCGGTGCGCTGCAGATCGTGCCGGTGCTGCGGCTGCAGGACGGCCGGATCGTCTCGGAGCGCAAGACCCGTACCGTCTCGCGGGCGCGGGACCAGCTCGCGGCGCTGGCGTCCGAGCACCTCGGTAACCGGCCCGCGCGCGTCGCCGTGCACCACGTCGGTGCCCCCGAGGCCGCTGAGCACGTGGCCGAGCTCGCGAAGAAGGAGTTTCCGCAGCTCACGGAGCTGGTGATCGGGCCCTTCGGCGGGACCATCGCCGCGCACCTCGGTGCGGGCGCGGTGGGCGTCGCGGTCGCTCCGGCGCTGGTCACGGACGCGGACGAGGCCTAGCACACAGCGCCGACGAGAAGCTCGTCGCCGACCCCTCCATCCACAGGTTCGGGGTTATCCACAGGCGGGTCCGTTTCGGGCGTTCCGGGACGGGTTCCGACGGTGCCCCCGTCCTACGGTGCCTTCCATGAGCGGCGAACGAGAGGCGACGACCGGCAGCGGCGTCGCAGACGAGCAGATCTTCGCGCGGCCGGCATGGCTGGAGGACTTCGCGGCCGAGCAACCGGACCGGGCTGTACGGCCTCACCGGGTTGTGCGGCCCGGCGGGGCCGGGCGGCGCGGCGGCGGTGAGGATCGCAGTGGGGACGGACCGTGGATCGGCGAGGACGACAAGGGAATGGGGCCGTCGCGGCGCGTCCGGATGGAGGACGACGACTTCTGGGACGACCCGGAGCCGACGGGGTGGAGGGCGACCGTGGACCGGGTCCGTACCACCCCGCGCGCCGCGGTCGCGCTGATCGTGGTCGGGCTGATCGCGGCCGTGATCGCCGCGGTGGTGGTTCTCGGACCGTCGCGCGCGGGCGGGGCCGGGGAGTACCCGGTGGTGCATTTCGCGGGGGCGTCGGCGTCGGTGGCGTCGACGGGGAGTGGGCCGTCGGCGGCGAGCGGGGTGCCGGGGAGTGGGTCTGCTGCGAACGGCGCGCCCAGTGCCGTGGCGCCGAGTGCCGTCGCGCCGCCGAGCGCGGCACCGTCGGAGCTGGTGGTGGCGGTCGTCGGGCTCGTGCGGACGCCGGGGCTGCACCGGCTCCGGCCCGGCGCTCGGGTCGCCGACGCGTTGGCCGCCGCCCGCGGCGCACTCGGCGGTGCGGATACCGCGAGCTTGAACCTCGCGCAGCCGCTGCGGGACGGGGATCAGGTGGTGGTCGGGGCGGTGGATCCGAAAGCGGGTGTCACGCTGCGGAGTTCGGTGAAGTCGACGTCCGGCGGGGCGGCAGCGGGCGGTGCGACGCCGGCGGGGGTTCCCGGGAACGGTGCTTCCGGTGCGGCCGGAGCCGGGGGCCCGGTGAACATCAACACGGCGGGCGCCTCCGAACTGGACCGGTTACCCGGCGTCGGCGCGGCGACGGCCGCAGCGATCATCGCGTACCGCGACCGGAACGGTCCCTTCCGGTCGGTGGACGATCTCGCGAAGGTGAGCGGGATCGGCGAGGCCAAGCTCGCGAAGATCAAGCCGATGGCCACGGTGTGAGATGGGTGAGCGGCTCGACCTGAGACTCCTGCCGGCGGCGATGGTGTGCTGGGCCGCCGCCGCGGTCGCACTGGTCTCCGCCCGGGCGGCCTGGTGGGTGACGGGTGCTCTCGCGGCGGTGGCGGTATCGGCCACGATCCTCCGCCGGCGGCACGCTGCCCCGGCCGTGCAGGCGGTGTGCCTCGCGGTGGTCGCGGCGACGGGTCTGGGGGCGGGCGTCGCGGCGTCGGTCGCCGTGCGGGTGCACGACCGGGAGCGCGCCGCCATCGCCGCCTTCGACGGCGCGGGCGCGGTGGAGGTGCTGGTGGAGGTCGACGAGTGGCCGCGGCAGCGGTCCGGTGATCCGGGCGGGCACCTCGATGCCTCGCAGGTGCTGGTGGTGGCCACGGCATTGGCGGTCCGCGCGGATCAGGTCGTCCGGGTGCACGGCGGGGTGCTGTTGCTCGGTGCGACGCACGACTTCGGCGGCCTGGTTCCGGGCGAGCGGGTGGTGGTCCGGTCGAGGGTGCTGCGGGGCATCCGCCCGGGTCTGGTGGCGGCGGTCCTGATCGGCTCGGGGGAGCCGCGGGTGGTCGGTCGCGCGCCGCCGTACTTCCGGGCCGCCGCCGCGGTCCGGCGTGCGCTGGCCGCCGTCGCCGCGGAGTCGCTGCCCGTCGACGCGGCCGGACTCCTGCCGGCGCTGGTACTGGGTGACGAGTCGTCGACCCTGCCGACGGTGCGCGGCGACTTCCAGGACTCCGGGCTCACCCACCTGACGGCGGTAAGCGGCGCTAACTTCGCGATCATCGCGCTGTGCGTGCTGGGACTGTGTGCCGCGGCGGGGCTGCCGCTGACGGTGCGTGCCGCCGTGACGACGGTGGCGATCATCGCCTTCGTCGGTCTGGTGGGGCCGACCGGCTCGGTGGTCCGCGCGGCGGTGATGGGGCTGGTCGGGGTGGCGGCGCTCGCGCTGCGCCGCGGGCGGCAGCCGCTGGTCGCGCTGTTCGCCGCCGTCGTGCTGCTCATGCTGATCCGGCCAGCCCTGGCGCGCGACATCGGCTTCGCGCTGTCCGTGGTGGCGACGGCCGGACTGGTGCTCTGGTCGCCGGTGCTGCGCGACCGCTTGGTGACGGCCCGGGTCCCGGACACGCTGGCGAGCCTGATCGCCGTGACCGCGGTGGCGCAGGTGGTGACGCTGCCGCTGGTCGTGGCTTTCTCGGGCCGCGTGCCGGTCGGCGGGATCGTCGCGAATCTTCTTGCAGGGCCGGTGATCCCGGTGATCACCGTGGTCGGCACCCTCGCCGCGGTCGCCGCGCCCGTGGCGGCGCCCCTGGCCGGCCTCGCGGTGCGGGCGACCGGGCCGGAGCTGTGGTGGGTGATCACGGTCGCGCGGTGGTGTGCAGGGCTCGGCGTCGTCGACGCGCCCGGCGGCGTGGGCACGGGTATCGCGCTCGTCGTGGCGTGCGTCGTTGTCGGTGGGGTCTGGAAGTATGGGAGGCGTGGTGGACAGCGCGCGCGTACACGTGGTCGTCGGGACCGAGGGGCTCCTGGTGGAGCGGGCGGTCGGGTCGATCGTCGAGGCGGCGCGCGCGGCCGCGGGCGACGGCGGTATGGGGTTGCCGGGCGGCGCGGGTGACGCGGTGCCGGTCACCCGGATCCGCGCGGGTGACGTCGATCAGTCCGAACTCGTCGAGTTGCTGAGCCCGTCGCTGTTCGCCGAGGAGCGCATCGTCGTCCTCGAGTCGGCGGCCGAGGCAGGCAAGGCGCCCGTCGATCTCATCGTGGATGCGGCGAAGAACCCGCCGGACGGCATCACACTGGTGATCGAGCACAGCGGTGGTGGCCGCGCGAAATCGATGGTCGCGGCGCTGAAGAAGGCGGGGGCCGACATCGTCGAGGTGCCCACCATCACCTCTGCGCGGGACCGGGCGGACTTCGCCAAGTCGGAGTTCCGGGCGCAGAAGGTCCGCGTCTCGGACGAACTGGTGGATCTGCTGGTGGACTCGGTCGGCAAGGATCTGCGCGAGCTCGCGGCGGCCATCGCCCAACTCGTCGCCGACACGGGCGGCCGGGTCGATCTCGCCGCCGTGCACCGGTACTACGCGGGCCGCGCCGAGGTCACCGGCTTCGAGATCGCGGACAAGGCGGTCGCCGGGCAGGTGGCGGCGGCGCTCGAGGCCCTGCGCTGGGCGCAGCACCGCGGCACGCCGCACGTGCTCATCGCCGACGCCCTGGCCGACGCCGTGCACTCCGTCGCGCGCATTCGCGGGCTCGGGCGTACTCCCGATCAGTACCGGGACGCGGGCGAACTGGGCATGGCGCCGTGGAAGGTCAAGAAGATGACGCAGGTCGCGCGGCGCTGGCGGGCGGAGAACGTCGCCGGCGCGCTGCAAGCCGTGGCTGCGGCGAACGCCGACGTCAAGGGCCAAGCGGCCGATCCGGACTACGCGCTGGAGATCGCCGTCCGCAAGGTCGCGAACCTCGCCGGCTGAGCGTCGGTCGCCGGCGACGGTGTGGGCGCGCACCGTCGAACCGGGTACGGGTACGCGAAAACCGCGCCGTACCAGGTTCGGCCCGCGTGGTGCCGACGGTGGTGCGGCGCGGTGATACGCGCGTCTAGCGGAAGATCAGAGCTTGTTCAGTGCCCGCGACAGAGCCGACTTCTTGTTGGCGGCCTGGTTGGCGTGGATGACGCCCTTGCTGGCGGCCTTGTCGAGCTGGCGGCTGGTGCTGACGAGCAGCTCGCCGGCCTTGCCCTTGTCCCCGGCCTCGACGGCCTCGCGGAAGTGGCGGATGGCGGTACGCAGCGACGACTTCGCCGACTGGTTGCGCAGACGGTTGCGCTCGTTGGTCTTGATCCGCTTGATCTGGGACTTGATGTTGGCCACGCGTTCAAACTCTCTTGTCTCGAAAGGGGCAGCCGGTACTGACTGCCGACGGACCAGGTTACCAGCGGCCGGGGCACAACCCAAATCGCGGCGCGGCCACGGGAACAACGCTCGACGGACAGCTTGCCACCACGTGAACGAGTCCGCTGCCGAATCCGCGCCAGTGCGGCACGATGTGCGGGTGACCCCGCAGAAACAGGCCAAGCCCGGCGCGTCGGGACGCGCCGCGTCCGTGACCCGGAAGCCGGCCCCCGTCCCGCGACTGTCCGACGAGGCACCGCTCTTCGCGGGCTACGACGCGGCACCGTCGTTCGGGCGGGCGTTCGACGAGATGTTCGCCGACGACGGCACCGTCCGCACCCCGTACCGGCGCATCTTCGGCGCCCTCTCGTCGGCCGACGAATCGGACCTCGCGGCGCGCGTGGACGCGCTCGGCGCGGCCTTCATCGACCAGGGCATCACCTTCTCGCTGGAGGGCCGCGAGCGCCCCTTCCCGCTCGACCTCGTGCCGCGCGTGATCGCCGCCGCCGAGTGGAACCGGCTGGAGAAGGGCATCAAGCAGCGCGTGCAGGCGCTGGAGATGTTCCTCGACGACATCTACTCGGAGCAGGAGATCCTGCGCGACGGCGTGGTTCCGAAGCGGCTGGTCACCTCCTGCGCCCACTTCCACCGCCAGGCCGCGGGGATCCGACCGCCCAACGGTGTGCGCATCCACGTCGCCGGTATCGACCTGATCCGGGACGCCGAGGGCACCTTCCGCGTGCTCGAGGACAACCTGCGGTCACCGTCGGGCGTGAGCTACGTGATGGAGAACCGCCGGACCATGGCGCAGGTCTTCCCGGACCTGTTCCAGCGGCACCGGGTGCGCGCCGTCGCCGACTACAGCTCGCACCTGCTCCGGGCGCTGCGGCGGAGCGCGGCCTCCAACGAGGCCGACCCGACGGTGGTGGTGCTGACCCCGGGCATGGCGAACTCCGCCTACTTCGAGCACTCCCTGCTGGCGCGGCAGATGGGCGTGGAGCTGGTCGAGGGCCGCGACCTCTTCTGCCGCGACAACGTGGTCTACATGCGCACCACCAACGGAGAGCAGCAAGTGGACGTGATCTACCGCCGCATCGACGACGAGTTCCTCGATCCGATGCAGTTCCTGCCGAACTCGGTGCTCGGCGTCGCGGGACTGCTCAACGCGGCCCGCGCCGGCAACGTGGTGATCAGCTCCGCCGTGGGCAACGGCGTGGCCGACGACAAGCTGACCTACACCTACGTGCCGGACATCATCGACTACTACCTCGGTGAGAAGCCGCTGCTGCAGAACGTCGACACCCTGCGCTGCTGGCTGGACGACGAGCGCGAGGAGGTGCTCGACCGGATCGAGGAGCTGGTGATCAAGCCCGTCGAGGGGTCGGGCGGCTACGGCATCGTCTTCGGCCCCGACGCGAGCGAGAAGGAGCTCGCGACGATGCGCCGCAAGGTGGCCGCCGATCCGCGCGGCTGGATCGCGCAGCCGGTCATGCAGCTGTCGACGGTGCCGACGAAGGTCGGTGAGCAGGCGCGCCCGCGCCACGTCGACCTGCGGCCCTTCGCCGTCAACGACGGCGACGACGTCTGGGTGCTGCCCGGCGGCTTGACCCGCGTCGCGCTGCCGGAGGGCTCCCTGGTCGTGAACTCGAGTCAGGGCGGCGGCTCCAAGGACACCTGGGTGCTCGCCGCCCGCTCCTCGGCCGCCGAGGCGGAGCTGGAGGGCGCCGAGGTGGTACCCCGGCGCGACCTGGCCGAACAGCAGCAGGTGGAGCTCGGCCCCGAGCTCAGCTCACAGGACCAACAGCAGCAGCAGGCACGTCAGGAGGGTCCCGATGCTCGCCCGTAACGCCGAGGCGCTGTACTGGATCGGCAGGTACGCCGAACGTGCCGACGACACCGCCCGGATGCTCGACGTGACCGTGCACCAGTTCCTCGAGGACGCCACCGTCGACGAGGACCGGGTATCCCGGCAGCTCGTGCGGGTTCTCGGCATTCCCGAGCCGCCCGCGGACCAGCCGCTGGACCTGCGCGCCGTGACCGAGGTCGTCGCGTACAACCGCGACCCCGGCAGCGGTTCGATCGCCGCCAGTGTCGCCTCCGCCCGCGAGAACGCTCGCGGTGCGCGCGAGGTGACCAGTTCGGAGATGTGGGAGTGCCTCAACGCCACCTACAACGGGCTCGCCGAGCGCGAGCGCGCCGCGCGCCGGCTCGGACCGCACGAGTTCCTGAATTACATCAAGAACCGCGCCGCGATGTTCGCGGGCCTGACCGACTCGACGCTCTCGCGCGACGAGGGCTACCGGTTCCTGCTTCTGGGCCGCTCGATCGAGCGGATGGACATGACGGTCCGGCTGCTGCTCTCCCGCGCGGGGGAACGCGCCGGCTCGCCCACCTGGGTGACGGTGCTGCGCGCGACCGGCGCCCACGACACCTATCTGCGCACCTATCGCGGTGTGCTGGACGCGACCCGGGTGGTCGAGTTCATCCTGGTCGATCGGCTGTTCCCGAGGTCGGTCATCCACGCGCTCACCACGGCGGAGGACTGCCTCGGCGCCATCGAGGGCGGCCGCGAGGGCCGCCTCGGCACGCGCACCGAGGCGCAGCGGCTCCTCGGGCGCGCCCGCGGCGAGCTGGAGTACCTCGCGCCCGGCGAGCTCCTCGACGACCTGCAACGCCGGCTCCTCGCCCTGCAGGAACTCGGGCAGGCCGCGGGTGAGGCCATCACCGCCCGCTACTTCCACGTGACGCCGTACGTCGCCTGGACCGACGCCCGCGCCCGCGGCGACATCGACACCATCCTGGAGGGGGAGCTGTGAGCTGGCGTCTTCGAGTCGTGCACTCCACCGGATTCGGCTACAACGCGCCGGTGACCTCGTCGTACAACGAGGCGCGGCTGACGCCTCGGAGTGACCAGCGGCAGAACGTGATCCTCAATCGCGTGGAGACGGTGCCCGCCACCCGCGCCTACCGGTACACCGACTACTGGGGCACCGCGGTGACCGCCTTCGACCTGCACGCCCCGCACACCGCGCTCGAGGTCATGGGCGCTTCGGTCGTGGAGACCGAGGCCGCCGACGACGGGGGCGACGTGGTCACCTGGGACGCGCTCGGCACCGAGCGGGTGCGCGACCGGTTCGACGAGCTGCTCAGCTTCACCGACTACGTGCCCAAGCACCGCAGGCTGGCGGCGCAGGCGAAGAAGCTGGTCAAGGATCTGGAACCCGACGAGGCCGTGCTCGCGGTGTGCCGCTGGGTGCACGAGGAACTGGACTACGTGCCGGGCACCACCGGCGTGCACTCGTCGGCGATCGACGCCTGGGACGAGCGCAAGGGCGTCTGCCAGGACTACGCGCACCTGACGCTGCTCCTGCTCCGCAGCGTGGGGATCCCGGCCCGGTACGTCTCGGGGTACCTGCACCCCCAGCGCGACGCGGAGATCGGGGCGACGGTGGCGGGCGAGTCGCACGCCTGGATCGAAGCGTGGACGGGGCAGTGGCGCGGCTACGACCCCACCAACGACGTCCCGATCGGCGAGCGGCACGTCTCCGTGGGCGTGGGCCGCGACTACGCCGACGTGCCGCCCCTGCGCGGCGTCATCGCCGGTGGAGGAGCCTCGGATCTCGACGTGGTCGTCGAGATCACCCGGCTCGCATGATCACCCGGCACGGATGACCGACGACACCCCGCTGCGGATCGCCGTCCGCGGCGCACGGGTGCACAACCTGCGCGCGCTCGACGTGGACGTGCCGCTGCGGCGCCTCGTCGCGATCGCCGGCGTGTCGGGCAGCGGCAAGTCGTCCCTGGCGATGGGCGTGCTGTACGCGGAGGGCTCGCGCCGCTACCTGGAGGCCCTGTCCACGTACACCCGCCGCCGCATGGCGCAGGCCCCGCGGGCGGCGGTCGACTCGGTCGAGCACGTCCCCGCCGCGCTCGCGCTGCGGCAGCGGCCTGGCGTTCCGGGGGTGCGCAGCACCTTCGGCACGAGCACCGAGTTGCTGAACGTGGTGCGGCTCATGTTCTCCCGTCTCGCGTCCCACCGCTGCCCGAACGGCCACTACCTCGATCCGACGATCGATGTCGCCATCGGCCTGGACCTCACGTGCCCGGTCTGCGGGGTCGTTTTCACCCCGCCCGGTGCGGAGTCCCTGGCCTTCAACTCCGACGGTGCCTGCCCCACCTGCTCGGGGACGGGCACCGTCCGCGAGGTCGACGGTGCCGCACTCGTGCCCGACACCACGAAGACCATCGCCGACGGAGCCGTCGCACCCTGGTCGATGTTCGGCTTCTCCTTCATGCCCCAGGTGGTCGCGGACCTCGGCGTGCGCATCGACGTGCCCTACGACGAGCTCAGCGACGCGGAGCGGGAGATCGTGCTGCACGGCCCCGCCGAGAAACGGAAGGTGGCGGTCTCGAGCAAGAACGGCAAGCTGTTCGAGGTCAACTTCACCTATCGGAGCGCGAACGCCGCCGTGCAGGAGGCGCTCGACAAGGCCACCACCGAGGCGGGGCTCGGCCGGATCAACCGATTCGTGCACGCCGGCGTCTGTCCCGATTGCGGCGGCACCCGGCTCAGCCCGGAGGCACGGGCGCCGCGCATCGGTGACCTCGGCCTCGCGGAGGTCAGCGCGATGACGCTCGACGAGGTCGTGGCGTGGGCACCGGGCACCGTCGGGCCGCTCCCGGCCGACATGCGCGAGATGGCCGGAATCCTCGTCGACACCCTGGAATCCATCGCACGGCGCCTGCTGCAGCTGGGCCTCGGCTACCTCGGCCTGGACCGCGCCGCGGCCACCCTCTCCACCGGTGAGCGGCAGCGGGTGCAACTCGCGCGGGCGGTCCGCAACCGCACCACCGGTGTGCTGTACGTGCTCGACGAGCCGTCGGTGGGGCTGCATCCGGCCAACGTCGAGGGTCTCCTCGGCGTGGTGCGGGACCTGTTGCGGGACGGCAATTCCGCGGTCGTCGTGGATCACGACCTGGATGTCCTCCGCGAGGCGGAGCACATCATCGAGATCGGCCCCGGCTCCGGCGCGGAGGGCGGCCGCCTGATCGCGCAGGGGGCCGTCGCCGAGATCGAGCGGGACCAGAACTCCGTGCTGGGCGACTACCTGGCCGGCCGCGAACCCGTTCGGACCAGGCCGCGCACCCCCGACGGGGAGGTCTTCTCGCGGGGCGTCATCCACCTCGAGACGGCTCCGATCCACACCGTGCACGCCCTCTCCGTCGATCTGCCGGTGGGCCGGATCACCGCGGTGACGGGCGTTTCCGGCTCCGGCAAGTCCACGCTGGTGCTCGAGGGGCTGGTCCCAGCGCTCACCGCCGCGGCGGCCGGCGAGCCGCTGCCGGGACATGTCACGGTGCTCGATGCGCCGGGCCTCGGCAGGGTGAACCTGGTGGACGCCACGCCGATCGGCGTCAACGTGCGCTCGACCGTGGCGACCTACAGCGGCGTCCTCGACGATCTGCGCCGCGAGTACGCGAGGACCGCCGCCGCGAAGGACCTGGGCCTGAAAGCCGGTGCCTTCTCGTACAACACGGGCTCGCTCCGCTGCCCGCGGTGCGAGGGGACGGGGCAGGTCTCGCTCGACGTGCAGTTCCTCCCCGACGTCGACATCGAATGCCCGTCCTGCCTGGGCCGACGGTACGCCCCCGAGGCCTCGTCGGTGCGCTGGCCGGAGCCCGACGGGCGGTCCCTCCCGGACCTGTTGGCGCTCAGCGTCCGCGAGGCCGCCGAAGCCGTGCCCGTGTCGCGCATCGCGAAGAAGCTGCGCACCCTGGACGATCTCGGCCTCGGCTACCTGACCCTGGGCGAGGCGACGCCGGCGTTGTCGGGCGGCGAGGCCCAGCGGCTCAAGCTCGCGGGAGAGCTGGGGCGCGATCAGTCCGACGCCGTCTTCGTGCTCGACGAACCTTCGGTGGGCCTGCACCCGAAGGATGTCCGCGTCCTGCTCGACGTGCTGCAGCGGCTCGTCGACCGCGGTGCGACGATCGTCGTCGTCGAGCACGACCTCGACATGATCGCCAACGCCGACCACGTGATCGACCTCGGCCCGGGTGGCGGGGCCGCGGGCGGCACCGTCGTCGCCCACGGGACGCCGGAGGAGGTGGCCGGTACCACGGACAGCATGACCGGCCGGTTCCTACGGGCGCACCTGGAGGGCACCCGGCTCAGCTGAGCGCGTTCCCCTTGGTCTCGGGCACCAGGTACACGGCCGCAGCGGTGGCGCCGCACAGCGCCACGATGTAGACGCCGGCCATCCAGCCGACGCCGAGCTACCGGGTGATGGCCCGGATGGCGGTCGGTGCACCGCCCGGATCGTCGTAGACCGTCACCGGGCGGCACCGTCGAGCGTGATGACAAGGACGGCCTCGTCGGCCCGCCGCCGCGAGAGCGCCGTCTTGAGAGTGCTCCCGAGGCCGATGACGACGGCCTGCAGGCCGTACTTCGCGCGCAGCGCCCGGCGTACCGTCGCGATTTCCGGCCCGTCGGCCACGATCGTCGCCCGACCCGTCACCGTCGGGGCGCCGGGCTCGATGCGGCCGCGCACGTCGCACGGGGTGAGCTCCACGCGCGGGTCGTTCCCGAGCCGCTTGACTTTGCCCGCGTCGGGCGCGGTGGACACGCCGATCCGGCCGACGCCGAGCGGGACTGTCCAGACCGGCGTGGACACGCGCTCCCCGGACCTGCGGAAGGTCGCGAGCGAGACGTAGCGGGCGCTACCCGCATCGAACCCGGTCATGATGCGGCTCCCGCTGGGTGGGTGGCCGGGGCCAGCCCGACCTCCGCGCATGCCGCGGGGAAGGCGTCGGCGCCGAGGCCGTCGATCGGCCCGACGACGCCGGCCGTCCGTCCCAGTCCCCGGGCCAGACGGTCCGCCGCCATCGCCATCAGTTCGGCGGTGACGGTGTAGGGCGACGGGCCGTCGACCTCGACCTCGGCGAGCACCTCGCCGGACGCGGATCGCGCGACAGCGATCGCGAGGCCGCGGGTCCGGGCGCGCTCGGCCTCGTCGGGACCTCCCGCGGGACCGACGAACCGGGGGAGGACCGCGTCGAGCGCGCGCCGGCCGAGCGGGTGCCGGGAGAGCGCCGTCGCGACGAGCGACATCGCCTGCATGGGCCGCGCGAGCTCCGGGAACCAGCCGTTGAAGACGCGGACGTCCTGCAGCTGCGGATAGGTACGGGGGAGCTGGAGGACCTCGGTGCCGGTGGCGAGGATGCCCGCCCGCTCGCGCCCGCGCACGGGGAAGCGGACGACCTCCTGGGCGGCCCGCAGATCGACCAGTGCGCCGCGGCGGAACACGGCGACGGGCAGGCTCATGCCGTCGAGGACGGTCCCGCGCGTGCCCTGGCTCAGACCGTTGCGCAGCGAGCCGGTGGCGAAGTAGCCGATGTCCACCGATCTCGCCTCCTCACCCGCCTCATTGAGCGCGAGCGATCCCGCGAGGACGCCGGGGACGTAGTCGTAGCCGAAGGCGGGGAGCATGACCGAGCCGTTCGCACGGGCCTGCCCGTCGTGCCGGCGGTGCAGTTCGCGGACGAAGCCGACCTCGCCGGTCGAGTCCACGTAGTGCGCGCCGGCGCGGGCGGCAGCCTCGGCGGCGACCCACCCGACGCGCTCGAACGGGCCGACACCGGTCACGAGCACGTCGCCCGCGGTGACGAGGGCGCGCACACTGTCGGGGTCGGAGACGTCGGCGACCTGGTACTCCAGGCCGCCGTGGCGCTCGGCGAGCTCCGCGAGCCTGCCCTGTGATCGGGCGGACAGGACGGGGCGTACGCCGCGCGCGACGAGCGCGTCGACGGCGAGACCGCCCGCGTAGCCGGTCGCGCCGAAGACGACGATCCGGCCCGGGGTGTTCTCCTGTGCGGTCATGGTGGGGCTCCTTGGGACGGTGTCGGATTTCAGCGTGCGCCGGTGGCCTTCCAGATGCGTAGCGCGGTGGTGACCGTCGGTGCCCACAGTCGCCACGGGACGCCGGCGGGCGGGTAGAAGTTCAGGCGGGACTGGCGTGCGATCGTCTGTGCCTCGGTGTACTTGAGCAGACCCTCGGCGCCGTGCCGGCGGCCGAGACCGGAATCGCCCATGCCGCCCATGGGGGAGTCGATGCTTCCCCAGGCGGCGGCGAAGGCGTCGTTGATGTTGACGGTGCCGGTGCGCAGCCGGGCCGCGACTGTCGCGGCGCGTCGGGCATCGCGACCCCACACGCTGCTGTTGAGGCCGTAGACGGTGTCGTTGGCGCGCGCGATCGCCTCGTCGTCGTCCGCGACGCGGTAGATCGAGACGACGGGGCCGAAGGTCTCGTGCTCGTAGACCGTCATCTCCGGCGTCACGTCCGTGAGGATCGTCGGCTCGTAGAACAGGGGGCCGAGGTCCGGGCGCGCCCGGCCACCGGCGAGGACGGTAGCGCCCTTCGCGACGGCGTCGGCGACGTGCTCGGTGACGGTCCGGAGCTGCTTGTCCGTGGTGAGACTGCCGACGTCGGAGCTGAAGTCGTAGGTGGCGCCGATCTCGAGGGACTTCGTGCGTTCGACGAACTTCGCCACGAAGGCGTCGTACACGCGGTCGGCGACGTACATCCGCTCGACCGACACGCACAGCTGGCCCGCCGACGGGAAGGCCGCGGCGACCGCGCCGGCCGCGGCCCGGTCCACGTCGGCGTCGTCGAGGACGAGCATCGCGTTCTTGCCGCCCAGCTCGAGGGAGGCGCCGATCAGGCGCTCGCCCGCGTCGCGGGCGATGCGACGTCCGGTGGCGGTGGACCCCGTGAACATCATGTAGTCCGCGCCGGCCATGAGGGCGTCACCGATCGTGCTGCCACTCCCGATGACCATCTGCCACAGGTCGGCGGGGAGCCCGGCCTCGTTCATCAGGTCCAGGGCCCACAGCGCGGTGAGTGCGGTCTGGGTGTCCGGCTTCTGGACGACGGCGTTCCCGGCCATGAGTGCCGCGATCGCATCGGTGGCGGCCATGGAGAGCGGATAGTTCCACGGCGAGATGATCGCGACGACGCCCTTGGGGTGGTGCAGCTCGGTGGTCCGGGTGAGCAGCGGGAGCGCGCCGCCTCGACGGTGCGGGGCGAGCGCCTTGGGGCCGGTCCGCGCGTAGTACCGCGCCGCGATCGCCGTGTCCGCGATCTCGAGGTAGGCGTCGCGACGGGTCTTGCCGTTCTCCGCCTGCATCAGGTCGAGTCCCGTCGCCTGCCGTTCGAGCACCAGGTCGTGGAAGCGGAGGAGCACCTTGGCGCGGTCGGCGGCGGGGGTCGCCGCCCATCCGGCCTGCGCGCGCCGGGCGCGGGCGTACGCCTCCTCGACGTCGGAGGGCGTCGACATCGGAAGGTCGGCCAGAGGGGCGCCGCTGTACGGAGCGTGCGTGACGGTGCGGGTGGCGTCGGGTGCGGCGCTGACGCGGCGGGCCAGACGGTGCAGTGCTGCAGTCGTCAGCGACGCCGGCGGTGCCGGGATCGACGACGTGGTGGTGATGTCCGATGCGGTCGATGTCATGTCTGCGGGCTCCTCGCCGTCGTGATGTATGCGTTGCTTACATCGACGCTAGACCGGCGATGTAAGCACTGTCAACAGGGTGTGGGGAATCGCCTCGGCCGTTGACGCAGCCGGACCGCTCGGTTAATGTAAGCGGTGCACACATCGCAGGTCGTACCCGGTCGGGGCGGCCGGAACGCCCGCCCCTGAAGGAGGCACCCGCCCATGTCGAAGCGCATCCTCAACGTCGTCACCAATGTCGGCCAGTACGACGATCCGTCGCACAAGACCGGCCTGTGGTTGTCCGAGCTCACCCACGCCTGGCACGTCTTCGAGGACGCGGGCTTCGAGCAGGTTCTGGTCAGTCCCCAGGGCGGTGCGGTGCCGCTCGAGCCGCGCTCGCTGAAGTTCCCCAACTACGACAAGACCGCGAAGGCCTGGCGCGCCGACCCCGCCAAGATGGCGCTGCTGGAGAACACTGCCGGCCCCGAGCAGATCGACTCCGCCGACTTCGATGCGATCTTCTTCACCGGCGGGCACGCCGTGATGTACGACTTCCCGGGCAGCGAGGGGCTGCAGCGGATCACGCGCGAGATCTTCGAGCGCGGCGACATCGTCTCGTCCGTCTGCCACGGCTACTGCGGCCTGCTCGACACGAAGCTCACGAACGGCGACTACCTGATCAAGGGGCGCAAGATGACCGGGTTCGCGTGGCAGGAGGAGGTGCTCGCCCGCGTCGACAAGCTGGTCCCGTACAACGCGGAGGAGCGGTGCAAGGAGCGCGGCGCGCTCTACGAGAAGGGCAAGCTGCCGTTCGTGTCCTACACGGTGGTCGACGGGAACCTCGTCACCGGCCAGAACCCGGGCTCGGCCAAGGACACGGCCCGGAAGGTCGCGGCGCTGCTGTGAGGGCGGCTCAGGTCCAGCCGTAGTCCTCGCGCAGGCGTTGCGCGACGGACTCGAAGCGCCGGCGGTCCAGCACGGCGCCCTCGCGGCGGATGCCGTCCTCCGGCACGTCGAGAACGCGATCGAGCCGCACCCACGAGGGACGCTGGTCGGCGTCCCACGGGCCGGAGCCGATGCCCACCCAGTCCGGCTCGCCCATGTGCCGCTCCTGGCTGGAGAGCATCAGGCCCAGCAGGCTGCTCGCCGACCGCCCCACCACCAGCACCGGGCGATCCTTGCCCTGGCCCGCGTTCGGTCCCGTCGTCTCCTCGAACTCGACCCAGGTCCACACGATCTCGCCCGGGTCGGCCCGACCGTCGAGCTGCGGCGCGTAGACGACGCCGCGCGCCATCAGCGCGGTGGGGGTGGAGGTGCGGGTCACCGGCCTGCCGGGCGTGAACTCCTTGGGCTCCGACGGTGCCTCCAGGCCCAGCGCCTGCGTCACCGTCTGCGTGACGGCCTGCGTGATCGCCTCGCGGCCCGCGCGGACCGTCGGGCTGTTGACGACCTGCGCCGCGAGCCGCGGCCCGTGCTCGCGTGCGAGCTTGGCGGCCACGGCCGCGAAGCGGGTGAAGTCGTTCGCCATACCCTCCAGGATAGGCACGGACGGCGGGACGCCGCTTGCGACGAATTCCGGCGACCCCGCTCGTATGTACCTGTGCAGACCGATCCCGAGCACAGGAGCACACCATGACCATCCGCACCGACACCGACCTGTACGACGCCACCGTCGCCGAACGCACCCGGATGGCCGGGCTGCTGGAGCGTCTCGCGCCCGAGCAGTGGGTCGCCGACTCGCTGTGCCCGGGCTGGCGCGTCCGGGAGGTGGTCGCCCACCTGAACATGACCGACACGCAGACGTACGAGCAGTTCCAGGCCGCGGTCGCCGAGGCGCAGGGCGACGTCAACGCCGCCGTCGACCACCTCGCCCGCGCCGACGCCGCGCGGTACACCGATGCCGAACTGCTGGCGATCCAGAAGGCACGCGTGGCGAGCCGCTGGACTCCCGGCCCGGGCGCGACGCAGGGCGCCCTCGCCCACGAGGTGATCCACGGCCTCGACATCACCGTCCCGCTGGGCCTGCCGGCGCCCGAGCCCGAGGTGCTCGCGGCGACGGTGGCCGGATCGACCGCGGAGAACCTCGCCTTCTTCGGCGTCGACCTGACCGGCCTGCGGCTGGCGGCCGACGACTCGGACCTCGTCCTCGGCGACGGCCCGCGGGAGGTCGCGCTGCCGACGCTCACCATCGTCCTCATCGCGACGGGCCGACACCCGGTCCCGGCGGGTGAGGCCGTGGGATGATCACCGCGTGGCGGTGAGCAGTGCGGCGGTGATCGACGAGGCGGTTCTCGGCGAACTCCGCCCCGAGCTGGTCCGCTACTGCTACCGCATGATCGGCGACGGCGCGGGCGCCGAGGACGCCGCGCAGGAGATCCTGCTGCGGCTGTGGCGCGCGCGTCAGACCTATGACCCGGCGCGCGCGAGTGTCCGGACCTGGGCGTATGCGATCGCCTCGCGATACTGCATCGACCTGCTGCGCGCCGCCCCGCGCAAGGCCCTTCCGACGGACCTGTCCGAGCGGAACGGCGCGGGGGATCAGGCCTTCGCCGAGCTGCGGCCCGGCAGCTGGGTCACGCCGCTGCCGGACGCCGGCGGTGATCCCGCCGCGGCCGTCGAACGGCACGAGACGATCCGCATGGCCTTCGTCGCGACGCTGCAGCACCTGACGCCGTCCCAACGCGCGGTGCTGATCCTGCGCGACGTCTACCGGCACAGCGCGGCCGAGACCGCGTCGATGCTGGGGATCAGCGCGGCGGCGGCCCACTCCTCGCTGCAGCGGGCGCGGAAGGTGCTCGCGGGGGCGGGGCCGGCACCGTCGGACGTCCCGGCGAGCGAGGTGGATCCCCGGCTCCTCGACGGCTTCGTCCGCGCCTTCGAGCGGCACGACGTCGCGGGCCTGGCCGCCCTGCTCGCGGAGGACGTCGTCTTCTCCATGCCGCCGGTCGCCTTCTGGCTCCGCGGCGCGGACGATTACGCGGCGCTCTTCGGCTCCGGCGACGCTTGCGTAGGACACCGGCTTGTGCCGACCACCGCGAACGGTTCCCCGGCGTTCGGGCAGTACGCCCCGGACGGGGAGGGCGGGTTGCGTCCGTTCGCCCTCGTCGTCATCGAGTCCGACGGTGCCCGGATCACCCGGGTGACCACGTGCCTGGATCAGGCCCACCGGTTCGAGGCCTTCGGTCTGCCGTCCCGCCTGGAGGTCGGCGTCGCGCCGGCTCACGGCGGCATGAGAAACTAGGGGTTGACGTGTGCCGGGAACCCGGCCAGCCGCCCGAGGAGTGAGACCGATTCCCAGCTTCGCCGACACCACCTTCACGGACCCCGCGCGGATCCGTAACTTCTGCATCATCGCGCACATCGACCACGGCAAGTCGACCCTGGCCGACCGGATGCTGCAGCTCACGGGTGTGGTCGAGGAGCGGGCCATGCGCGCGCAGTACCTCGACCGGATGGACATCGAGCGCGAGCGCGGCATCACCATCAAGGCCCAGAACGTGCGCCTCCCCTGGAAGGTGGGGGACGACGAGTACGTGCTGCACCTGATCGACACTCCCGGCCACGTGGACTTCACCTACGAGGTCTCCCGTGCGCTGGAGGCGTGTGAGGGCGCGGTCCTGCTGGTCGACGCCGCGCAGGGGATCGAGGCGCAGACCCTCGCGAACCTGTACCTGGCGATGGACAAGGAACTGGAGATCATCCCGGTCCTCAACAAGATCGACCTGCCCGCCGCAGACCCGGACCGGTACGCGGAGGAGATCGCGCACATCATCGGCTGCGAGCCCGACGACGTGCTGCGGGTCTCCGGCAAGACCGGAGAGGGTGTCGGCGCGCTGCTGGACCGGGTGATCGAGCGGATCCCCGCACCGGTGGGCGACGCGGACGCGCCCGCCCGGGCGATGATCTTCGACTCGGTCTACGACACCTACCGCGGCGTGGTCACCTACATCCGCGTGGTCGACGGCAAGATCGTCCCGCGCGAGAAGATCAAGATGATGTCGACGGGCGCCACGCACGAGCTGCTGGAGGTGGGCATCGTCTCGCCCGAGCCGAAGGCCACCAAGGGGCTCGGCGTGGGTGAGGTGGGCTACCTCATCACCGGCGTGAAGGACGTGCGCCAGTCGAAGGTCGGCGACACCGTGACCACCGCGCGGAACGGGGCCGAGGAGGCGCTGACCGGCTACCAGGAGCCGCGGCCGATGGTCTACTCCGGTCTCTACCCCGTGGACGGTTCGGACTACCCGGCGCTGCGCGAGGCATTGGACAAGCTTCAGCTCAACGACGCCGCGCTCACCTACGAGCCCGAGACCTCCGTGGCCCTGGGCTTCGGCTTCCGCTGCGGCTTCCTCGGGCTGCTGCACATGGAGATCACCCGTGAGCGGCTGCAGCGCGAGTTCGGCCTCGACCTGATCTCCACCTCGCCCAACGTGGTCTACCGAGTGGTCGGCGAGGACGGTAAGGAGCTGATCGTCACCAACCCGTCGGACTGGCCGGACGGGAAGCTGCGCGAGACCTACGAGCCGATCACCAAGACCACGATCATCGCGCCCAGCGAGTTCGTCGGCACGATCATGGAGCTGTGCCAGTCGCGCCGCGGCGAGCTCGGCGGCATGGACTACCTGTCCGAGAGCCGCGTCGAGCTGCGCTACACGCTGCCGATGGCCGAGATCATCTTCGACTTCTTCGACTCGCTCAAGTCGCGCACCCGCGGCTACGCCTCCCTCGACTACGAGGAGGCGGGCGAGCAGCAGTCCGACCTGGTCAAGGTCGACATCCTGCTGCAGGGCGAGGCCGTCGACGCCTTCAGTGCGATCGTCCACCGGGACGGCGCGCAGGCGTACGGCAACAAGATGACGGTCAAGCTCAAGGAGCTCATCCCGCGCCAGCAGTTCGAGGTGCCGGTGCAGGCCGCGATCGGTTCCAAGATCATCGCCCGCGAGAACATCCGCGCCATCCGCAAGGACGTGCTCGCCAAGTGCTACGGCGGCGACATCAGCCGCAAGCGCAAGCTGCTGGAGAAGCAGAAGGAGGGCAAGAAGCGGATGAAGACCATCGGCCGGGTCGACGTGCCGCAGGAGGCCTTCGTCGCCGCGCTCTCGTCCGACGCGTCCGCGGACAAGCCGAAGGGCAAGTAGTCTTCCGACGGTGACCGCACCGTCGAGCCCGCAAGCCCCGGGCGCGGGTCCCCGCGTCCGGGAGGACCTGTCGCGTTTCGCCCTGCTGTCGATCGTCACCTCCCTGGTCGTGATCGGCTTGAAGATCCTCGCGTGGCGCCTGACGGGGTCCGTCGGCCTGCTCTCGGACGCCGCCGAGTCGTCGGTGAACGTGGTGGCGGCGATCGCCGCCTTCGTCGCGCTCAAGGTCGTGGCCAAGCCCGCCGACGACGACCACAACTTCGGGCACACCAAGGCCGAGTACTTCTCGGCGGTGCTCGAGGGCGTGATGATCGTGGTCGCCGCCGTGGTCATCCTGGTCTCCGCGGTGGATCGGCTGCTCCACCCCCAGGCGCTGGAGCAGGTCGGGCTGGGCCTGGCCATCTCGGTGGCGGCGACGGTGCTCAACGGGCTCGTCGGGCTGTACCTGATCCGCGTGGGGCGGCGGCACCGCTCGCTCGCGCTCCAGGCCGACGGGAAGCACCTGCTCACCGACGTGTGGACCACCGTGGGCGTGATCGCGGGCGTGTTGCTGGTCGCGCTGACCGGCTGGCTGCCGCTGGACCCGATCATCGCGATCGCGGTGGCGGTGAACATCCTCGTCGTGGGCGCGCGCCTGGTGTGGGAATCCGGCGCCGGCCTGATGGACGCGGCGCTGCCGACCGAGGAGCGGGCGCGGATCGACGACGTGCTCGACCGGCACCGGGCCTCGGGCATCGACTTCCACGACGTGCGGACCAGGGAGTCCGGGCACGAACGCTTCCTCCAGTTGCACATGCTCGTCCCGGGCGACTGGACCGTGCAGCACGCCCACGACGTGACCGAGGAGGTCGAGGCCGATCTCGACGCCCTCTTCGACGACCTGCGGATCACCATCCACATCGAGCCGATCGACGACCCACGGGCGTACGAGGATTGGCGCCTGGACTGAACGGACGAGCCCGAATCGTTATGTGGCGTCCGTAACACGATGAGCCCCGTGTCCGACAAAGGGGACAGCGCCTGGTTCGGCGCTCGCGGTCATGAAATGCGCCGCGTCCGAAGAAGTTCGACCGGGTTAAGGGGATCGAATCATGAGGAGAATCGCATTGGCGGCCGCATCGGTCGCACTCGCCGGAGCCGCGTCGCTGGTCACCGCACCGTCGGCATCCGCCTTCGTTCCGTTCGTCGACCTGCAAGTCACGGGCGGGATCTCGTGCGGAGGGCAGCTGCCGGGGCGGGCGGAGACGAACTCGCAGACCGACCACGGCTACGTCCGCAACAACGGCAACGTACCGGCCGTCAACGTCTGGCTCGGCTTCGGCGGAGGCGGCGGCGAGGGCCGCGCCACGGTGGCGCCCGGTCAGGGCTTCGCGGTCACCCGTACCGTGCCCACCTGGGGCTGTCCGTTCCGCTCGACCTGGGTGCACACCGCGACCAGCAGCTTCGACATCAACTACAGTAACAACTATTTCGTCGCGCGGAACTGAGTGCGTCGTTCACGCGAGCGTCGCCTCGCGGCCCAGGAACCGTCCGTAGTCGCGGACGGGGCCGGCGAGGCGGCGCTTCGCCGCGGCAGTGATCCTGGTGAAGGGTTCGACGGTGACGGTCACCGCCTTCGCCGTGGCCTTCCGGCTCCACGTACCGACGATCTCGCCGTCCACCACGACCATCGGTTTGAAGACGCCGTTGCGTCCCGGCACGATCCGGGCCAAGAAGGATTCGTCGAGCTGCGGTGCACGGGAACCGTATCCGATGATGTACTCGTCGAAGCCGGGTAGGAGGAGGGGGCGGGCCAGGGCCTCGTCGACCTGCGCGTCCGTGAGGTCGACGGTGCCGGGCGCCACGAGGTACGTCGTGCCGGCGAGGGTCACCGTCGTGACGGCGTCCCTGGCGCTCTCGATGCCCTCGTCCACGGCGCCCATCGGCAGGTAGGTCCACTTGCCGATGTCCTGCCGGGTGACGGGCCCGCGGCTCGCGACGAACCGCGAGACGACCTCGCCGAGAGCGTGATCCGGCTCGCGGCGGTCGGTGATCCACGCGTCGGCGAGGGCGAAGGAGTCGGTCGTCGACGCCGGGTCGGCGAAGACGATCGCCATCAGCTCGGTGAGATGGCGCAGGATGTGGCCGGCCTGCGCGTTGTCGAGGTCGATCCCGGCGGCGGCCCACTCCGCCATGAGGTCGCTCTTGGTGAGGACGGCACCGTCGGCGAGCGCGGCCCGGGCGACGGCCTCGGCACCGTCGACCATGGCGTCCGTGAGCCCGAGTTGCGGGCGGCGCTTCGCGGCCTCCGCGCGCGAACGGTCGGTGAGCGCCGCACTGAGCCAGTGCATGTCGTCCGCGGCGGTGATCTGCAGCGTGCCGCGCGCCGGGCGGTTGCGGGCGATCCGGCGCTCCGCGAGGTCGGCGAGGACGGCACCGTCGGAGGGGTGGTCGGCGGCGCGCACCGACAGTGCGAACCGTGCGGCGGCTGCGTCCTGCGCCTGGATCGCGAGCATGCCGCGGGCCGCGTCCTCCGCGGTGCGCCAGTCCCGCGCTCCCGGGACGAGGCCCTGTGCGCGGAGGCGGAGGGCGCGGATGCGGCGTACCTCGGGATCGACGGATGTGGCGGTGCCCATGGCGGAATCCTGCCACGGGCGTAGCCTCGTCGGTGTGTGGAACACCTGGCTGACGCGCACGCTGGACCTCGACCTGCCGATCCTGGGCGCCCCCATGGGCGGCCGCGCCGGCGGGGAGCTCGCCGGGCAGGTGACCGCCGCGGGCGGACTGGGCATGATCGGCGCCGCACGGTACGCCACGCCCGAGTGGATCACCGAGCAGGCCACGGTGATCAGGGCCGCCGCGGGGGCGGATGCGCCACTGGCCTTCGGCCTCCAGACGTGGTCGCTGGCCGACAGCCCCGAGCTGCTGGACTCCGTGCTGGCCGCGGGGCCGAGGCTGGTGTCGCTCTCCTTCGGCGACCCGGCTCCGTTCGTCCAGCGGTGCAAGGACGCGGGGGCCGTGGTGATCTCGCAGATCAATTCCGTCGACGATCTCCGCGAGGTCGAGGCCGCCGGCGTCGACGCGGTGGTCGCGCAGGGCGCCGAGGCGGGCGGTCATACCGGCCGCATCGCGACGCTTCCCCTGCTGCAGGAGGTGCTGCGCGCGACGGAGTTGCCCGTCCTCGCGGCGGGCGGCATCGGCTCGGGCGCGGGGCTCGCGGCCGTTCTCGCCGCCGGCGCGCAGGGCGCGCTGATCGGCACGGCGCTGCTCGCATCCCCGGAGACCGTCGGCCCCGCCTACGCGATCCCGGCGCTGCTCAAGGCGCGCAGCGCCGACACCGTCTACACCGACGTCTTCGACAAGGCCCGGCACCAGCCCTGGCCCACCCGGTGGTTCGGGCGCGCGCTCAGCAACGACTTCACCGCCCGCTGGCACGACGGCGACGGACTCGCCCCGTCGTCCGGCACGGAGGAGGCCGTCAGCGCCGCGTACGACGGTGCCCTGCCCGAGGTCGGCGTGGTCTACGCCGGGCAGGCGGCGGGCCTGGTCGACGAGATACGACCCGCTCGCGAAGTGGTCGAGTCCATCGCCGCGGACGCCGAGGCTCGGCTCCGCGCCGTCGCGGGGGTACTCGCCTGATGGCGGGCCTCGTCGCACCGCGGATCACGCCGCTGCGCCCGCGCGACCTCGAGGACGGCAACACCGACGACCTCGTGCCGGGCGACAGCGAGGACCGTCGCCGTTTCGCCGGGCCGACGGTCAAGGGACGCGACCTGAGCGGCATCACGTTCAGCGAGTGCGAACTCGCGGGCTGGGAGGTCCGCGACGCCGTCTTCACCGAATCGGCGTTCCTCGAGACGCGGATCACCGGCCTGTTCGCGACGGGCTTCCGCGCCACGCGCTCGACCTTCCGGCAGGTCGAGGTCGACGACGCCCGGATCGGCGCCGTCGAGCTCATGGACGCGAAGCTGCGGTCCGTGGTCTTCACCGGGGTCCGGCTGGGCTTCGTCAACCTGCGCGGCGCCGGCCTCACCGACGTGGTCTTCCGGGACTGCATGCTCGACGGGATCGACGCCGCCGACGCGACGCTCACCCGCGTCGCCTTCGAGGACAGCACCGCCGGCGAGATCGACGTCACCCGCGCGAAGCTGCAGCACGTCGACCTGCGCGGCCTGCGGGTCGAGCGGATCCGCGGCGTGGACGGCATTGCGGGTGCCACCATGTCGCACCTGCAGGTGGTCGGGCTGGCGGAGGTGTTCGCCGCCCACCTGGGGATCACCGTCACGGACTGAGAGTCATCGGACCGGGGAGGCGAGAGCGATCCCGATCAGGACGCTCACGACCTCCACCGCGGCGCCCGCGAACGGCCACAGCAGCGTGCTGCGCCCGCGGACCAGCGCCGCGATGTACCCCGCGCTCGCGGTGCACACGGCGAGCATCGAGCCGAGCCACAGCACGGCCATCGCCGCCCTCGCGTGCCCCTCGGAGACGCACGCCTCATAGGCGCAGGGATCCGACGCCATCGCGAATCCCAGTGGCAGGACCACCGCGACGAGGGCCGTGCAGAGCAGGAAGGCGGCCAGGAGCAGGCCGCCCCCGACCGCGTCGGCCACGGCCAGCGGGGAGCGCTTCGCGCGCGGCGCCGGCTCCGTCGTGCACAGCGTGGAAAGGGCCATCGGATCGTTCATGGCATTGAGCATCGCGGCCGGGCGGTTCGGCGGGACCCGTGGAACTACTCAGATCGGGTAGGGACTTGTCCGGGTAGATTTCAAGCGTGACCGTTGACGCCGTTCTCGCCCCCAGCGCCCTGCCCTTCGCCCTCCCGGACTTCGCCGCCTTCGAGGGCGCGGACTACGAGGCGGCGTTCGCGGAGGGGTTCGCGCGGCACCGTCGGGAGATCGCGGCGATCGCCGAGAACCCCGAGCCCGCGACCTTCGAGAACACGGTCGAGGCGATGGAACGCGCGGGGCAGGACCTGGGCCGGGTCGCGGCCGTCTTCTTCTCGCTCGCCTCCACCGACCGCACGGATGCGCTCGAGGCGGCGCAGGCGGCGGTCTCGCCGCGGTGGTCGGTGCACTTCGACGCGATCCTCATGGACCAGGCGCTGTTCGGTCGGATCGACGAGGTGCACGCGCGGCGTGCCGATCTCGGCCTCGATGCCGAGCAGCTCCGACTGGTCGAGCGCTACCACCTCCGCTTCACCCGCGCGGGTGCCGGACTGGACGCCGCCGCACAGGACCGGCTCAAGGCGATCAACACCGAGCTGGCCGAACTCACCACCGAGTTCTCCCGTCGCACCCTCGCCGAGACCAACGCCTCCGCGGTGCATTTCGCCACGGAGGCCGAGCTCGACGGGCTGGAGGCGGACACCGTCGCGGCTGCCCGCGCCGCGGCCGAGGCCGCCGGGCGCGACGGCTACCTCCTCGCCCTGGGCTACCCCCTCAACCAGCCGAACCTCGCCCGCCTGACGAACCGGGAGTCGCGGCGAAAGGTGTACGAGGCCTCGTCGGGCCGCAACACGCGCGGTGGGGAGAACGACACCCGCGAGCTGATCGCCCGGATCGCGGGCCTGCGCGCCGAGCGCGCCGCCCTCTTCGGGTACCCGCATCACGCGGCGTACCAGATCGCCGATCAGACGGCCGGCACCGCCGAGGCGGCGCTGGGCATGCTGCGCGATCTCGCGGCCCCGGCCGTGCGCAACGCCGCCGCGGAGCGCGCCGAGCTGGAGGAGCTCGCCGGGCACGGAATCGAGCCGTGGGACTGGCCCTTCTACGCACGCCTCGCCGAGCTCCGGGCGCAGGCGGGGGAGGGCGGCGCCGGGCCGGCGCTGAGCGACTACCTCGAACTGGACCGGGTGATCCGCGACGGTGTCTTCGAGGCGGCCGCGCGCATGTACGGGCTCGGCTTCACCGAGCGCACCGACCTTGTGCTGCATCACCCCGACGCGCGGGCGTGGCAGGTCACCGGGCCCGACGGTGCGCCGCTGGGACTGTTCGTCGGGGACTACTTCGCGCGGCCGAGCAAGCGCGGCGGCGCCTGGATGACGAGCTTCGTCGACCAGTCCGGCCTGCTCGACGCGCAGCCGGTGATCATCAACGTCTGCAACTTCGTCAAGCCGCCCGAGGGGCGTCCCGCGCTGCTCAGCCGCGACGAGGTGACCACCCTCTTCCACGAGTTCGGGCACGCGCTGCACGGCCTGCTCTCGGATGTGACCTACCCGTACTTCTCCGGGACCAGCGTCCCGCGGGACTTCGTGGAGTTCCCTTCGCAGTTCAACGAGATGTTCGCCGCGTGGCCGACGATCCTCGACGGCTACGCCGTGCACCACGAGACGGGCGCGCCGCTGCCGGAGGGGTTGCGGCGGTCCGTGCTCGAGCCCGGCACGCGCGGTGAGGGCTTCGGCACCGTCGAGTACCTGGCGGCCGCCGTCATCGACCTGGCCTGGCACATGATCGCGCCGGGCACCGTCGTCGACGACGTGGAGGCTTTCGAGGCCGAGGCGCTCGCCGCGGCGGGTCTGGACGTGCCGGGCGTGCCGCCGCGGTACCGCGGGCCGTTCTTCAACCACGTCTTCTCGGGCGGCTACAGCGCCGGCTACTACAGCTACATCTGGTCCGAGGTGCTCGATGCGGACGCCTCCGCGTGGTTCACCGCGCACGGCGGCCCCACGCGGGAGAACGGGGAGCGGCTGCGCGCCGCGGTGCTCTCCCGCGGCGGCAGCGTCGACGCCTCCCGGGCCTACCGCGACTTCCGCGGCACCGATCCGGATATCACCCCGCTGCTGGAGCGCCGCGGGCTGACGGCGTAGCGGTGCGGGACGCCCGGGGCGACCGTCAGGAGACGATCACGCCCCGGGGGTCGATCCGGTTGTCCCGGTCCGCCGCGGCGCGGTGGATGTCGCGGGCGCGGAAGTCCAGGCCGTCGTGATCGCTCGTCAGCCAGACGAGGAAGGCGACCAATGTGATCAATGCCAACACGCTGAGCATCTCGACCTCCTGTGTTAGAAGAACGTTCACCTGATAGTGATCTACTTCGAAGCTATCACCGGAGGCCGGGGTGATCGAGGTGATGCTGACCACGCCTCACGGCTCTGGCTAGGCTGGGCTGATGCATGCAAGAGCGCAGTGGTGGGACTCGGTGGAGCTGTGGCTCACGGGGCTGCCCTTCGTCCTGCAGGTCAGCCTGGTGATGGTTGTACTCGCGGTGATCGCAATGCTGGTGGTGCGCGTACTCAGCGCCCTGATCGACCGCGTCGCCGACGTGCTGGATTCCCGCCTCGCGCGGGCCGAGCGCGCCGACCTCGCTGGTCACGGGGCCGTAGAAGGGGTTGACGAGAGTGTCTGAGACAAGCGGCGGATGGCGGGCGTTCGTGCCCAAGTCGAAGGTGACGCTCGCGCTGATCGCGTTGCTGGTGCTGCTCGTGGTCGCGTGGGCACTGTTGCGCTGACGCGCTTACGTACCATTCTCGCCTGACCGAAGTCCCGAGGAGAACGGCGAGACGTGATCCGAATAACCCCCCGCGGCCGTGCTGTGAGCATCGTCGCGGCAGTCTTGACCGTGGTGCTCACGGCGTGCGGGGGAGGTTCCACCGACGATCCGCACGGTGTGGACATCTCCAGCGGTGACAAGCGGGTGAACCTGGTCGCCTTCGCGGCGCCCAAGCCCGCTTTCGACATCGCGATCCCGCTGTTCCGCGAGACCAACCCCGATGTGGGGTTCTCTCAGTCCTACGGCGCCTCCGGCGACCAGTCGCGCAAGGTCGCGCGGCACGTTCCCGCGGACGTGGTCAACATGTCCGTCGCCCCCGACGTGACCCGCATCGTCAAGGCGGGCCTCATCGACAAGGACTGGGAGAAGGCCTACCCGCGCAAGTCGGTGCCCTTCACCTCGCTCGTCGCCGTCGTCGTTCGGCCGGGCAACCCGAAGGGCATCCACGACTGGGCGGACCTGCTCAAGCCCGGCGTCGAGGTGGTCACCCCGAACCCGGCCAGCTCCGGCTCGGCCAAGTGGAACCTGCTCGCGCCGTACGCGGCGCTGTCGAACGGTGGCCAGGACCCCGCCAAGGGGCTGGCCTTCGTCAAGGAACTCATCCGCGAGCACACCACGGTGAGCCCCGGCTCCGGTCGCGACGCCACCTCCGCCTTCGAATCCGGGCAGGGCGACGTGCTGCTCAGCTACGAGAGCGAGGCCGTGCTGCTGCAGCGGCAGAGCGTCAAGGACGGCAAGCCCAAGCCCGAGTACTTCATCCCGCCGCAGTCCTTCCGGATCGACCTCCCGGTCGCCGTGGTGAACACCGCGCAGTCGCCCGAGGCGGCGAAGCGTTTCGTCGGCTTCCTGTTCACGCCCGAGGCCCAGCGCGCCATACCCGCCTCCGGGTTCCGCGCGGGCGACCCCGCGATCGCCGCCGAGACCGCACACCTGTTCCCGGTGCAGCCCGAGCGGCTGTGGACGATCGATGAGCTCGGTGCGGTTCTCGGCAAGGGGACCGCGGCGAAGAACGGCGGCAAGGACCTGACCGGGTGGCCGGCCGTCGACGCGGCGCTGTTCGGCGACAAGGGCGCCATCGCCGTCGCCTACAAGAACGGGGGCAAGTGATGCGCCGCCTGATCAACCCCGTCCGCATCGGCGTCGCCTGGCTGTGGATCTCGCTGATCGTGCTGCTGCCGATCGCCGCGATCACCACGAAGGCCTTCGACCGCGGCTGGTCGGGCTTCTGGGAGGCGCTGAGCGCGAAGAACGCGGTCTCGACCCTCGTGATCACCGTGTGGGTCTCGCTGCTGGTGACCCTGATCAACGTGGTGATGGGCACCGTCATCGCCTGGGTGCTGGTGCGGGACGACTTCCCGGGCAAGGGCGTCGTCAACGCGCTGATCGACCTGCCCTTCGCCCTGCCGACCATCGTCGCCTCGATCGTGCTGCTCTCGCTGTACGGGCCCGACAGTCCGATCGGGTTGACACTCAACGCGACCCAGCCGGCCATCGTGATCGCGCTCGCCTTCGTCACGCTGCCCTTCGTGGTGCGACAGGTGCAGCCGGTGCTGATCGAACTCGACCGCGAGGTCGAGGAGGCCGCCGCCTCGCTGGGCGCGCCGAACAGGGTGATCGTCGCGAAGATCATCATCCCCACGCTGCTGCCCGCGATCCTGTCCGGCGCCGGCCTCGCCTTCACCCGCGCGATCGGCGAGTTCGGTTCGGTCGTGCTCGTCGGCGGCAACATCCCGGGCGAGACGCAGGTCGCGTCCCAGTACATCCAGCAGCAGCTCGAGGTCGACAACCAGGTCGCGGCCTCCGCCGTCTCGGTGGCGCTGCTGGCCATCGCCTTCGTCCTGCTGGCCGTGATGCGGTTCGTGGGTGGAAGGGCTGCCAAGCGGGAGGAGAACGACTGATGGCCGGATACCGGACGGTCCCGGGCATCGGACCCGGGGAACAGCGGGAGGAGAACGACTGATGAACCTCTCCAAGAAGACGGTGCTGAGCCTGCGCTCGGTGGCGCTGCTGTACCTGGTGGTGCTCCTGATCCTGCCGATCGGCGTGATCCTGTACCGCTCCTTCGAGCGCGGTTTCGGCGAGTTCTGGGCGTGGATCACCACCCCGGCCGCGATCTCGGCGCTGCAGCTCTCGCTGCTCATCGTCGCGATCGTGGTGCCGCTCAACGTGGTCTTCGGCGTGCTCGTCGCGCTGGCTCTGGCGCGCGGCAGGTTCCGCGGCAAGGCCGCGCTGCAGGCCGCTGTGGACCTGCCCTTCGCCGTCTCGCCGGTGGTGGTGGGCGTCGCGCTCATCATGCTGTGGGGTGTGGGCGGCTGGTTCGGCGGTATCGAATCGCTCGGCTTCCGGATCATCTTCGGGCTGCCGGGCATGGTGCTGGCGACGACCTTCGTGACCCTGCCCTTCGTGGTCCGCGAGGTGGAGCCGGTGCTGCATGAGATCGGGCAGGACCAGGAGCAGGCCGCGGCGACGCTCGGCGCGAACGCCTGGCAGACCTTCTGGCGGATCACGTTGCCCGCGATCCGCTGGGGCCTGACCTACGGCGTGGTGCTCACCATCGCCCGCGCGCTGGGCGAGTACGGCGCGGTGCTGATGGTCTCGTCCAACTTCCCGGGCATCTCGCAGACGCTCACGCTGCTCGTGAGTTCACGTAACCATGACGACTACAACACCTTCGGGGCGTATGCGGCGGCGACGCTGCTGATGCTGCTGGCGCTCATCGCGCTGGTGGTGATGTCCCTGCTCGAAGCGACCCGCAGGAGGAACCGCGATGACGATTAACGTGGTGGGAGCCAACAAGCGCTACGGCGACTTCGCGGCGCTTGACGATGTGTCCCTGGAGATTCCGGACGGCTCGCTGACGGCGCTGCTGGGCCCGTCGGGCTCGGGCAAGTCGACGCTGCTGCGGTCGATCGCCGGCCTCGACCACCTGGACTCCGGGCTCGTCGAGATCAACGGCGTCGACGTCACGCACGCGACCCCGCAGCAGCGCGACATCGGCTTCGTCTTCCAGCACTACGCGGCGTTCAAGCACATGACGGTGCGCGAGAACGTGGCCTTCGGCCTCAAGATCCGGAAGCGGCCGGCGGCCGAGGTCAAGGCCAAGGTCGACGACCTGCTCGAGGTGGTGGGGCTCGCGGGCTTCCAGACCCGCTTCCCGGCGCAGCTCTCCGGCGGCCAGCGCCAGCGCATGGCGCTCGCCCGCGCGCTCGCCGTGGACCCGAAGGTGCTGCTGCTCGACGAGCCCTTCGGAGCGCTCGATGCCAAGGTGCGCGACGAGCTGCGCACGTGGCTGCGCCGCCTGCACGACGAGGTCCACGTGACCACGGTGATCGTGACCCACGACCAGCAGGAGGCGCTCGACATCGCCGACCGCATCGCCGTGCTCAACAAGGGCCGGATCGAGCAGGTCGGGACCCCCGAGGACGTCTACGACCGGCCGCAGACCGAGTTCGTCATGTCCTTCCTGGGCTCGGTCGCGCGGCTCAACGGCGTGCTGGTCCGTCCGCACGACATCCGCGTGGGCCGCACGCCCGAGCTGGCTCGCGCCGGCGGGCAGACCGCCGAGGAGGCCGGCGTGCTCCGTGCGGAGGTCGAGCGGGTGGTCTATCTGGGCTTCGAGGTGCGGGTCGAGTTGACGAACGCGGCGACGGGGGAGCGCTTCCACGCGCAGATCACCCGCGGCGACGCCACTGCGCTGGACCTGTCCGAGGGGGATGTCGTGTACGTCCGTGCCACCCACGTCCCGGAGATCGCATCGGCGAAATAGGGTTGTGCGGGACGGTAACGTTGGCGGTATGACCGATTCGAACGGTATCGACTTCCAGCGCGTCACCACCCGCGAGCAGCTCCTCGGTTTCCAGGAGTGCGCCTCGATCGGCTTCCAGAGCCGGATGCCCGATGCCGAGGCATGGCTGGAAGCGGTGTCCGTGCAGCTGGATTCGCTCGATCACCGGGTCGCGGTGGCCGGCGGGCGCACCGTCGGGACCTTCCTCTCCTTCGACCAGGAGGTCACCGCCGTCGGCGGGGCGCGGGTGCCCACCCGCGCGGTCTCGGCGGTGACGGTGCTGCCCACGCACCGGCGTCGTGGCATCCTCGGCACGCACATGCGCGCGTGCCTCTCCGTCGCGCTCGCCGACGGTGCCGCCGCGGCCACGCTCATCGCCGCCGAGCACGCCATCTACGGCCGCTACGGCTTCGGGCAGAGCACGGAGTCCACCGACCTCCGGATCGCGGTGGACCGCCGCCGGTTGCCGCAGCCACCCGTCGACGAGGTGCGGTACGTCGGCGACGAGGATTACCTCGCCGCGTCGGTTCGGATCCGCGAGCTGCTCGACTTCCCCGGGCGGGTCTCGAAGCTCGACATCAACCTGCGCCGCACCGCGGGCGTCCTGCCCGGCGGCGGCCCCGATGAGACGCTGCGCGTGGTGCTGCGCCGCGCCGGCGAGGTGGCGGGCGTGCTCGCGTACACCGTCGCGCCCAAGTGGACCGACAGCCGCCCCGACTCGACGCTGAAGGTGACCGAGCTGCTAGGCGTCGACGCCGCCGCGGAGCGCGACCTGTGGTCGTTCGCGATGAGCATCGACTGGGTGCTGTGGATTGAGGCCACGCAGCGGCCGCTCGACGACATCGCCACGACAGTCCCCGTCGACCCGCGCACCGTGCAGCCGTCGAACCGCACCGACTTCCTGTGGATCCGGCCCCTCGACGTGCCCGCGCTCTTCTCGGCGCGCACCTACGCCGCGCCCGGTCGCCTCGTGCTGGACGTGACCGATCCCGGGTACGACGGTGCCGGGCCGGGCCCGGCGCACGGCCGGTTCCTGATCTCGTCCGACCGTGGCGCCGGTACCTGCGTGCCCACCGACGAGCCGGCGGATCTCGCCCTCGACGTGACCGACCTCGGACGCCTATGGCTCTCCGACGAGCCCGTCGCGCGGCGCGTCGCCGTCGGGTCGATCCGGGAACTGTCCGACGGTGCCGCCGCCCGCGCGGATCTGCTGCTGTTCAGCCCGCGCCGCCCCTGGGCCGTCGAGATGTTCTGATGTGCGACCACTCGACGTCGCCCGCGTTCCAGCGAGGCCGGCGGGTACGGCGCTTTAGTGCCCCTTCGCAATCACCTCGACGGTCGTGGTTCCCACGAACTCTGGACCGTCACTGGGTGTGACCGAAACCTTGATGGTGTACTTGCCGACGGTTTCGAGCTTGATGTTCTGGCCGGTCGCGCCACCGGTGCCGCGACTGCATGCGTCACTGCGAAAGGTGTTCGTGTACCCGTTTGGTCCGGTGACTGTGCCCACGACTGTGCAATCATGACCACCGACCGGATCGGTGCCCCGAAAGGCCGACCATCCGTAGACGATGTTCACGAACGGGGTGTTCCAGTCGTATACGGTCCTCAGCTGGTACTTGTTCGGACCCACTTTGCCGCCACCGAGATCCGTCGTGACGATGTCCAATCGGTCGATGGGCTTAGCAGCGGGCGCAGCTGAGGATGAAGATGGGGCCGTGCTTGTGGTTGGTGCTGCCGACGGCTTCTCGACGGTTTGTGTCGCCGTCACGGTCGTGGTGACCGTGGTGGTTCCGCTGGAACATCCGGTTAATGCCGGACCGCCCGTGAGTACGATCGCTGCGATAAGCGCGCTATGTCGGTGAATGTTCACGGTCGGCTCCTTGAGAGTTATTCAGTGCAGCCGTACGGCTTCCTGCGCCGCTCGTCAGGAACGTTTCTCGACGCCTCGGAAGCGTTTCCTGAATAACTCTTCTTGTCGGTGTGTCGTGGACGCAGGAGGGCTTCGTTATTCGTGCGCGGAGTGCAATCGCGGCGAGCGTAACACGTCATGACTGCTCTGTGATCTGAAGTGGTCAAGGATGGGTATCGAAAAATCTCCAGATCATTTCTTGCTATTACAAATCGGCAGGCGTCCGGCTTTGGTAACAAGACTGGCGAGGGTGGAACCGTCGGTCGGGTCGCGAAATTAGGTTGTGCGCCGCGGTGATTTTTACGATATGACTGAATCGAGCGGCGTCGAGTTCCAGTGGAGCTGACATGTGTACCGGTGGGCTCGCCTACGAGTTCATCTTCCCTCAGGTCGCTAGTCGAGTGCCCGCCGTCGCACAGGTCAGCCGTTCTCGCGAGCGTTCCTCGCTCGCGCGGGTGGTTGCAACCCGATGAGCAGTTGGCAACCCCCGCGGGAACGCGGCGTCATCACATCCTGAATGGCGACCGGGCTGAAGAATGGCAACCCGGCCGGCACCGTCGACCTGCTCAGACCAGGTGGGCGAGGGCGTCCCCGACCAGGCCCGCGGCGAGGGTGTTGCCGCCGGCGGGGTCGATGAGCAGGAAGCTGCCCATCTCCCGGTTCTTGTCGTAGTCGTCGGCGACGATCGGCTCGGCGGTCTGCACCGAGATCCGGCCGATCTGGTTGAGCTCCAGCGTGGTGCCCTCGCCGACGGTGAGGTTCTGCTCGTCGAAGACGGCGTCCAGCCCGCCGACGATCGCCTGCGTCGTCTTCGTGCCGTGCTTGAGCAGGAGCCGCGCGCCGATCCGCAGGGGCTTCTCGGCCAGCCAGCACACCGTCGCCTCGAACTGCTGCCGCGGTTCGGGGGCGTCGGCGGCGGAGACGATGACGTCGCCGCGGGAGACGTCCACGTCGTCCGCCAGGATCACCGTGACGGACCGACCGGTGTGCGCCGAGGCGAGCTCGCCGTCCGGGGTGTCGATGCGCTCGACGCGGCTGCGGGTGCCCGCCGGGAGGACGAGCACCTCGTCGCCCACGTCGACGGTGCCGGCGGCGACCTGCCCGGCGTACCCGCGGTAGTCGGGGTACTCGGGGGTGCGCGGCCGGATCACGTACTGCACCGGGAAGCGGAAGCCGATGGGCTTCGTGTCGGGATCGGTCGGGATCGACTCCAGGTGCTCGATCAGCGACGGGCCGTCGTAGTACGGCGTCTGGTCCGAGCGGGAGGCCACGTTGTCGCCGTGCAGGGCGGAGACGGGGATCGCGTGCACGGCATCGTCGGCCCAGCCCAGCGAGGCGGTCAGCGCGCGGAACTCGGCCGAGATCTCCTGGAAGACCGTCGCGGGGTCCTCGACGAGGTCGATCTTGTTCACCGCGAGCACCAGGCGGGGCACGCCCAGCAGCGAGAGCACGGCGGCGTGCCGGCGGGTCTGCTCGATGACGCCCTTGCGCGCGTCGGTCAGCAGGATCACGACCTGCGCCGTGGACGCGCCGGACACCGTGTTGCGGGTGTACTGCACGTGCCCGGGCGTGTCGGCCAGGATGAACGAGCGGTTGGGCGTCGCGAAGTAGCGGTAGGCCACGTCGATGGTGATGCCCTGCTCGCGCTCGGCGCGCAGGCCGTCGACCAGCAGCGACAGGTCGGGGGTGTCGAGACCCTTGTCGACCGACGCGCGGGTCACCGCGTCGATCTGGTCGGCGAGCACCGACTTCGTGTCGTAGAGCAGCCGCCCGACCAGGGTGGACTTGCCGTCGTCGACGGAGCCGGCGGTGGCCAGGCGCAGCAGCGCGGGAGCCTGCGACATCAGAAGTAGCCTTCCTTCTTGCGATCTTCCATCGCAGCCTCCGAGACGCGGTCGTCGCCACGGGTGGCACCGCGCTCGGTGAGGCGCGAGGCGGCGACCTCGGCCATGATCTGCTCGTTCGTGGACGCCTCGGAGAGGATCGCGCCGGTGGTGGAGCCGTCGCCGACGGTGCGGTACCGGACCGACAGGGTCTGCACCTCCTCGCCGTCACGCGGGCCGCCCCACACGCCCGAGGTCATCCACATGCCGTCGCGGTCGTAGACCTCGCGCTCGTGCGCGTAGTAGATCGACGCCAGCTCGATGTCCTCGCGGGCGATGTACCGCCAGATGTCGAGCTCGGTGAAGTTGCTGATCGGGAACACCCGCACGTGCTCGCCCGGCGCGTGCCGGCCGTTGTACAGGTTCCACAGCTCCGGGCGCTGCCGCTTCGGGTCCCACTGGCCGAAGGCATTGCGCAGAGAGAAGATGCGCTCCTTGGCGCGGGCCCGCTCCTCGTCGCGGCGGCCCCCGCCGAAGACGGCGTCGAACCGGTTCTCGGAGATGGCGTCGAGCAGCGGCACCGTCTGCAGCGGGTTGCGGATGCCGTCGGCGCGCTCCTCGAGCCGGCCGTCCGCGAGGTAGTCCTCGACCTTCGCCACGTGCAGGCGCAGGTTGTACTTCTCGACCATCCGGTCCCGGAACTCCAGCACCTCCGGCAGGTTGTGGCCGGTGTCCACGTGCAGCAGCGCGAAGGGCAACGGCGCCGGCCAGAAGGCCTTCACCGCGAGGTGCAGCAGCACCGTCGAATCCTTGCCGCCGGAGAACAGGATCACCGGGCGCTCGAACTCGCCCGCGACCTCGCGGAAGATGTGGATGGCCTCCGACTCGAGCGCGTCGAGCGTGCTGAAGTCGGTGTTTCCGTCAGTGGTCACGGTGCGCTCCGTGGGCTCTGTGATGGTCATGAGGCGTGCAATCCGCATTCTGTCTTGGTCGAACCGGCCCATCGGCCGCTACGAGGATCGGAACCGGGAGCGGGCTTGTTGGTGCAGGGCTGGCAGCCGATCGACGGGTAGCCCTCGTCGACCAGCGGGTTCACCAGGATGCCGTTCTCCACGATGAACTGCTGCATCTGCTCGTCGGTCCAGTCGACGATCGGGTTCACCTTGAGCAGGCCGAAGCCCTCGTCGAAGGAGATGAACGGCGCGTTCGCGCGGGTCGGCGACTCCACGCGGCGGATGCCGGTGGCCCATGCGCGGTAGCCCTTGAGGGTCTCCCGCAGCGGCACCACCTTGCGCAGGTTGCAGCACTGCGCCGGATCGCTCGCGAAGAGATCCTTGCCGAGGGTCGCGTCCTGCTCGCCGACGCTCTGCGCGGGCGTCACGTTGAGCAGTTCCACCTCGTAGATCGACTCGACCGCGTCGCGCATGCCGATCGTCTCGGGGAAGTGGTAGCCGGTGTCGAGGAAGAGCACCTTGGGCCGCTCCTGCACCTGCTTGGCGAGATGCACCAGCACCCCATCCTGCATGTTGGACGCGACGACGAAGTCCTCACCGAACGTGTCCAGGGTCCACCGCAGCAGGGTGAGCGCGTCCGCGCCCTCCAGCTCCTTCGCCGCGCGGTCCGCGAGAGCGCGGAGCTCGTCCGCGTCGCGTCCGGTCAGGGGGTTCGACGGTGCGGTCATCGCAGGTCCTCCTCCGCGGCGCGGAGCGTCCACTGCGCGAAGCGCTCGCCGGCCTCGCGCTGCGTGACGAAGTTCCGCACCACTCGTTCGATGTAGTCCCCGAGTTCCGTCGACAGCACCTTGTGCTGGCGAAGTTTGCGGCCGAAACCGCTGTCGAGCCCGAGGCTGCCACCAAGGTGAACCTGGAATCCCTCGACTTGATTCCCCTCGTGGTCGTCCACGAGCTGGCCCTTGAAGCCGATATCGGCGATCTGGGACCGGCCGCACGAGTTGGGGCAGCCGTTGATGTTCACGGTGATCGGCACGTCCAGCTGCGCGTTGATGTCGGCGAGACGCTGCTCCAGCTCCGGCACCAGAACCTGCGAGCGCTTGCGGGTCTCCACGAAGGAGAGCTTGCAGAACTCGATGCCGCTGCACGCGATGAGGTTGCGCCGCCAGATCGACGGCCGGCCCTGCAGGCCCAGCGGTGCCAGCTCGTCGATGAGCGAATCCACGCGGTCGTCGGGCACGTCGAGGATGATCAGCTTCTGGTACGGCGTGAACGAGGCGCGGTCGGTACCGACCCGCTCCATCGCGTCGGCCACCTTGCTCAGGACGGTGCCCGAGACGCGGCCGGCGATGGGGGAGAAGCCGACGGCGTTGAGGCCGTTGCGCAGCTTCTGCACGCCGATGTGGTCGATCGGGCGCTCCGGCTGCTCCGGCGCGGGGCCGTCGATCAGCTTGCGGCCGAGGTACTCGTCCTCGAGCACCTGCCGGAACTTCTCGATGCCCCAGTCCTTGACCAGGAACTTCAGCCGCGCCTTCGAGCGCAGCCGGCGGTAGCCGTAGTCGCGGAAGATCGAGACCACGGCCTCCCAGACGTCGGGCACCTCGTCGAGCGGGATCCACGCGCCGACGCGCTGCGCGAGCATCGGGTTCGTCGAGAGTCCGCCGCCGACCCACAGGTCGAGGCCGGGGCCGTGCTCGGGGTGCACGACGCCGACGAAGGCGACGTCGTTGATCTCGTGGACCACGTCCTGCTGGCCCGAGATGGCCGTCTTGAACTTGCGCGGCAGGTTCGAGTACTTCGGGTCGCCGATGTAGCGGCGGACGATCTCGTCGATCGCGGGCGACGGGTCGAGGATCTCACCGAAGGACTCGCCGGCCAGGGGCGAGCCGAGCACCACGCGCGGGCAGTCGCCGCAGGCCTCGGTGGTCTTCAGGCCCACGGCCTCGAGACGCTTCCAGATCTCCGGGACGTTCTCGATCTCGATCCAGTGGAACTGGACGTTCTCACGGTCCGAGAGGTCGGCGGTGTCGCGGCCGAACTCCGTGGAGATCTCGCCGAGGGTGCGCACCTGCGCCGCGGTCAGCTTCCCGCCGTCGCAGCGCACGCGCATCATGAAGTAGGGCGCCTCGAGGATGTCGATGTTCTCGTCGCCCGTGAACGTCCCGTCGTAGCCCTGTTCGCGCTGGGTGTAGAGGCCCCACCAGCGCATCCGGCCGCGCAGGTCCGCCTTGTCGATCGAGTCGAAGCCCTGCTTCGAGTAGATGTTCTCGATCCGGGCGCGAACATTGAGCGGGTTGTCGTCGCGCTTGGTCTGCTCGTTCGCGTTCAGCGGCGTGCGGTATCCCAGCTTCCACTGGCCCTCCGAACGGCGCTTGACGGGCCGGGTGCGCGCGGGCCGGGTGGGGGCCGCGCCGGCGGCGGAGCTGGCGGAGGCGTCGGCGATCGACGTCATGGGGACTCCTGGAATGTCAGGGGATGGGCGCGCCAGGGCTGGTGGCGCTCAGGGCACACGACGCGGAAGAAGGCGTCGTCAGATCAGGCCCGACAGCCGCTGCTGCAGACCCGCAGGTAATCGATGTGCCGGCGCGACGCCAGCAGCTCACCCTGTCCATCCATCGAGATCATTGTGCCACCCGATGGGCGGGAAAGCGGAATCGGGTTCCGCTCACCGATGCACGAAAGTCCGCTCGCTCGAGGACCTGCCAGACTGGACGCGTGTCCGCGCCCTCGACCCCTGCGCCCGCCACCCCCGAGCTCAGCCGGCTCGACGGTGACGCGACGCCGTTCGGGCTCTATCTGCACGTTCCGTTCTGCGCCACGCGCTGCGGCTACTGCGACTTCAACACCTACACCGCGGGCGAGCTGGGCGCGTCCACATCGCCGCAGGCGTGGTCGGAGGCGATCGACGCGGAGCTGGCGCTGGCGCGGGAGGCCCTCGGCGACGCGGAGGTCTCGACGGTCTTCGTCGGCGGCGGCACACCGTCGCTCCTCGGCGGCGACGGGCTCGCGGGCCTGCTGGACACCGCGCGCCGGCACTTCCGGTTCGCCGACGACGCCGAGGTGACCACCGAGTCCAACCCCGAGTCCACGTCGCCCGAGTTCTTCGCCCGGCTGCGCGAGGCCGGCTTCACGCGGATCTCGCTCGGCATGCAGTCGGCGGCGGAGCACGTGCTGCGCGTGCTCGACCGCACGCACACGCCGGGGCGGGCGGTCGCGGCGGCGCGCGAGGCGCGGCAGGCCGGCTTCGACCACGTGAACCTGGACCTCATCTACGGCACGCCGGGCGAATCCGACGCCGACCTGCGGGCCTCCCTGGACGCCGTGCTCGACGCGGGCGTCGACCACGTCTCCGCGTACGCGCTCATCGTCGAGGACGGCACAGCGCTGGCCCGCCGGATCCGCCGGGGCGAGCTCCCCGACACCGACGACGACGTGCTCGCCCACCGCTACGAGATGGTCGATCGCACCCTGCGCGACGCCGGCTTCGACTGGTACGAGGTGTCCAACTGGGCGCGCACCGACGCCGGGCGGTGCCGGCACAACGAGCTCTACTGGGAGGGCGCGAACTGGTGGGGCGCCGGCCCCGGCGCGCACGGCCACGTCGCCGGCACCCGGCTGTGGAACGTCAAGCACCCCGCCCGGTACGCCGAGGCCGTCGGGCGCGGCGCCCTGCCGATCGCCGGGCATGAGGTGCTCGGCGATGAGGACCGGCACGTCGAGGACGTCATGCTCCGCGTCCGCATGCGCTCCGGCATCCCGGCGGCGGTGCTGCGGCCCGACGAGGCCTCCCGGGCCGAGGCGGAGGTCACCGTCGGGAATCTGGTCCGGGAGCGGGACGCCTACGTGCTCACCGACGCCGGGCGGCTGCTGGCCGACGGGGTGGTGCGGCGCATCCTCGACTGAGTCAGGCCAGCGCCCAGACCACCGTGACCGTGACGGTGAGCGACTGCTCGCCGGATTCGATCGGTACCGGGGCGGCTGCAGCGGCCGGACCGGCGTCGGGTGCCGAGAACCGGGACGTGGTGGGGCGGACCGGCGCGCCCTCGGACACCGTCCGGACCTTGCCGAGCTTGCCGCCGGAGAGCTTGGCGTACTGCTCGGCGCGGCTCTTGGCGTCCGCGAAGGCCTTGTCCCGGGCGGTCGCCTTGAGCGAGGAGTCGTTCTCGATGTCGAAGCCGACGGAGTTGATCCGCGTCGCATCGCCGCCGGCGGTCGTGAGATCGCCGAGCAGCTTCGAGGCGGTGTCGAGCTCCCGGACCTTCACGGTGAGCGATTGCGTCGCCTCGTAGGAGGTGATCTGCCGGTCGGTGCCGTAGCGGGGGTTGACGCGCACGTTGGCGGTGGCGATGTCCTTCTTGTCGACGCCGTTCGCGCCGGCCGCGTCGATCACCTTCTGCGCGCTGGCCGAGGCGTCGTTGAGCGCGGTCGTCACGTCGCCGGCCTGGTGCTGGACGGCGAGTTGCACGGTCAGCACGTCCGGCTTGCCGGAGGCGTCGCCCGTGCCGACCGCGGTGATCTCGCGCGGGGAGTCGTTGGTCGTGCTCGACGACCCGCACGCCGTCACGGTGCCGCCCAGTGCGACCGCCGCGAGGAGCGCGACGCCGGTGACGCGCAGTTTCCTGGATCCGGTGTTCGTCATGGTCCCAGGGTGGCAGCGGGGGCGCGCCACCGCAGCGGATCCCGCGTTACGGCAACCGGCGGGACGGTCAGACCAACTCCCATTCGACGGTGACCCGCGCGGTGACCAGGCGCTCGCCCGCCTCCATCGCCGGCCCCGCCGGAGTGCCGGACTTCGCCGCGAGCAGCACCTCGGCGCGCGGGCCCGGCGCGGCGTCGTCGGTGATGGCCAGCACGGCGCCGAGGGCGTCGCCGGAGAGCGCGGCGTACTGCTCGGCCTGCGCCCTCGCGTCGGCGAAGGCGGCCTCGCGGGCCGCGGCCGCGGGGGCGGCACCGTCGGACAGGGCGAAGCTGACGGATTCGATCCGGGCCGCGTCGCCGGCGGCGGTCGCGGCGGCCTGCAGGACCGCGGCGGCGTCGGCGACGGTGCGGATGGTCACCGTGAGCGATTCGGTCGCGGCGTAACCGTCCAGCCGACGGTCCTCCCAGGGACCCGTCTCGACGGCCTGCAGGCCCAGGTTCGACGTGGCCACGTCCCCGTCGGCCACCCCGGCCGTGCGGATCGCGGCGACCACCGCGCGCGCCGCCGTCCCCGCCCCGGAGAAGGCGGTCGCCACGTCCTCGGCGCGGAACTCCACCCCGATCCGGGCGACGACGACATCGGGGGTCGCGGCGGCGACGCCGGAACCGGTCAGGCGGACGGTGCGGCTCATGGTTTCCTCTCAGTCCCTGCGGGCGTGTCTGCCCTGCCTCGAGGATGCCGGACGCGCGGGGGTGCCGGGCGGCAGCGCGTGGACGCGGACGTGCAGGACCTCGCGGCCCCGGAGCGCCGCGCGGACGGCCCGGTGCAGCCCGTCCTCGAGGTACAGATCCCCGTTCCAGTCCACGGCGTGCGGGAACAGGTCGCCGTAGAAGGTCGAATCCTCCGAGAGCAGCCGGTCCAGCGCCAGCACCGTGGTCGTGGTGATGATGGAGTTCAGCCGGACCTGCTGCGGCGGGATCTGCGACCAGTCCCGGGCGGCGAGGCCGTGATCGGGATACGGCTTGCCGTCGAGAACGCCCTTGAAGATCACCGGCCGAGTTTATCCCGCGTAAACTGGTCGTCCGAGGATACGAGCGGAAGGCGGCGCGATGTCGAGTACGGAGGACCGGCGGTTCGAGGTGCTCCGGGCGATCGTGGCCGACTACGTCGAGACGCACGAGCCCGTCGGATCCAAGGCGCTGGTCGATCGGCACCACCTGGGCGTCTCCAGCGCCACGGTGCGCAACGACATGGCCGTGCTCGAGGCCGAGGGCTACATCACGCAGCAGCACACCAGCTCCGGGCGGATCCCCACGGAGAAGGGGTACCGGCAGTTCGTCGACCGGATCGCGCAGATCAAGCCGCTGTCCGCGGCGGAGCGCCGGGCGATCCTGCAGTTCCTGGAGACCGGCGTCGACCTGGACGACGTGCTGCAGCGGTCCGTCCGGCTGCTGGCGCAGCTGACCCGGCAGGTCGCCGTCATCCAGTACCCGGTCATCAGCTCGGCGCGGGTGCGCCACCTCGAGGTCGTCGGGCTGGCGCCCACACGGCTGCTGCTCGTGGTCATCCTCGACTCGGGCCGCGTCGAGCAGCGCCTCGTCGAACTCGGCGGGCCCGTGTCCGACGAGGACCTCTCCCGCCTGCGCGAGCTGTTCGGCCCCGCCGTGCACGGCAAGCTGATCCCCGACGCCTCCACGAGCGTCGCCGACCTGGCTCCGCTCGCTCCCCGGGACCTGCGGGACGCGGTGATCCGGATATCGACGGTGCTGGTCGAGACCCTGGTCGAGCGCGCGGACGACCGGCTGGTGCTGGGCGGCACCGCGAACCTGACCCGCAACGCCGCGGATTTCGACGCGGTCTCGGGCTCGCTGCGCAGCGTGCTGGAGACGCTGGAGGAACAGGTGGTGGTGCTCAAGCTGCTCACGGCGCGGCAGCAGCCCGGCACCGTCTCCGTCGCGATCGGCTCGGAGACACAGGAGGAGAATCTGCGGGGAGCGTCGGTGATCTCCACGGGCTACGGCGCCCCAGGCGCGATCTTCGGCGGCGTCGGCGTGCTCGGCCCCACCCGCATGGACTACCCCGGCACCATCGCCTCCGTCGCCGCGGTCGCACGCTACGTCGGTGAGGTGCTCGGCGAGCGCTGACGGCCGATTCGCGGCCCGCGACCTGCGCGAATGGTCCGATTCGCCGGTGTGGTGGAATCATGGGTTGAGCGCGGTCCGATCAGGTCCGCGGACTGGCACCGATTCGTAGAGGGATTTCGCAGACGTGGCTCGTGATTACTACCGCATCCTCGGGGTCGATTCGAAGGCCTCCGATCAGGAGATCAAGCGCGCGTACCGGAAGCTGGCCCGTGAGCTCCACCCGGACGTGAACCCGGACGAGGCGGCGCAGGAGAAGTTCCGGGACGTCTCGGACGCCTACGAGGTGCTCAGCGATCCCGAGAAGCGGCGCATCGTGGACATGGGCGGCGACCCGCTGGACAGCTCGCCGGGCGGCGGGTTCGGCGGTGGCGGCTTCGGCGGCGGTTTCTCCGGTGGTCTGGGCGATGTCTTCGAGGCCTTCTTCGGCGGCGGCATGGGCGGCGGGGGCCGCGGCCCGCGCGGCCGGGTCCGCGAGGGCAACGACGCGCTGATCCGCATGGAACTCGACCTCGACGAGTGCGCGAACGGGGTGAGCCGCGAGCTCACCGTCGACACCGCGATCCTCTGCGACCGCTGCCACGGCGCCGGCACCGAGGGCGACAGCAAGCCCTCGACCTGCCCCACCTGCCGCGGCGCGGGCGAGGTGCAGTCGGTGCAGCGGTCCTTCCTCGGCCAGGTCATGACCTCGCGGCCGTGCCCCACCTGTGCGGGCGTCGGCGAGGTCATCGAGAACCCCTGCGGCAAGTGCAGCGGCGACGGCCGCGTGCGCACCCGCCGCAATCTCACCGTGAAGATCCCCGCCGGCGTCGGCGACGGCATGCGCGTGCGCCTCGCCGGCCAGGGCGAGGTCGGCCCCGGCGGCGGCCCCGCCGGCGACCTGTACGTCGAGGTCACCGAGCGCGAGCACGACTTCCTCACCCGCGACGGCAACACGCTGCACGTCACCGCGCGGGTGCCGATGTTCGACGCGGCGCTCGGCGCCGAGGTCGTGGTGCCCACCGTCATCGACGGCGAGCTCACGGTCGAGGTGCCCGCGGGCACGCAGACCGGCGATACCAAGGTCCTGCGCGGCCACGGCATGCCGCAGGTCAACTCGCAGGTCCGCGGGAACCTGGTCGTGCACTTCGAGGTCGCCGTGCCCGCGCGCCTGGACAAGAAGCAGGCCGACAAGCTCCGCGAGCTCAAGGCGCTGTTCCCGGGCGAGGGGCCGCACGCCGCGCGCCGCGGCGGGCCGGACCAGGGCGGCGGCATCTTCTCGCGCCTGCGCGATACCTTCGCCGGCCGGTAGCCGCAGGTGGCGGCCACCGTCTTCCTCGCGGAATCGTTGCCCGCGACGGGGGAGGAGTACGTCCTGGGCGGAGACGAGGGGCGCCACGCCGCGGCGGTGCGGCGCGTCAAGGCAGGCGAGGAGATCGTGCTCTCCGACGGTGCCGGCGGCCTCGCCCGGTGTTCGGCGGTCACCGTCGGCAAGGCGGAGGTGACGCTGCGCTGCTCCGCGGCGTGGACGGTGCCGCCCGCGTCGCCGCGGGTGGTGCTGGTGCAGGCGCTGCCCAAGTCCGACCGGTCCGAGCTGGCCGTCGAGCTGGCGACGGAGGCCGGTATCGACGCGATCGTCCCGTGGCAGGCCACGCGCTGCGTCTCGCGCTGGGACGGCGCCAAGGGCAAGGCCGAGAAGGGGGTCGCGCGGTGGCGCGCCGTGGCCAGGTCCGCGGCGAAACAGGCTCGGCGAGCGTACGTTCCGGAGATCCACGAGCTGGTGACCACGCGGGAGCTTCTTCCGCTACTCACCAGTATGGATGCGAATGTAGTTGTCTTGCACGAGGGTTCGGCGGTCCCGCTGGGCGATGTTGACTTCTCAGTAACCGGAACCGTCGTTATCGTGGTGGGGCCGGAGGGCGGAATCAGCCCCGAGGAACTGGATGCCCTGGTCGGGATCGGTGCGCAGCCCGCGCTCCTCGGCCCGACGGTGCTGCGGACCTCCACCGCGGCCGCCGTCGCCCTGGGTGCTCTGGGAGTGATGACCGACAGATGGTCCGGCACGCCGCCGGACTGACCGACCCGACCGGCGGGGTGCCGGCCGGCGGCTGGGACGAAGGAGTGCTCGGACACGATGGCGCGTCGCATCTTCTACGGCAGCGAGGACTCGCAGCACGGCCACTTCTACCCCGGCGACAAGGACAAGCCGCTGATCACGCTGGTGCACGGCGGGTTCTGGCGCAACCTCTACACGATGAAGATGGAGGCGAAGGTCGCCAAGGACTTGAGCGACCGCGGCTACCCCGTGTGGAACGTCGAGTACCGCCGCGTGGGTGAGCCCGGCGTCACCTGGCCGATCCTCAGCCAGGACGTGCTCGCCGCGATCGACTACGGCACCGCGAAGCTGGCCAAGGACGCCGGGCACATCGTGGCGGCGCACAGCGCCGGCGCCACGCTCGCCGTGTGGGCGGCAGCCCAGCGTCCGGACCTGCTGGGCGTCATCTCCCGCGGCGGCGTGCTGGACCTGATCGAGCGCGGCGACGGTGACCAGTCCATGCGGCTGCTCTTCGATCTCGGGCCGAACGCCAACCCGCGCCTGCTCAAGCGGACCTTCGCCGAGGCCAGCCCCGTCGGGCAGATGCCCTTCGCCACGCCCGTGCGGGTGCTGCACGGCCGGCGCGACGAGCAGGTGCCCTACCAGCTCTCCGAGTGGTTCCTGCAGAAGGCGCAGGAGAACGGCATGAACGACGTGACGCTGACCATGATCGAGGGCGAGGGGCACGACGACTTCCTCGAGCCGGGATCGAAGGGGCACGCCGCCACGGTCGCCGCGATCGAGGAGCTCTCGGCGCGCTGAGCGCGGGGCCGCGGCGCCCGGTGATCCGTGGTGCCGATCCGCGGTGCCGGGGCCGCGCGGGAGCCGCCCACCGAATCTCGGAGGCGGTTCCGTCGGTGAGGGGACTAAACTGGACGTATCCGCCCCGGCTGGGGCGGTGCCCCGCCTCGACGAAGGATTGACGCACCGCGTGCCAGACCCCACCAGTTCCGACAGCCCCGCCCAGGCCGTGACGCCGGCGCGGTCCACCGTCGAGATCCCCGTCGAGTTGGCCTTCGGTCTTCTCGGCCCCGCGGATGCGAACCTCCGTGCTCTGGAGGGCGCCCTCGCCGCAGACATCCACGCCCGCGGGAACGTGATCACGCTCGCCGGCAGCCCGGCCGATGTCGCACTCGCGGAGCGCGTCCTCGCCGAACTGCTCGCCGCCGTCCGCAGCGGCGTCGCGGTGAGCCCGGAGGAGGTGCGCCGCTCCGTCGGCATGATGACCGACGGTTCCGGCGAGTCGCCCGCCGAGGTGCTCACGCTCGACATCATCTCGCGCCGCGGCAAGACGGTGCGCCCCAAGACGGTGAACCAGAAGAAGTACGTCGACGCGATCGACGCGCACACCATCGTCTTCGGCATCGGTCCGGCCGGTACGGGCAAGACCTACCTCGCGATGGCCAAGGCCGTGCAGGCGCTGCAGTCCAAGCAGGTCAGCCGCATCATCCTGACCCGCCCGGCCGTGGAGGCCGGGGAGCGGCTGGGCTTCCTGCCGGGCACGCTCAACGAGAAGATCGACCCGTATCTGCGCCCGCTGTACGACGCGTTGCACGACATGATGGACCCCGAGGCCATCCCGAAGCTGATGGAGGCGGGGGTCATCGAGGTCGCGCCGCTGGCCTTCATGCGCGGCCGGAGCCTCAACGACGCGTTCATCATCCTCGACGAGGCGCAGAACACGACCGCCGAGCAGATGAAGATGTTCCTCACCCGCCTCGGCTTCGGCTCCAAGATCGTGGTCACCGGCGACGCCTCCCAGGTGGATCTGCCGGGCGGCGCCACCAGCGGCATGCGGGCCGCCATCGACATCCTGCGCGGCATCGACGACATCCACATCGCGGAGCTCACCAGCTCCGACGTGGTGCGGCACCGTCTGGTCGCGGAGATCGTCGACGCGTACGCGCAGTTCGAGGCACAGCTCGCCGACACCAAGCGCCCGCAGATCGGCGGCGCACGACGGATCCCGGGGCGCCGATGAGTATCGAATTCGCCAACGAGTCGGGTTTCGACGTGGACGAGGCCGAGGTGGTCGCCGTGGCGGCCTTCGCCATCGCCGCGATGGACGTGCACCCCGGTGCCGAGCTGAACATGCTCGCCGTCGACCTCGACACCATGGCCGACCTGCACGTCAAGTGGATGGACTTGCCAGGTCCCACCGACGTGATGAGCTTCCCGATGGACGAGCTCACCCCGGGCGGCCGGCCGGACATGCCGGACGCCGGGCCCGCGACGCTCGGCGACATCGTGCTGTGCCCGCAGTTCGCCGCCGAGCAGGCGGAGGCCGCCGGGCATTCGACGAATCACGAACTCAACGTGCTCACGGTGCACGGCGTGCTCCACCTGCTGGGTTTCGACCACGCCGAGCCGGACGAGGAGCGCGAGATGTTCGCGCTACAGGACAGCATCCTCGGCGAGTACTACGCGGAGCAGCGCGAGCGGGAACGCGCTGCCCGGCAGTCCGCGCGCGACGAGAAGCTGCTGGGGCGCACGGGCTTCCTGGGGCGGCGGGACTGATCCGTGTTCTCGTCGATCCTGCTGGTCGTCGGCGTCGTCGCACTGGTCCTCCTCGGCGGGCTGTTCGCGGCGGTCGATTCCGCTCTGCTCACCGTCTCCCCGGCCCGGGTCGAGGACCTGGTCGAGGAGGGCCGGCCGGGCGCGAAGCGACTGCTGCGCGTCCTGGTCAACCGGCCGCTGTACGTCAACCTCGTGGTCCTGCTCCGCACTGCCTGCGAGGTCCTCGCGACCGTCCTCGTCTTCGTCGTGCTCGACCGCTCGCTGCCCACGATGTGGACCGCGGTGGTGACGGCGGGCGTCATGACGGTCGTCAGCTACGTCCTCATCGGCGTCGGCCCGCGCACCCTCGGACGCCAGCACGCCTACACCCTGGGCTGTGCGGCCGCGGTGGTGCTGCAGGCGATCGCGATCCTCATGGCGCCCATCACGCGCCTGCTCATCCTGCTCGGTAACGCCATCACGCCCGGTCGCGGCTACCGCAACGGTCCGTTCGCGACGGAGGTCGAGCTCCGCGAACTCGTCGACCTCGCGCAGCAGCGCGGCGTCGTCGACGAGGACGAGGGCAAGATGATCCAGTCCGTCTTCGAGCTCGGGGACACCGCGGCCCGCGAGGTCATGGTCCCGCGGCCCGAGATCGTCTGGATCGAGGCCGACAAGTCCGTCTCCCAGGCCGTCCGCCTCGCCGTGCGCTCGGGCCACTCCCGCATACCCGTCATCGGGGAGAACGTCGACGACGTGCGGGGGATCGTCTACCTCAAGGACCTGGTCGCGCTGCCCGACGGTGCCGACCGCCACGCCATCGCGGTGGGCCGGATGGCTCGTCCCGCCGTCTTCGTGCCCGACTCGAAGCCGGTCGATGCGCTGCTCCGCGAGATGCAGCGCACCAACAACCACATGGCCGTCCTCGTCAACGAGTACGGCTCGATCGCCGGCCTGGTGACGATCGAGGACGTCCTCGAGGAGATCGTCGGCGAGATCACCGACGAGTACGACGCCGGTGAGATCGCGCCCGTCGAGGAGCTCGGCGACGGGCTGTTCCGGGTGTCGGCGCGGCTCGACCTCGAGACGCTCGGCGAACTCTTCGACGAGGACATCGAGGAGGACGAGGTCGACACCGTCGGCGGGCTGCTCGGGCTGGTACTCGGCCGGGTGCCGCTGCCGGGTTCGGAGGTCCACGCCCACGGCCTGCTGCTGGAGGCCGAGGGAGTCACCGATCGGCGGGGCCGGGTCCGGATCTCGACGGTCCTGGTCCGCAGGGCGGAACCGGACGAGGCGCCGGCCGACGGCGACGCATCGGCGAACGACGAGAAGGAGTCCGCGTGACCGAGATGTCCGACGAGGACCGCAAGCTGGTGACTCTCGCGCGCGGCGCGATGGCCCGAGCTGGCGCCGGGCACGGCGCGGCGGTCCGCGACCTGGACGGGCGCACCTACGCCGGCGCGCCCGTCGGCCTGCGCGCCCTGGCGCTGACGGGGCTGCAGGTCGCCGTCGCGGCGGCGCTGAGCTCCGGCGCGCAGGGCTTCGAGGCCGCCGTCCTGGTGGGCTCCGCCGACGGTGCCGGTGACGTCGGCGATCCCGGCGTCGCCGCCCTGCACGAGATATCACCGGCGGCGCCGGTCCTGTTGTTCGACGCACGTGGAGAGGCCCGTTCGTGACCGAAGAGATCCAGACCCCCGAGGACTTCCGGTCCGGCTTCGTGTGCTTCGTGGGGCGGCCCAATACGGGCAAGTCCACGCTGACGAACGCGCTGGTGGGGGCCAAGGTGGCGATCACGAGCTCGCGGCCGCAGACCACGCGCTCGACGATCCGCGGCATCGTCAACCGGCCCGACTGCCAGCTCGTGCTGGTGGACACCCCCGGTCTCCACCGCCCGCGGACACTGCTGGGGCAGCGGCTCAACGACCTGGTGCGCGACACCTACTCCGAGGTGGACGCGATCTGCCTGACGATCCCCGCCGACGAGAAGATCGGCCCCGGCGACACGTTCATCCTCGACCAGGTGCGGCACATGGCGCCGAAGACCACGCTGATCGGCGTGGTCACCAAGATCGACAAGGTCGGTCGCGAGAAGGTCGCCGAGCAACTCCTCGCCGTCTCCGCGTTCCTCGGTGGCGATTGTGATGTGATCCCCGTGTCCGCGACCTCGGGGGAGCAGGTGGACGACCTGGTGAACCTGCTGGCGTCGAAGATGCAGCCGGGCCCGGCGTTCTACCCCGACGGCGAGATCACCGACACCGACGACGACACGATGATGGCCGAGCTCATCCGCGAGGCCGCACTGGAGGGCGTCCGCGACGAGCTGCCGCATTCGCTGGCGGTGGTGATCGAGGAGGTCCTCGAGCGGGAGAGGACCGAGGCGCAGGAGAAGTCCGGCAAGCCCGCGATGCTCGAGGTGCACGCGCTGCTCTACGTGGAGCGGCCCTCGCAGAAGGCGATCATCATCGGCAAGGGCGGCTCGCGCCTGAAAGCGGTGGGCACCGCCGCACGCGGCGAGATCGAGAAGCTCCTGGGCCGCAAGGTCTTCCTGTCGCTGCATGTGAAGGTGGCCAAGGACTGGCAGCGCGACCCGAAGCAGCTGGGCCGCTTGGGTTTCTAGCGGCTGAGTAGTCGCTGCCACCACGGCGTGCGCCGGAGCCGGAGAAGGCTCGCCGGGGATGGCAGCGGTCCGGGGTCGTCATTCTTGCCGTCCACGAAGTCCCGCATCTGCTGCGATACCGGCTGGTCGTACTTGGTCAGACCCGAAACGATGACGCGGATCATTGCGCGCCGCTCGTCCATGGTCACGGGCTCTTTGATCCGTGTCATGTCCCACCTCCTTCGCTCTGACTCCTTGTGCCAGTATCGCCTCTGTACCGCGTCATTGTCATGTGCATGGCGACCCCGTCCTCGGTGGTGGTGATCAGCGGTGAGACGACGAGGTCGTCGATGATCGCCCAGGCGTCGCGGCGCCTGTCCACTTCGGCGGCATAGGTTCCCTCCAGGGCCCACTGGAACCGGGTCCACCACTCTTGCGGTTGTCCGCCAGGCGCCTCTGACTGATGGTCACGAGCGCGATGAGGCCCGCAATCACCCCGACCGTGAGTGTTGCCCACGCCTGTGCCGTCATTACTTTCTCCCCCCGAAGAATCGATGACGACATCCTGCACCCACCCGCCGACAGGTTTCAGGAGTACCGGTCGAGGAGTGCGGCGAGCGGGATCTCTTCGGTCTCCGAGTAGCCCGTGCCGCGCCACTTGTACAGCTCCGATCCGGTTGCGACGAGGAGTTCGTCGCCGTGCCGGGCGAGGGAGACCTGGGTGGTGTGGATCGGCGCGACTGAGACCGGTTCGAGAGTGTCCCCGTCGAGGCGGACGAGCAGCCAGAACTGCTCCTCGCTCCGGTACGGACAGGGGCCGTCGAGGGGCCACCAGCCGTCCTCGCCGGTGCCGTCCGTGGGGTGACAGACGACGAACAGTTCGTCCCCGATGGTCTGCATGCTCCAGCCGCGCGGCGGGCGACGGTGGCTGGGCGCGACCGTGAGGTCGCGCCGCACGTCGAGGGCGATCGGTTCGCCGATCGTGCCCCCGGTGAAGATGCGCGGCGGCGCGCCGCCGAAGCCGTCCGCGTTGGGACCGACGTCGTGGAGGACGGGTCCGACGGTGACTGCGCCCGAGTCGTCGACCCGGACCAGCCGGTGGGTGCGATCGTCCGGATCGATCTGGCCGTTGCAGGTCAGCAGGAGGAACCCGGAGTCGGTGACCGCGCCCCAGCGCGGCGCATCGCCGGCATACACCGGTCTGCGCAGCGCGACGTCGCCGGCCTCGACCAGATGCAGTCGCACGGTGTTCCGCTCCTCGTGGAGCGCGACCAGCGCGGTTGGGTCGCCGGGCAGGACGAAGACGACCGGCGACGCGCACACCCGCGCGACAGCACCGTCGGCGATGCGGAACACCCCGTCGGACCGGAACGCCCAACAGACGCCCGCGACGGCCCACAGTGACGGGATCTCGTAATCGTGTTTCGCCGCCACCGCGCCGGGCAGCAGGTGCTCTACCGGTTCCTTCTCGCCGGACAGGTCGAGTTCCACCACGATCGGGAGTTCGCGATCGATCGTCCATCCCCGATCACCGTCGACGGCGTTGGGGCACACCCGCGGTCGCGGCGTTGCGGGTGGAACGTCGGCGAGATCGAGATCGACGACGGCCGCCCACTCCTGCCGCGCGCCGTCGTCCTCGTCCGTAGCCTCCGACGGCCCGCCGAACCACTGTGGGCAGACATCCACGTCGCGGTACCGGTACGTGCCCGGGACCACGACGTACCGGTCGCGATCGTGGTCGACACGCATCAGGACCGACTCGATCTGCACACGGAGGATCCGGCCGCGTACCGGGATCGGCGATCCGTACATCCGGTCAGCGGCGAGCGTCGCCCGCACGCGAACGGCACCGGACATCGGGCGGCGAGCTCGCCATCGCGCTTCCCAACCGCCGCCGTGGAGGCGCGTCGGCCAGACCTGATGGACGTCCTCCGGCGGCCCCGAGGTGAGCGGCGGACGGTCGGGAATCGCCTGGCCGGTGAGGTCGATGACGGCGAGGTCGGACGGGTCGTCCCGCACAGGTACGTCGACGACGATCTCGTACTCGCCGATCTCACCGACGGCCGGGGGTGCGGGCCAACCGTCGCCGATCATCCAGCTCGCGATCCGCACACGCAGTGGCGCGGCCGCCTCGGAGCCGGTCACGGTGCCGCACCGGCGTCACCGGGGTCGGTGAGATCGAGGTCGGTGGTCTCCATCCCCGCGTGCCGGGGCGCCGGTATTCGACATGCCACACGACAAGTACATCATGGCATCGAGGTGTGGGAGCGTCGATGGGCCCGGATGTCGGGCCGGGGTGGGACAATGACCGTCATGAGGTCGTACCGGGACAGCGCTGTGGTGCTGCGGCAGCACAAGCTGGGGGAGGCCGACTACATCCTCACGCTGCTGACCCGGGAGAACGGCCTGGTCCGCGCGGTCGCGAAGGGGGTGCGTCGGCCGCGGTCGCGGTTCGGTGCCCGGCTGGAACTGTTCGCGCATGTCGACCTGCAGCTGCACCCCGGCCGCAACCTGGACATGGTGACGCAGGTGCACTCGATCGCCGCCTACTCGGGTGATCTGGCGGGCGACTACGGGCGCTACACCACGGCGTGCGCCGTCATCGAGACCGCGGAGCGGCTCGCGGGTGAGGAGCGGGCCCCGGCGATGGAGCTGCACCGGCTCACCGTCGGCGCGCTGCGCGCCATCGCCGCGGGCGCGCGCGATCGCGACCTGGTGCTGATCTCCTTCCTGCTCCGCGCGATGGACTCGGCGGGCTGGGCGCCCGCCCTGACGATCTGCGCACGCTGCGGCGATGAGGGGCCGCACCGCGCCTTCCACGTGGCCGCGGGCGGCGCCGTCTGCGTGCACTGCCGTCCCTCGGGCTCGGCGGTGCCGGGGCAGGGCGTTCTGGACCTGATGGCGGCTCTCGCGCGAGCCGATTTCGACTTCGCCGAGACCATGGGCGAGCGGGTGCGTAGGCAGGCGAACGGGCTCGCCGCGGCGCACCTACAGTGGCACGTGGGACGGCAGCTGCGATCGCTGCCCATGATCGAGCGGCATGCGCCGCACAGTCCGGCCCTTGCGGCCGGTGAGAGGGAGGTCGACGGTGCCGGGACTGCGGCGGGGTAGGTCGAAGATGCCACCGGCGCCGGTGACGGTGCGGCCGCCGGATCCGCACCCGTCGGGCGCGACGCCTCCGAAGATCCCCGCGGAGCTGGTGCCGAACCACGTCGCCCTCGTCATGGACGGCAACGGTCGCTGGGCGCAGGAGCGCGGCATGGCCCGCACCGAGGGGCACAAGCGCGGCGAGGCCGTGCTCATGGACACCGTCTGCGGGTGCATCGAGATCGGGGTGCAGCAGCTCTCCGCGTACGCCTTCTCGACCGAGAACTGGTCGCGCAGCCCGGAGGAGGTGCGCTTCCTCATGGGGTTCAACCGCGACGTGATCCGGCGCCGGCGGGACGAGATGCACGAGATGGGGGTGCGGGTGAAGTGGGCGGGGCGCCGTCCGCGGCTGTGGCGCAGCGTGATCAAGGAGCTCGAGGTCGCCGAGGAGCTGACCAAGGACAACACCGTGATGACTCTGACGATGTGTGTCAACTACGGCGGCCGGGCCGAGATCGTCGACGCGGCAAGGGAGATCGCACGTCGGGCGGCGGCGGGGGAGATCAGCCCGGACCACGTGACCGAGCAGTCCTTCCAGCAGTACCTGTACCAGCCGGACATGCCCGACGTGGACCTGTTTCTGCGCCCCTCGGGGGAGAAGCGGTCGTCGAACTTCCTGCTCTGGGAGAGCGCCTATGCCGAGTACGTCTACCAGGACACGCTGTTCCCCGATTTCGATCGGCGCAACCTCTGGGACGCGTGCCTCGAGTACGCCAAGCGGGACCGGCGATTCGGCGGTGCCGAGTGATGGCGGCCGAGCCGCCCATCGGGGGCGCGGGCGAGCCGCCCATCGGGGGCGCGGCCGAGCCGCCCGTCGGGGGCGCGGCCGAGCCGCCCGTCGGCGGAGCGCGGGACCCGCGGCTGAACGCGCTGCGCTCGCGCCTGGAGTCGGCGCTCGCCGACGGGATGGTGCTGCGCCGTGACGCGAATCAGGCCGTGCTCATCGATTTCGGTGATACGCCCGCATCGGTGCAGGTCTTCGAATTCGCGCGCGATGTGGACGTGTACTCGCTCACCCAGGTGGTGGCGTGGGATCTGCCGCTGAGTGACGACCTCCGCACAGACGTGAAGTCAGTGGGGGAAGAGGTCCAGTTCGGCGCCCTGCGCCTCATGGAGCGCGAGGTCTCGGCGGATCTGGTGCTGCACTACTCGTTCCCCGCGGGCACGCTCGCGGGTGATGCGCTGCGGGAGTTCGTTCTGTTCGTCCTGGCCCAGGGGGTCGACGCGCGCCGCCGCCTCGTCGGCTGACGGCGCGCGCCGGGCTCCTGCGGGGGCGTCAGGGGCGCAGCAGGACCTTGCCGACACGGCCCGGACGGCCGCTCGCCGCCGCGGCGGCGGAGATCTCGTCGAGCGGGTACACCCCGTCGACCGGCAGCGCGAGGGTGCCGGCCGCCACGCCCCGCACGACCTCCGCCATCAGCTCGGCGCGCTTGGCCGGATCCATCTCCTGGCTCACGGTGCGGCCCCAGAAGCCCTTCACCACGATCTCCTTGAAGATCGCCACGTTGACCGGGATCTCCAACATCGCGCCCTCGCCCGGGTTGGTGGCGCTCATGGCGCCGAACGAGACGAGGGTGCCCCGCCGTCCGAGCAGGAGGGCGAGTTGGGTGCTCGCCGCTCCGCCGATCGAGTCGACGGCGGCGGCGTAGCCCGCCTCTCCGGCGAATTCCTTGGCGCGCGCACGCCAGCCCTCGGTGTCGGTGGCGATCACGTTCGTCACGCCGAAGGCCGCGAGCTCGTCGACGGCGGCGGACCGCCGGACCAGGCCCGTGACGTTGACACCACGTGCGGCTGCGAGCTGCGCCAGCATGCGTCCCACCATGCCGTTCGCGGTGTTCTGCACGACCCATTGCCCGGGTTGGACGTTCAGGTAGTCGAGCAGCGTGATCGCGCTGAACGGCATGGAGAAGATCTGCGCCGCGGCCTCGTCGGAGATCTCCGCGGGCACGGGCATCAGCCCTGCGGCGTTGGCGACGAAGTACTCCGCCCAGGTGCCGAAGGCCGAACCCGTGGCGACGCGCTGGCCGACGGTGAGGCCCTCGACCCCCTCGCCGAGCGCGTCGATCACACCGACGGCCTCGGAGCCCGAACCGGCGGGGAGAGTGGGCTTGTAGCCGTAGTCGCCCTTCACGGTCCACAGGTCGTGGTTGTGGATGGGCGCGAGGAGGGTACGGATCCGGACCTGGCCGGGACGGGGCTCGGGCAGCGGGACGTCGCGGACGGAGAGGACGCTCGCGGGGTCGCCGAACTCGTCCTGGATCAATGCACGCATGGGTGTCTCCTTGTCAGTGGGTGATTCGAGGGATGGTCAGTCGTCGGCGACGGTGACGGTGACGGTGACGTCGATGTTGCCGCGCACCGCGTTCGAGTACGGGCAGACCTGGTGCGCGGCGTCCGCGAGCGCCTGGGCCGCGTCGTGCTCGACCTCGGGGATGACGACCTCGAGTGCGACGGTGAGTCCGAAGCCGCCGGAACCGTTGGGGCCGATGCCGACTCGGGCTCCCACGCTCGAATCGCCGAGAGCTACCCTCTGCGAGCGGGCGACCATCTGCAGTGCGGAGTGGAAGCACGCGGCGTAGCCGGCGGCGAACAGCTGCTCGGGATTGGCGCCGTCGCCCGAGCCGCCCATCTCCTTCGGGATGGCCAGCTGCAGATCGACGCGACCGTCGTCGGTGCGGGTGCGGCCGTCGCGGCCTGCGCCGGTGGCGATCGCCTCGGCGGTGTACACGGTGCTCATGGGTGCTCCTCTGGAACGGGGGTGGTCAGGTGTGCGCTGCGCAGAACCGGTTCGCCAGGTCGCGGAGCGCGATCGCGTCCTCGAGGGGCAGGTTGAAGCCCTCGTAGACCCGGCGGCGGGCGGCGTCGACGGCGGGACGCAGCGCGCGCCCCGCGTCTGTGACGTGGACGGTGACCAGGCGTTCGTCGGCCTGGTCGCGTCGGCGTTCGAGGAGGCGCGCCCCCTCGAGCCGGCGGAGGAGCGGCGAGAGGGTGCCGCTGTCGAGCCGAAGGCGTTCTCCCAGGGCCGAAACGGTGACGCCGTCGCGCTCCCACAGGGCGAGCAGGGTGACGTACTGGGTGTACGTGAGCCCCAGTGCGGACAGCTCCTCGCGGTAGGCGTTCGACGCCACCCGCGCCGCCGAGTACAGGGCGAAGCACAGTTGCTCGTCGAGGGTCTGATCCGCATCCACGTCCATAAGAGTGACACGCAATTCGATTGTGCACAACTAAAAACTGCCTCCGTGTACGAATCGAAGGGGGATGTCTACCTGCAGGTTTACACCAAGTCGAAATCTGTCCATCGATTGCTTGACAAAGTCACCATAGATGTCAAATACTGAGTCCAGAGCATATGACCTCAGTCACAGCCCCCGCCGGGGGCGAACGGATTTAGGAGGGCACCGTGAAGGGCCTGGCTTACATCGACGCGGACGGCAAGGAAGCCGTCTGGACCGACCACAAGAAGCGACTCTGGCTGTGGGGCCTGTTCGTTCCCACCGCGCTGTTCTTCGCAGTGGGGCTGATGATGCTGCTCGGCATCGGCAGCACCCCGCTGATGTACCTCGCGCCGGTGCTGTGGTGGATCGGCCCGCTGCTGCTGTACGTGATCCTGCCGATCGTCGACATCAAGGCCGGTGACGACGGCGAGAATCCGCCGGAGGAGGTGATGGAGGCCCTCGAGAACTCGCGCTACTACAAGTGGCTCACCTACATCTTCCTCCCGTGCCATCTCGCCTCGCTGGTGGCGATGTGCTACTTCCTCACCGCCGACGACCTCAGCTGGCTGGGCGGCGTGTACGCATACGGCGGCGGGCTCAGCCTGATCAGCCAGATCGGTGTCACCCTCAGCCTCGGCGTGGTCACCGGCATCGGCATCAACACCGGTCACGAGCTCGGCCACAAGAAGCCCGAGAACGAGCGCTGGATCGCCAAGCTCACCCTGGCGCCGGCCATGTACGGCCACTTCTTCATCGAGCACAACCGCGGCCACCACGTGCGCGTCGCCACCCCGGAGGATCCGGCCAGCGGCCGGTTCGGTGAGACCTTCTGGGAGTTCCTGCCGCGCAGCGTCTGGGGCAGCCTGAAGTCCTCGTGGGACCTCGAGAAGACGCGTCTGGAGCGTCTCGGCAAGAGCCCCTGGACGCTGAAGAACGACGTGCTCAACGCCTGGCTGATGACCGTCGTCCTGTACGGCGTGCTCACCGCGATCTTCGGCTGGTACGTGCTGCCCTTCCTGATCATCCAGGGCGTGTACGGGTTCAGCCTGCTGGAGTCCGTGAACTACCTCGAGCACTACGGTCTGCTCCGCCAGAAGACGGCCTCCGGCCGCTACGAGCGCTGCGCGCCCCGTCACTCCTGGAACTCGGACCGCATCGTCACCAATGTCTTCCTGTACCACCTGCAGCGGCACAGCGACCACCACGCCAACCCCACGCGGCGCTACCAGACCCTCCGGTCGTTCGAGGAGGCACCGTCGCTGCCCCAGGGCTACGCCACGCTGATCGGTCTGACCTACTTCCCGCCCCTGTGGCGCCGGCTGATGGACCACCGCGTCCTGGAGCACTACGACGGTGACATCACCAAGGTCAACATCCACCCCCGCGTCCGTGACAAGGTCCTCGCGCAGTACGGCGCCCCCACCAGCGGAGAGCAGGCCGCAGCATGAGCTCCTACAAGTGTCCCGTCTGCGACTACGTCTACGACGAGGCCGTCGGTGCCCCTCGCGAGGGGTGGCCCGCCGGCACCACCTGGGACGCGGTCCCGGACGACTGGAACTGCCCCGACTGCGGCGTCCGCGACAAGGTCGACTTCGAGCCCGTCTGAACCGAACCATCAAGCCCCGGAGAGGAACCCATCATGAGTGACGCACCCTTCAAGCTGTTCCGCTGCCTGCAGTGCGGTTTCGAGTACGACGAGGCCGAGGGCTGGCCGGAGGACGGCATCGAGCCCGGTACCCGCTGGGACGACATCCCCGACGACTGGTCCTGCCCCGACTGCGGCGCAGCCAAGGCCGATTTCGAGATGGTCGAGGTGTCCCGGGCATGAGCACCGACAGTGTGGTGATCGTCGGCACGGGCATAGCGGGCGCCACTGCGGCCCTGGCGCTGCGGACCGGCGGATTCGACGGGGACGTGACCCTCATCGGGCGCGAACCGCACCTCCCGTACCGGCGGCCCACGCTGTCGAAGGACGTGCTTCTCACGGGAATGCCCGTCGAGAAGGCGCTCCTCAAGCCCGCGGCGCACTGGGCGGACATCGGCGTGACGGTCCGCACCGGGGTCACCGCCACCGGCGGCGAGACCGTCGATCGCACCCTGGAGCTGTCCGACGGTGCCTCCCTCTCCTACAGCTCGCTGGTACTGGCCACCGGCGGCGTCGCCCGGGAGCTGCCGGGGCTGCCGCCCGCGTCGCGAGTGAAGTACCTGCGGGACGTCGGCGACGCGATCGCCCTGCGCGACGAGCTCGGGCGGGCGGACAGCGTGATCGTCCTGGGCGCTGGCCTCATCGGCTCGGAGGTGGCCTCGGCCGCCGCCGGACGGGGCGCGAGGGTCACCGTCGTCGAACCCGCCGGCCTGCCGCTGGCCCGCGTCGTGCCCCCGTCGATCGGGGGGCGGCTCGCGGCCCTGCAGCGCGACGCCGGGGTCGAGCTGTTGCTCGGCGTCCGGCCGGGGGAGATCACCGTCGACCCCGACCAGGTCTGCGTCGCACTGCCCGACGGTGGCCTCCTCGTCGCCGATCTCCTGGTGGTCGCGGTCGGTTCGGCCCCGGACACTCGGTTGGCGGAACGCCTGGCCCTGCGGGTGGACGACGGTATCCTGGTGGACGAGCGGTACCGCACGTCCGCCGAGGGCGTCTACGCCGTCGGCGACTGCGCACGGGTGCCCCATCCGTTGGAGGGGGGCTCGTACCGCGCCGAGAACTGGTCGGCGGCGCAGGACCAGGGCGCGGCGGTCGCGCAGGTGCTCCTCGGTGGTTCGCCCGCGCCCACGGTCCCGTGGGGCTGGTCGAACCAGTTCGGGGCGGTACTGCAGTTCGCGGGTTGGCCCGCGGCGGATGACGAGTTGGAGGTGGACGGCCCCATGGACGCGGCGAGCGGTGACCCCTTCTTCGCGCGGTGCCACCGTGGCGGCGCGCTCGCGGGCGCCGTGGCCCTGGGCCGGCCCAAGGAGCTGCGGGCGGTCCGCGCCGAGTTGTCCGAGCGGATCGCGTCGGCGGTCGTGCGATGACCGTCCTCGTCGGGCGCACCGTCGATGCCGCGCCCAAGCAATCGGTGCGGGATCAGGCGCTCGACGCGGTGAGCGGTTTCCTCGCGGGGCGCGAGTGGTCGGCTGTCACGATGGCCGCGGTGGCGCGGGAGGCGGGGGTCAGCAGGCAGACCCTCTACAACGAGTTCGGCTCCCGCAAGGGCATGGCCGTGGCCTACGTGACCCGCTTCGTCGACGGTCTGCTCGCCTTCGTGCAGCAGCGGATCGACGCGAATCCCGGCAAGATCGACGCCGCCGTCGAGGACGCGATGCGGGGTGTCTTCGAGATCGGCATGGGGGACCCGGTGGTCATCAACATCGTCGGGCCCAACCCCCATCGCGACCTCATGGGAATCGTGACGGTCGACGGTACGCCGATCCTGCAGCGCGCGACCGAGGGCCTCGCCGAGATCCTCGCGATGAGCTGGGCACAGGTGCGCCGGGCCGACGCGCAGGTGGCGGCAGGCGTGCTCGTGCGCCTGGCCTTCAGCCATCTCACCATGCCGATCGAGGGACCCGAGGAGGCCGCCAGGGAGATCGCCACCGTCCTGTCGCCGTTCCTCGGGCAGGCCGTGCGCGCCTGACGGCCCTCAGCGGGCCGAACACTCCGCGCAGCGACCGAAGATCTCCAGTGTGTGCGTCACATCCGTGAAACCGTGCGCCGCCGCGGTCCGTGCCGACCAGGCCTCCACCGCACGGTCCGTGACCTCGACGGTGCGCCCGCAGTCCCGGCAGACCAGGTGGTGATGGTGCTCGTCGGAGCAGAGCCGGAACAGAGCCTCCCCGCTGTCGGTGCGCAGGGTGTCGACGGTGCCCGCGTCGGCCATGGCCTGCAGGTTCCGGTAGACGGTGGTCAGGCCGATCGACTCCCCGTCCGCGCGGAGCTGTTCGTGCAGCTCCTGGGCGGACTTGAACTCCGATACCGACCGCAGCGCCTGCGTGATGGCGCCGCGTTGCTTGGTCGCCCGTACCCCGGTGCCCTTCGCCGCGTGGGTGGTCACCGTCAGAGCCCCGCTCGTTCGGTGGCGTGCGCGACGGCGTCGACCACGATGTGCGCCAGGTGGTCGTCGACCAGGCGGTAGAGGATCTCCCGGCCGTTGCGCTCGCCGCGCACGACGCCGGCGGACTTGAGCACCCGCAGGTGCTGGCTGACGAGGGGCTGGGTCACGCCCAGCGCGTCGACGAGCTGGTGCACGCAGAGCTCGGAGCGCATCAGCTCCAGCACGATGGAGATCCGGACCGGCGCAGCGAGGGCCCGCAACAGGTCTCCCGTCGCGGTCAGCACCTCGGGATCGGGTTGCATGGGCGGCGAGTGCTCGGGATCGACGGGGCAGTCGGTGACGGCGTCGGTGGGAATGGGAGACCTCCTGTTATCAAAAATCATTTTCATATGCGGAATCGGCCACGTCAAGCGACCGAGGCGGGAGGCGTCCCATCGCACCGTGCGCCGCGGCGTGAACGGTAGAGTCGGTGCGTACGTTTTTCCTTCTCACAACCCGTCGGAGATGAAGCGCGCCGTGGCCAAAGCAACCAAAGTCGATACCGTCGCCAACCTGTGCAAGCGCAGGGGACTGGTCTTCCAGTCGGGTGAGATCTACGGCGGCACGAAGTCGGCGTGGGACTACGGGCCCCTGGGTGTGGAGCTCAAGGAGAACATCAAGAAGCAGTGGTGGCGCAACATGGTCACCTCCCGCGACGACGTCGTGGGCCTCGACAGCGCGATCATCCTGCCCCGTCAGGTGTGGGTCGCATCGGGGCATGTCTCCGTCTTCAACGACCCGCTGGTGGAGTGCCTGAACTGCCACAAGCGGCACCGTCAGGACCACCTGCAGGAGGCCTTCGCGGAGAAGAAGGCGGCCAAGGGCGAGACCGTCGACCCGGACGACGTGCCGATGACGGAGATCGTCTGCCCCGACTGCGGCACCAAGGGGCAGTGGACCGAGCCGCGCGACTTCAACATGATGCTCAAGACCTACCTCGGCCCGATCGAGTCGGAGGAGGGCCTGCACTACCTGCGGCCCGAGACCGCACAGGGCATCTTCGTGAACTTCAAGAACGTGATGACCACCGCGCGGAAGAAGCCGCCGTTCGGCATCGGCCAGATCGGCAAGAGCTTCCGCAACGAGATCACGCCGGGCAACTTCATCTTCCGGACCCGCGAGTTCGAGCAGATGGAGATGGAGTTCTTCGTCAAGCCGGGCGACGACGATCAGTGGCACCAGTACTGGATCGACTACCGCCTCAAGTGGTACACGGACCTGGGCATCGACCCGGAGAACCTGCGCCTGTTCACGCATCCGCAGGAGAAGCTGAGCCACTACTCCAAGGGCACCGTCGACATCGAGTACCGGTTCGAGTTCGCGGGCAGCGAGTGGGGCGAGCTCGAGGGCATCGCCAACCGCACCGACTTCGACCTGGGCACGCACACGGAGCACTCGGGTGAGTCGCTGGAGTTCTTCGACCAGCAGTCGGGCGAGCGCTACACCCCGTACGTGATCGAGCCCGCGGCCGGCCTCACCCGCTCGCTGATGGCCTTCCTGGTGGACGCCTACACCGAGGAGGAGGTGCCGAAGGCGGGTGGCGGCAGCGACACCCGGGTGGTGCTCAAGCTGGACCGCCGCCTCGCGCCGGTCAAGGCGGCCGTGCTGCCGCTGTCCCGCGACGCGAAGCTCTCGCCCAAGGCCCGGGAGCTGGCCGCGGAGCTGCGCCAGTTCTGGAACGTCGACTTCGACGACGCCCAGGGCATCGGCAAGCGCTACCGCCGTCAGGACGAGATCGGAACGCCGTTCTGCATCACCGTCGACTTCGACACGCTCGAGGACGATTCCGTGACCGTGCGCGAGCGCGACACGATGCAGCAGGAACGCGTGCCGCTCGCGGAGATCCAGCAGTACCTGGCCGCTCGCCTCGCCGGCTGCTGACCCACTGCCGGTCCCACCGCCCACTCCGTGCACGTGCCGGGGTGGGCGGCGGCGTTTCTAGCTGCAGGTGATCTCGATGCGGAACTTCTTGGTGCTCAGGTCCGCGGCGCGGGCCTCACCGGTGATCGTGTAGCGGTTGCCGGCCTTCGACGCCTTGGCCGAGCCGACCTTCCCGACGGGGGTGTTCAGCACCGTCATCACGTTGCCGCCGGTGGCGATGAACAGGCTGTTCACCGTGGGCGGGTTGCCCTCGGTGAGCATGGCGCCGACGCCGCGGGCCGTCTGCACGCTGCCGGAGCCGACGGTGATGCCGTCACCGTTGCGCGAGCACCCGGCGTTGACGTACTCGGCCGCGCTCTCGGCCTTGCCGTCGACCTCGACCACGGTGCTGGAGTCGATGTTGGGGGAGGTGCACGCCGCGAGCGCCACCAGGGTGCAGCCCGCGAGGGCGACTGCCGCTTTCTTCATGCGCATCACCGTACCGGGGGATCTCCGCCGGTCCGGCGCGCCGCACTACCGGGTCGCGCGGTCCCGTTGTGGGATACTCGTCGCATGACGAACGGCAAGGTGGTCCACTTCGACACGCAGCGCGGCTTCGGCTTCCTCGCACCGGACGCGGGCGGCGAGGACGTCTTCCTTCATGTGAACGACATCGACTTCGACGAGTCGGCGCTGCGGCCCGGCACCGAGGTCACCTTCGACGTGGAGAGCGGCGACAAGGGACTCAAGGCCGTCAACGTCGCCGTGGTCGGCGGGGCGCCCGCTCCGCGCCGTGAGCAGCGCGATCACCGTGGGGACCGGGAGCACCGGGGTGACCGCGGGGATCGCCGGGACCACCGTGAGCAGCGGCCCCGTCGGGACGCCGCGCCGCGCGCCGCCGCCGGCGCCCTCGACATGCAGTCCTTCGTCGACGAGCTGACCGAGCTGCTGCTCGACTCCTCGGATGATCTGACCGCCGGCCAGATCATCGAGATCCGCCAGCGCATCGCGGATTTCGCCTTCGCCCGCGGCTGGGTCACCGAGTAGGTGCCACGGCTGCCCGGGCCGGCCGCGTACCAGCCGGCCGATGTCGAACGCCTCGTCACCGAGCCGCCCAAAACGGCCGGCCTCGAAACGGATTCGGAACCCACGCTGTTCTCGGGCCCGCAGTGGGAGGCGTTGCGGTGGGAGGGGCACAGCTCCGCCTTCGCGCGGGACCGCGCCCGCGTGCTGCACAGCGCCGCGCTGCGCCGCCTCGCGGATAAGACGCAGGTGGTCGGTCCCCGCGAGGGCGATACCCCGCGGACCCGGCTCACCCATTCGCTGGAGGTCAGCCAGATCGGCCGTGGCATCGCCCTCGGCATCGGCTGCGACCCCGACCTCGTCGACCTCGCGGGTCTCGCGCACGACATCGGGCACCCGCCCTACGGCCACAACGGCGAGCGCGCCCTCGACGAGGTCGCCCGGAACATCGGCGGCTTCGAGGGCAACGCGCAGAACCTGCGCATCCTCACCCGGCTCGAGCCCAAGGTGCTGAACGCGGCGGGGGAGTCGGTGGGGCTCAACCTGACCCGCGCCGCGCTCGACGCGGCGACGAAGTACCCGTGGCTGCGCCGCGAGCCCGGCGGCAAGTTCGGCGTCTACGACGACGATGCGCACATCCTCGATTGGATGCGCGGTGGCGAGGACGGGCCGCACGGGACCCGGCAGTGCCTCGAATCGCAGGTCATGGACTGGTCCGACGACGTCGCCTACTCGGTGCACGATGTGGAGGACGGGGTTCTCTCCGGTCGTCTCGATCTGCGTGCGCTCTCCTCCCGCTCGGAGATCCGCAGCCTCTCCGGCTTCGGCGCGAACAGCTTCAGCGGCGCCGAGGCCGCCGAGCTCGAGGAGGCCGGGGCCCGCCTCGCCTCCTTCGAGGTGGTCGCGGAGGCCGCGAAGTACGACGGTGGCCTCGCCTCCGCGGTGGCGCTCAAGCGGATGACCAGCGAGCTGGTGGGCCGGTTCGCCTCCGCCGCGATCGACGCCACCCGCGCCGCCACGGGCAACGAGCCGGTGTGCCGGTACGAGGCGGACGTCGAGGTGCCGAGGTCGGTGCGCGCCGAGGTGATCCTGCTCAAAACGATGGCGCTGCAGTACATCTACTCGAACCAGATGCACCGGGCCATCCAGCAAGGGCAGCGGGACCGGATCCTGCGCGTCGCCGACTACCTGATGGGCGCGTCACCGTCGAACATCGATCCGCTGTACTCCCCGGCCTACCTCGCCGCAGACTCCGACGCCGCCCGCCTGCGCGTAGTCGTCGACCAGATCGCGTCGATGACGGAGACCCGGTTGGAGCGGCTGGACCAGAAGGTACTTGAAGACTGACGTGCAAGTTGCATCTTCAGATGCAAGTAGACTCGAACTCGTGGTCGGCAGAATCCCGGAGCGTGACATCGCGGCGATCCGCGAACGTGCGCGCATCGAGGATGTCGTCGGCGAGTACGTGGCGCTGCGCCCCGCCGGCATCGGCTCGATGAAGGGCCTGTGCCCGTTCCACGACGAGAAGACCCCCAGTTTCCACGTGCGGCCCACGCAGGGCTTCTTCCACTGCTTCGGCTGCGGCGAGGGCGGCGACGTCATCTCCTTCCTGCAGAAGATCGAGCACGTCTCCTTCGTGGAGGCGGTGGAGCAGCTCGCCGACAAGGTGGGCATCCACATCAACTACGAGGGCGGCACCCCCGGCCCGAAGCAGGATCGCGGCACCCGCATGCGGCTCGTCGCCGCCAACGCCGCCGCGCAGAAGTTCTACGCCGAGCAGTTGCGCACGCCCGAGGCCGAGGTCGCCCGCGCCTACCTCACCGATCGTGACTTCACGGAGGAGGACGCGCGGTTCTACGGGTGCGGGTACGCCCCGTCGGGCTGGGACACGATGACGAAGGCCCTGCTGCGCCAGGGCTTCGACGTCAAGGAGCTCGAGGCCGCGGGGTTGTCGAAGCAGGGGCAGCGCGGCCCGATCGACCGCTTCCACCGACGCTTGCTGTGGCCGATCAAGAACCTCGGCGGCGACGTCATCGGTTTCGGCGCCCGCAAGCTCTACGAGGACGACAACCTCGGCAAGTACATGAACACGCCCGAGACCATGCTCTACAAGAAGTCCCAGGTGCTGTTCGGGCTCGACCACGCGAAGAAGCACATCGCCAAGAATCATCAGGTCGTGGTCGTCGAGGGCTACACCGACGTCATGGCCATGCACGCCGCCGGCGTGGAGACGGCCGTCGCGTCCTGTGGCACCGCGTTCGGCGAGGACCACGTCGCCCTCGTCCGGCGGCTCATGATGGACGACAGTTACTTCCGCGGCGAGGTGATCTACACCTTCGACGGCGACGAGGCCGGCCGCGCGGCCGCGATGAAGGCCTTCGACGGTGACCAGAAGATCGCCGGGCAGACCTTCGTGGCGGTGGCGCCCGACGGGATGGACCCGTGCGAACTGCGCCAACGCCGCGGCGACGAGGCGGTGCGCGACCTCATCGCCCAGCGCGTGCCGATGTTCGAGTTCGCGGTGAAGACGCTGATCACCGAGTTCGATCTCGATACCGCCGAGGGGCGCGTGCACGCCCTGCGCCGCTCGGTGCCCGTCGTCGCGCGGATCAAGGACATGGCGCTGCGGGACGAGTACGCCCGGCAGCTCGCCGGCTGGGTCGGCTGGGACGACGTGACGCAGGTGCTCCGCCGCGTCCGCGAGGAGTCCGCGCGGATCCGCCGCGGTGAGGGACGCCCCGGGCCGGGCGCGCCGGCACCGTCGAACAACAGGTTCCGGGAGGCGGCGCCGGAGGTCCCGGCACCCCGCCCGACGGGGCCGCAGCGTCCCAACCCGGCCGATCCCGTGCTCTGGGTGCAGCGCGAGGTGCTCAAGGCGGCCCTGCAGGTGCCGTCGCTGGCGGGCATGGTCTTCGACGCCCTGTCCGACGACATGTTCTCCGATCCCGCGTACCGCGCCGTGCGGCTGGCGATCGAAGCCGCGGGCGGCATCGCGGCGGGGCTCGGCGGTCCGGAATGGGTCGACACCGTGGTCCGGCACGTCGACGGCCCGGTGCTGGAACCGCTGGTCACCGAGCTCGCCGTGGAACCCTTGCAGGTGGCGGGGGAGCCGTCGCCGCGGTACGTCGAATCGGTGATGGCGCGGCTGCAGGAGGTGTGGGTCGGGGCGCAGGTGGCCGACCTGAAGTCGAAGCTGCGGCGCATGTCGCCGAACGCCGACAGCGATTACAACCGCCTGTTCGGCGACCTCGTCGCGCTCGAGAGTTACCGGCAGAGCCTGCTCAAGATGGCCGTGGGGGACAAGGCCTTCTGAGCCACGGCTCGTCAGTCCAGGTCGGTCTTGGGGGAGTAGATCACCGTCTGCGCGTCGATCTCGCGCATGGTGCGCATCTTCGGATCGGGATTGAGCTGCTCGGCGAGCTTGCGCCGGCCGATCTCCACGGCCTTCTTCGTCGCGGGGCTGGAGGCGATGGCCTTCGCGGTGCGGTTGATCTGCTCGTACCGGCGGCGTCCGGCCTTGGTGCCCAGCACGTAGCCCGCACCAGCGGCGATAACCAGTCGGATCATGCCGCCACTGTACCGGCCGCGGGCCCGCTCCGGCGGGCGGTCCCCGGCCGATAGGCTCGAAGCCATGAGCTCGTACCCGCCCGCGCAGACGACCGCAGAGTTCGAGGCGAACATCGCCGAGGTGATGCGCCGCATCGACGCGGCGGCAGTCCGGGCGGGACGGTCACCATCGGACGTGCGGCTGCTGCCGGTCAGCAAGACGGTGCCGCAGGAGCGGCTGCGGCTCGCCGTGGCCGCCGGATGCCGCGAGCTCGGCGAGAACAAGGTGCAGGAGGCCAAGCGCAAGAGCGCCGAGATGGCCGACCTGGACGTCTCCTGGGCCGTGATCGGGCACCTGCAGACCAACAAGGCCAAGGACGTCGCGGCGGTCGCTGTCGAGTTCCAGGCGCTCGACAGCGTCCGGGTCGCGGAGGCCCTCGATCGCAGGTTGCAGGCTCTCGGCCGCGGGCTGGACGTCTACGTGCAGGTCAACACGTCGGCGGAGGAGCAGAAGTACGGCCTCCCGCCCGCCGAGGTACCCGCCTTCCTCGAGGAGTTGCCCGCCTTCGCCTCGCTGCGGGTGCGCGGATTCATGACCCTCGCCGAGTTCTCCTCCGACGAGGAGCGGGTGCGGGCCTGCTTCCGTCGCCTGCGCGAGGTGCGGGATCGGGCCGTGCAGTCCTGGCCCGAGGCGGGGGAGCTGTCGATGGGCATGTCCGGCGACTACGAGATCGCGGTCGAGGAGGGATCGACCTGCGTGCGCGTCGGCCAGGCGATCTTCGGTTCGCGCGCGCTGCCCGACAGCCACTACTGGCCCGAGGGGCAGTAGCCCGTGCTGACCGACGACGAGGACCGCCGGTTCACCGCCGCCGATATCGCCGAGCTGCTGGCGGTGGTCGTGGCGCTCGGTGTGCTGTTCTGGCTGCTCGAACCGCTCGCGCCGTGGCTGAAGTACCCGGGGATCCTGTTCGGTGGTGTCGCAGTGCTCGCCGTGTGGCGCCTCGGCCGCCGGTGGGTCGCCGCCCGCGTCGGCCGGCAGCAGCGACGGCTGGCCCCGCTGCGGCTCGCGCAGGCCTCGCCCGGAACGTACTCGCTCACCCTCCTCGCGGGGGACGCGCCGGTCGACGGTGCCGTGCGGGACCTCGGCCACGAACCGACCGGGTACTTCTGGCAGGCCGTCGCGGAGCGCCTCCTGGCCGGTGCCATGGCCGGGACCGTCGCCTTCGACGGTGCCGCCGGGACGTTCCGGGCGCTCAGCACCGACCGCGACTCGCTGGTGGCGCTGGGCGCGGCGATGGCCCGCGTGGCGAACGATCCCGATCGCCTGCGTGAGGTGGTCGCCGCCGCCGAGGCCGACGGCATCGCCTTCGACGTCTGAGCGACCGGCGTCCTGCACAATGGGACTCCCACACCCGGTTGTAGCCCCTGATCGGAGACCCATCGTGCTCGGACTCGGACGCCCGTGCGTCACCCACCTTCATCCCGGCGTCCGCGCCGGCCAGCACACACCCGCACGGCCTGTGGGACGACGGTGAGGGCGCCCGCTGTGGCCGCTCCGAGCACGGATTCGGCGCGCCGAGTGGCCCTGGCCGCGCTCCTGGCGGGCATCGCGACCGGTGTGGTGGGTGGCCTGTTCCGGGTGCTGTTGGGCGCCGCGGACGAGTGGCGGGAGCGGATGGCCGCCTGGGCGCACCACCTGTCCGGCCCCGGTTTCCTGGTCCCGATCCTGGTCTCCGCCGTCGCCGCCGGCCTCGCCGCGTGGATCTCGGGCCGGGTGCCGCTCGCCGCGGGCAGCGGTATTCAGCACGTCGAGGCGGTCGAGCGCGGCGAGGCGGCGCCGGCCCCGCTGTCGGTGGTCCCGGCCCGGTTCGCGGGTGGGCTGCTCTCGATCGGCGCCGCGGGCATGGTGCTCGGCCGGGAGGGGCCCACCGTGCACATGGCCGCCGCCCTGGGCCACGCCTTCGGCCGGTGGTTCCGGCTGAGTGGCGATGCCCTGCGTTCGCTGCACTCTCAGCTCTCGGGGGTCGGTCTCGCCGTCGCCTTCAACGCCCCGTTCGGCGGTGCGCTGTTCGTGATCGAGGAGGTGACCCACCGGGTCCGCTCGCGGGACATGGTCCCGTTGCTACTGGCGGTAGGGGCTGGCGTCGCGGTGTCGCGCCTGATCGCCGGTGACCAGCCCGACTTCGCCGTCGGGGCGGTCGCCACGCCCACCGTCGGGCAGCTCCCCGGATTCCTCCTGTTCGGCGCGGTCGTCGGGCTGGCCGGGGTCTGCTACTCCCGCCTGACGATGACGCTGCTGCGGGTGGCGGATCGACTCACCCGGGTACCGCTCGCAGCGCGGGGCGCCGTCGTGGGCGCCGTGGTCGGGGTGTTCGTCTTCGCGGACCCGAACCTGGTCGGCGGTGGTGACGTGGTGACCGGGCTCGTGGTCGCGGGCGCGGATCTGGCGCTGCCGACGCTGCTGCTGTACCTGTGCGTGCGGTTCGTCGCCGGTCCGCTCAGCTACGCCGCGGGCACGCCGGGCGGGCTGTTCGCGCCGATGCTCGCTCTCGGTGCGCTCGCGGGAACGATCTTCCACGCCGCGGCCGCCGCGGTGCTGCCCGCCGCGGTGATCGCGTCGAGCGCGGTTCCCTACGCGCTGGTCGGCATGGTGGCGCTGTTCGCGTCGTCGGTCCGGGCACCGCTCACGGGTCTCGTGCTGGTGACCGAGATGACCGCCGTGACGGCGGTCTCGATCCCCATGGTGCTCGCCGCGGCCGCCGCCTTCGCCGTCGCGGCGGCGATGCACTGCCCGCCCATCTACGACTCGCTGCGCGAGCGGATGCTCGGCGCCGCGCACGGCGCACCGTCGGGCGGCGGGCCGTCGGATACCCCCCGAACGGCGTCGGAAACCCTATTTTCGACGGGACCGCCAGCGGTCTACGCCCGTCTTTCTGGGG
>NZ_JBYPZI010000003.1:121172-398425 GCF_057815145.1 Tsukamurella sp. II2bb
CGATCAGTTGGGCTGTTTTTGGAAGTGAGGGGGGGATTTACGTCGGTCGACGCCGGTCGTGCGGGCGCTACGCCTCGACGCGGACGTCCGCGCGGGCCGGGATCACCACGGGGTGCACGCCGGACATGCGCTCGAGCACGCGGACCACCTGGCAGGAGTAGCCGTACTCGTTGTCGTACCAGACGTAGAGCACGAGGTTCTGGCCGTCGGCGACGGTCGCGAGCCCGTCGACGATGCCGGCGCGGTGCGAGCCGACGAAGTCCGTCGAGACCACCTCGGGCGACTCGATGTAGTCGACCTGCTGGCGCAGCTTCGAGTGCAGCGAGACGCGACGGAGGTAGTCGTTGACCTCCTCCTTGGTGGTCGGCTTCTCGAGGGTCACGTTGAGGATCGCCAGCGAGACGTCCGGGGTGGGGACGCGGATGGACGAGCCGGTGAGCTTGCCTTCGAGCTGCGGCAGCGCCTTCGAGACGGCCTTCGCGGCGCCGGTCTCGGTGATCACCATGTTCAGCACCGCCGAGCGGCCGCGCCGATCGCCCTTGTGCAGGTTGTCGATCAGGTTCTGATCGTTGGTGAACGAGTGCACCGTCTCGACGTGGCCGCGCTGGATGCCGTAGGCCTCGTCGAGGGCCGCGAGCACCGGGGTGATCGCGTTCGTGGTGCACGACGCCGCCGAGAGGATCGTGTCCTCGTCGGCGATGGTGTTGTCGTTGATGCCGTGCACGATGTTCTTCAGCGGCGCCTTGCCGGGCGCGGTGAGCAGCACGCGCGCGGCTCCCTTGCTCTTCAGGTGCTGGCCCAGGCCCTCCTCGTCGCGCCACTTGCCGGTGTTGTCGACGATGAGCGCGTCCTTGATGCCGTACGCGGTGTAGTCGATGGCCGACGGGTCGTCCGAGTAGATCACCTGGATGCGGGTGCCGTTGGCGATGATCACGTCGTTCTCGGCGTCGATCGAGACCGAGCCGGCGAACGGGCCGTGCACCGAGTCCCGGGCCAGCAGGCTGGCGCGCTTCTCGAGGTCGTTCTTGACGCTGCGGCGCACGACGATGGCGCGCAGGCGCAGGCCGTGGCCGTTGCCGGCGTGGCTGATCAGGATGCGGGCCAGCAGGCGGCCGATGCGGCCGAAGCCGTAGAGCACGACGTCGGCGCCGTCACCGTCGGAGACGGGCACGTTGCGCTTGGCGATCTCCGCGCGCAGCAGCTCCTGCACGGCGTCGTCGGACTCGAGGTCCGCGGCGAGGACGGCGAGGCGGGCGATGTCGATCGACGCGGGCTCGGGCTCGATGGCGAGGAGGCCGCGCAGCACCTTCTCGGTCTGCGAGAGCGTCAGCGCCTGGTGCCCCAGCTCCTCGGCGCGTTCGTGCGCCGAGATCACGGCCGAGGTCGAGAGGTTGATCAGGCGATGGCCGTGGATCGATGAGACGACGCCGTGCTGGCGGTACAGCCGGCCGATCATGGGAATGAGGCGCTCGGCCTGCTCCTCACGAGCGACCCAGGCGTCGCGATGGCTGTCGTACGCGCCGCGGGCGGTGGCGTCGTAGGAAGGGGATTCCGGATCCAGCTGTTGCGTCATGGGTGACATTATGCGTGGGCCGCTCAGCGGGTCGGACACCCGCTGCCGATGCGGCCCCGCGGTCAGGTTCCGCAGTCGCAATCGCAGCAGTCCCCGCAGTCGCAACAGTCCCCGCACTCGCAGCAGCTTCCGCAGCCGTCGCAGGTCTCGCAGTCGCATTCCTCGCACCACGAGCAGCCGTTCTCCCGCTGCTTGCCGGTGCACGGATCGGTGTGATCGCAGCACAGGGCGTAGCCGGTGCAGTAGACGCCCACCCACGCGAGCGTCCGGTACGGCAGCGAGCGCTCGGTGATCGGCCGCTTGTTCTTCGTCCCGCCTCCGGCCGCGGCGGCGATGGCGCTGCCCATCGCCGCGAGCAGCAGCGGCCGCACCAGCCGGTCGTCGCGCAGTTCGACCTCCGCCAGGCGGTCGACGACCCTGCGGCGCAGCTCCCGCATCCGGCTCACGGCCTCGGCGGGGGTGGTGCCCGTCGCATCGAGCGGGTTGTAGGCGCCCCGCGCGCGATCGCTCTCCAGGTCTTCGAGCGCGTCGGCGAGGTGCGCGAACTCGCCGTACGCCCGGCCCGCGTCGGCGAGGGCGGTGGCGTTCTGGGGCCGGCCCGCGAGATCCGCCGAGGCCGCGAACATCGCCGCAGCCGCGTCCGCCGACGGTGCCGTGACCTCCGCCAAGGTGGCCAGGCCGGCCTCGATCGCGGCCTGCGAACGCAGCCGGCCGAGCACGGACTCCACCTTCGCTGCGGACGCCACCGGCGGATCCGCCGACGCGGTGCCGGCCAGGTGCCCCTCCGCCCGCCGCAGCAGCCCGACGGTGCCCGCCCGCCCCGACCGTCCGGCGAGTCCGTGCTCGCGTTCGGCCGCACGGTCACCCACCTTGGCCGATGCGAGCGTCAGCGCCGCGGTCGCGCCGAGCCGGACGCTGAGCTCCGTCGGTGCGATGACCCGGGCCCGGCGCATCCCGCGCAGCGGGCACGGTCCGGCGGTGCGGGTCGCGGCATCGTCGGGCTGCTGCGCCTCGACGAGGACGGACAGCAGCACGGCGTCGGTGTTGGTGACCGCCCGCGCCGGCTGACCCGCGGTGTCGCGGAGCGTGAGGCACAGGCCGCACAGGTGGGCGCGCCAGCGGTCGCGGAGCTCCGCGTCCAGGTGCGTGGAGCAGGGACGGACGAGTCCGAGCACGGTGGTCTCCGATCAGTGCGCGGGTAATCGGGGCGGCGGGTGGCGCTACAGCCGCGCGGCGACCAGGACCAGCGTCAGGACACCCAGCAGCGCGATCACCCCGGACATCCCGCTGGCCAGGGACCTGGGCAGGGAGGGATCCCGATCGCGCAACCTGGTGACCTGCTGCCGGTGCTGGAGCCAGGCCAACACCAGGCCGACCAGCCCGATCACGATCATCGTCATGCCGATCGCCCACGGGCTCGCCAGCGTCTGGCGGTGCTCTTCGGCGATCAGGGTCTGCGCGAACTTGTAGATGGTGAACCCGAAGCCGATCAACGCGACGGCGGTGCGGACCCACGCCATCATCGTGCGCTCGGCGGCCAGGTAGGTCCGCTCGATCGCCAGCTGGGTGTTGGTGTCCAACGGCGGACGCTCAGACACCGGCCGGCCCCGCCTCCACCGCGCTCGGCGGTTGGATGTGTCGTGCGCGGGCGAGCAGCAGCACGGAGACCACCGCGACCCAGATCGGGAACGCGAGGGCGGCGGCGGGGTTGTTGTCCGCGATCACGAGCAGAACGATCGCGCCGAGGTAGGTGACCACGGCGAGCCACTTCGGCATGATCGAGGTCTTGAGCCAGATGGTGGCGAGCGAGATCATGAACACCGCGCCCATCCGGAGCGCGTAGGTCTGGCTGATCGCGACGAACACCGACTTGCCGAATTGCACGACCTCGACGTGCGCGCGCGGATCGATGACGACGTCGTTGCTGGCGATCAGTCCCGCGGCGACCGATGTGGCGACGAACATCATCGCCAGGAAGAGGATGCCGGCGGCGAGGAACACGGTGGAGAAGAACCGGTCCTCGAACCGGCCGAAGCCGTCACGGACGACGGCGAGGAACCACAGGAAGGCGATGCCGGCGAAGGGCATCAGCACGGTGGCGGTCTTGATCCCGGTGTGCTCGTTGTTGAGCCAGTCGATCACGTCGTTGGGCCCGTCGGGCATCCGGGTGTGGTAGAGGATCAGCGCGGCGCTGAACAGTACGGCGAATGCGACACCGGCGAGTGCGGCGGCGTGCGGGGTCTCGAGTTGGGTGGGGGCGGAACCAGTTTTCTTCGGCACGAGCGTCATCGTGCCAGACGGTGCGGTCGGCGTAGCCGCATCCCTCAACATATGGTCCCGTGCTCACGGCTGACGGTGACACCCGGGTCGCGGGCGGGCCAGAGTCGACGGCGTGCGCTTCGGCTCGGAACGGGATGACGAACGGCGGGACGGATCGTGAAGTCCGTCCCGCCGTTGACCGGATCGAGTCCGGTCATGAGGGCGGCGATGTTCATCGCACGGTCCTGCGACGCGGATGTCCGACCGCCGGCTCTCACTCGTCGTGGGACCCGCGGCCGTTCTTGAAGTACGTGAGGACGAACGCCAGGAGTCCGGCGATCGACGACATTCCGAAGACGTACGGACCGGCAGCGTCGGCCACGTCGCTCGCCCCGGCGCCGTCCGCGGCGACGACGAGAACGGTCTGTGCGAGAACGATTCCCACGCCGCCGATGATGAACAGGACGGTCGTGAGGGCGAAGAGGTGGCTGATGATGGCGTGCGGACCGCTGCGAGCGGTCCCGGCGCCACCCTGATCGTCAGACATGGGCTGATTCCTTTCGTGTCATTGAGGGCTTCACACCGGGAGTATTTGCAGCGCTATCAGCGTGCCGAGGCCGAGGAGGGGTATGCAGTAGTACTTGATCAGGGGCATGAAGGTCTTACTCGGATCCACTTCCGCGATACCGGCGGCCACGTAGATGGGAGCACCGGACGGCGGCGATGCCCCCTCGGACGACGCGAAGATCAGTGCGGCGGCCGCGGCGACGGGGACCGGAACGCCGGTGCTGGCCAGCGTCATGACGGCGACGGGGCCGATCGCGGCCATCGTCGCGCTCGCCGTCAGCGGGATGGCGATGAGGATGATGATCACGCCGATGGCGATCGCCATGAGCCACTTCGGAACATCGAGCCCCTCGAGGAGCGACTTCAGCTCGCGGGCGAGACCCATGTCGCCGAGCAGGTTCGCAGCGGCGAACGCCGCCACGATCGTGATGCCGATGACGCCGAAAGCGGGGGCCGACTTCTCGATCAGGTTCCACCAGCCCGACGCGCGGCGCGGCAGCGACTTCCGGCCGAGGAAGAGGACGAAGGCGATCATCAGAACGGGGATCCACGTGAGCAGGCTGATGACATCGGCCATGGTGAGCGATGTCGGGCTGAGCTTCGTTCCGTCGCCGAGAACCCTGCCCGGAACGGTGATGCCCGAGATCCCGGTGAAGTTCCCCAGGAACGTCGCGAGCGGCCCGTGGGTCAGCACCAGGGGGATGAGGATCGGCAGGACCAGCAGCAGCGTGGTCCATCCCCGCCCGAAGCTCTGCTTGATCGGCATGATGTCCTCGGCCGGCACAGCCGGGATCTTGTACTTCCGGATGATCCAGTACGCGACGACGATGCGGTAGACGAGCGCCCACAGCCCCGCGAAGAACAGCGGGACGATGATCTCGTCCGATGTCATGGCTCCCTGGGCGACCAGCCCGCCGACGAGGATGAACATCGTCCCCGAGAACGGGAAGCTGACGCCGAAGCCGGCGAGGCCCGAAGCAACGGTGGCCGCGATCTCCGGTTTGACTCCCGACTTCTTCATCCAGGGGATGGTGATCGATCCGACCGCCGCGGTGATGGCCGCTCCGATATGGGCGATCGCGCCGAAGATCGCGCCCGCGATCGTCGTGGTGTAGAGGCTTCCGCCGCGCAACCGACCGAACACCGAGTTGAGGAGGTCGACGAGCCGGGGGAGGACGGGCGTGTGTTCGAGTACGTACGCCATGAAGACGAACGCGAGTGCCGCGAACATGATCTCTTCGGTCAGCGCCTTCTCGATCGCCGTCCAGATCGTTTCGGGGAGGGGGTGCTTCCCGTGAGCCCCGGTGATGGCGGCCGTGATGCAGATGACCACGAAGCCGAGCGACATGGCCTCGCCGATATTGCGCTTGACCACGGCGTTCCAGAAGATGATCGTGACGATGAACGCCACCAGAGCGATGACGGCACTCATTCCGACACCATGTCGAGAATCGCCTTCCGGCGATTCGCCTCGTCGACGTTGATGGCCCGGGCCCGTGCCAGAGTGGCGGCGGCCTCGGAGGCGGGAACGACGATCACCCCGTCGTCGTCGGCGACGACCAGATCGCCCGGTGCCACCACGACCCCGCCGATGGCGACGGGGACGTTGATCTTGCCCGGTCCGTTCTTGAACGGACCGGCGGGCGTGATCGCCCGGGCCCAGGCGGGGAAGCGCATCTCTTCCAGGTCCTGACGGTCCCGGAGGGCACCGTCGACGACGATGCCGACCGCGCCGAGCTTCTTGGCCCGCTCGGCCATGAGTTCGCCGAGCAGTGCGCGCGCGGTGTGGCCGTGTCCGTTGACGATGAGGAAGTCGCCCGGGCGGACCTCCGCCAGCGCGGCGTGCAGGTACTTGTTATCCCCGGCGGTCACCCACACCGTCTTGGCCCAGCCCACCGCCTTCGCGCCGGGCCAGATGGGCCGGATGCCGCCGTCGAACATACCCATACGGTCCCGCGCGTCACCGATGTTCGCGACCGGGATGCTCGCATATTCCCGACGGAGCTGGTCCCGGGGCAGGAGATCGGCATCGGCCTGCTCATGGTGGGACAGCGCCGCCGCGCGGGTCATCGTGGCCCGTGCGCCAAGGCGATCGAGCATCTCGGCCGCTTCGGCGGCCTCGTGCCCGCGCCGGTCGGCGTGCTTGATCGTCCCCGCGTAGAGGCGTTCGACCGCTGCCACGCCGCCCGAGTGCTGTTGCGCGATCTGCGCGAGCGCCCAGTCCCGCGCGCCCATGGCGGCTCCGGCGTCGAGGGTCTCGACGATCAGGGCGCCCAGCCCCTTCATGAACGAGCTCCGGAGCAGCTTGCGCTCCGCGGCGTCACCCGGTTCGCCATGAATGTCCTCGACGGGAGCGCCGAGGGCGGTGAAGACCTCGGCGGCCTTCGTCGATGCCCGGCCGCTGATGACGACGGCGGTCGCCGCCCGCCCCTCCGGGACCGACCCTACGACGGCGACGTCCGCGTAGGCGTCTTCGCCGACGGCCGACGCGACCTGTTTCTTCGTCGCGGCCGACGCCGAGTTCATGTCGATGAAGATCGTGCCATCGCCGATCAGGTCCACTACCGACTCCGCCGCCGGCACCGCAGCCCGCCCGCCGACGAGGCACAGCACGGCGTCCGCATCGGACGGCAGGTCACCGGGGGAATCCACCCGGGTCACCCCGGGCGGGGTGTCGACATCGCCCGGGTCGTAGCCCGTCACTCTCCACCCCAGATCGACGAGCCCCTGCGCATACAGCGCCCCGGCTTCGCCCAATCCGATGATCACACCATGCATATGACTTCCATTCTATGGTAGAAAAAATTACACAGTGATGGTGGCATGGCTCACAAACGAGTGTCAAGAGCGACCGTCGACACGCTGAGCTCTCCTGGTGGGGGCTGAAGATGCCGAGGTGGGTGGGCGATACGGCTGAACGACGACACGCTGCGGCCTTGGGAGAGGGGCCGGCGATGGCGCTTGATCGGGCGGCGTATGGCGGGTGCCAGGAGCCGGGTGCGTGAGATGTCTAGCGCGCAGGCGAGACGGCGGCGACTCTCAGTGCGCGCGGCCCGCGGCGGCTGGGCGTGCCGCACTCTCCGGACTGATTTCGAGAAGGTCGAACGAAGCCGCGCACGCGCGAATGCCCGATAGGGGCGCTACAACGGGAGAGCGGGCGGACGGGTGGAGAACCGACGGCGGTCAGGCCGCGGTCAGCTTGAAGACCCGCAGCTGTCGATCCGTGCGGGCCAGGTACGTGCGATAGGTCTCCACCATGTCGACGAAGGCATCCAGGATGCGCTGCCGTTCGTCGCCCTCGAGCAACTCGGCGGTGACCGGGATGTCCGCGCCGATCCGCACGGCCGCCGGGCCTCCGGCCAGGAGGTTGTACGTCCACCCCGGGTGCTTTGCGCCGCCGAAGTTCGAGCCCACCAGGTAGAGGTGTGGATCCTCCCGGTAGTACAGCAGTGGGCTGACGCGCTCTTCGCCCGACTTCGCGCCTGTGCTGACCAGCAGCATCACCGGTAGCCCGAACGGTCCGAGAACCGTGAGCTTGCCGCGGGACCTCTCCAACAGCCACCGGTCCAGCGGAGCGGCCGTGCGGATCGTGGCGGACCCGACGCCAGTGGACGCGAGCCGCGCCACCAGGTCGTTTACCACCGGGATCTCGCGGCCCCACCGCACATCCGGGAACGGGCTGTCAGCCATAGCGGAAGTGTAGGCGGGTTCGACGTCGCGGCGCGGCGGATCGACGGCGGTACGCCGCCCAGTTCCGCTCGGGAGGAGGAGACGACGGCCGGAAGTCCTGCGCCCCCGGGCCGTCGGCGTATCTTTAGCCCGTTTAGCTGCGTCGATGTGGTGGGGCGGGCGGGGCTCGAACCCGCGACCTACGGATTATGAGTAATAGCGCTCGCCTCCGTCGGCAGCGCCGCGACCAGGGATATTTCGTCGGCGAAAAGCGGATATGTCCCGCGTAACGCTCTCGACCAGTACGGATTCGGTAGGGATCGGGTCGGCTCCGGTCGCTCTCGCGTCGGGTCCGGTAGGTTCTGGTCTCCCGCACGGGGGATTAGACGGGGATAAGACCACGACGCCCCGAACTTGTCGGTGACGCATGCAAGGATCGCCGTATCTGGCAAGGCTTCAGGAGGCAGGCATGTGGGTCTGGATGAGCATTGTATGGCTCTGGATAGGCATGTGGGACTGGGTGGACGATGTGTGGGACTTCTTCTTTGCTCTGAGTTCAGGTGCGTGGAGCGCGCTGGCTGCATGGTTCGCTGTCGGTGCGGCTCTCATCGCAGGAGCAATCGCATATAGACAACTGAGAGTGGCTCAGACGCTCCGCAAGGAGCAGGCACAACCGAACGTCGTGGTCTTCATGGAGCCGACCAAGGATCATTGGGGCTTCATCGACCTCGTGGTGAAGAACTTCGGCTCCACTCCGGCGCGTGACGTGCACCTGTCGTTTACGCCAGAGCTCAACGTCGCCCCGATAAGCGACACGGCTGGTGAGCTGATGACCAAGATGGGACATCCGGAAGTGATCCCCTTCCTCGCTCCGGGCCAGGAGTGGCGCAGCCTCTGGGATCAGGCGCGTCGCCGGAATGAGGCCATTGCGGAGACGACGCGCAAGAACGAGCTAGTCGGGGAGGCAGAGCGCGAGCCGGTGCTGGCGAACAGCTTTCTCGCAAAGGTTAAGTTTGAGGACTCAAATCACACGGTTCTGGAGACCGATAGCATCCTTGATTGGGACCACCTGAACACAAGGATGACGGTCGACACCAAGACTATTCATGACGTGGCGAAGACTCTGGACAAGCAGCTTAGGGAGGCAAACAAGAAGCTCGGAAAAGTTGAGGTTGCGGTGAGTGCTCTCCCCGATGAGCGCGCAGGGCTATGGGTGTACGTCGGTGACCCGCAGCAGCTCCGTGCCGACCATGCTGCCGCGCAGGAGCAGGTGGCAGCGGAGTTGCAGCGCATGACTGACGAGATGTGGCGTAGCCGAAGAGGGGGGCAGCCGGCGCGAGGTGCGCCGAATCCTCCTGCCGATCCTGGTCAGGGTGAGGCTGCGGAGCGGTCACAATCTGAGGGCGCGTGAGCGGTGCGGCCTTGCCGCCCTCCTCGCTGGAAATGTAGTCGCCATACATGTTCAGCGCGGTGGTGAACTGGGCGTGGCTGAGCCACTTCGACACCTGCATGTAGTACTCCCCGGCGGATATGTTCAGCACCGCGAAGGGTGTGGTGGAGGTCGTGCCAGCGGGAGTTCGGCATGCCCAGCTCCGCGAGCGCTGTCGAGTTCGAGGGCCTGAAGCTCAGCCCTCGCGGAGGCCGGTGTACGTGGAGGACAGCACCGCAAGCGCATAGATCGGGTGGCCCTGGCGATCGGTGATGTCCGCGGCCACGGCGGCCGCAGTTAGCGGGCGCGCACTGAATCGCTCGGTACGGGTAGTCCGGACGACCGGCGTGGGGGTTTCTGTCGCGGAGGTCTTGGGGGTGGTATCGGCACTATTGTTGGCCACGAGCTCCATGACTTCCTGGCCCGCGTGGACGGTGGTTTGGCGCGGGAACGGCAGCGAGTGGACCGGGTTCGATGGCAGCGCACCATCAACCACGGCCACATCGAGAATCGGGTCTGCCGGGAACTTTGGGTAAGAGCTGTGGCGTGTGGTCCCAGGTCTGAGTCTGGGGTGGGAAGAGATCACGTTTATGCGCGAGCACCGTGAGCCGATGTAGTCGGCGCAAGAGAACACCGACCTGCCGGGGTTGCCGGCGTCGGACCTTTCTGAGCTGGCGCAGCAGCTGGTGGCGGCGTCAGGTCAGGGCGTCGGCTGCAAGGGTTTCGTGACGTCCTCGGGTTGTGGGTCGGTCCCTCGGGAGGTGGACGGGCTAAGCAGTGGGTGAACATGCTGACCGACTTGAGAAGCCGTGGCATCGTGGATGCATGCATCGCCTGCTGCGACGGCCTCAAGGGACTCAAGCGATCGAGGCGACCTGGCCGCAAGCGACTGCGCAGACCTGCGTTGTGCACCTGGTTCGCGACAGTCTGCGCTACGCGTTGAAGAAGCGCTGGGGCCAGATCAGTCGCGATCTCAAGTGGATCTGCCACAGCCCCACGGTGGCAGCGGCCGAAGCCGAGTTCGACGAGTTCGCCAACAGCTGGGGCGAGAAGTACCCGGCCATGATCGCGGTATGGCGAAGGTCCCGGCCCGAGTTCATCCCGTTCCTCGACTTCCTGATCGCGATCCGCAAGCTGATCTACACCGCCAACGGCACCGAATCACTGGACGTCCGACTCCGGGCCGCGACCCGACGGCGCGGGCACTTCCCCGACGAACAATCAGCATTGAAGGTGCTCTACCACGCTTTCCTCGAAACGCAAGCCCAACCGGCCCAACCCCACCGGCCAAATCGCCGGCTGGAAGTCCATCCTCAACACCCTCGTCATCACCTACGGCGACCGTCTTGAGGTCGATTAGCCATGGCCTCTTACGGAGAAAATCTGGCAGACTCATACTTTAACTCGAAATAGATAGGGCTGAGATGGGATTTGATTCTGCTGGTATGCGCATTACGGACCTGTTCCAGGTTGCGGTCGGCGCAGACGCGGCGTCGGTAGCGAGTTCTGAGGTGTTCGGAACCGTTGAGGTGGAAGCACTCAGACAATGGCATGCAGAGTGGGCATCCAATCCTGAAACCTTCACGCATTTGCCAGGCGAGCTTTGGCCACTTATTAGCCACCACGGGGACCCTGGTCTCGCGCTTCGGAATTTCGGTTTGGAATCTAGACATCTGGAAGGGGAAGCGTACCTACACGGACTTACAACTCATCTGATGGCGTGCCATGGTGTTGTTCTAGCTGATCCGCTGCAGCGGATCTTCTTTAATGCGGACGGGCAACCGATTTTGTCGCCGAGTATCGCTAGTGTTCAGACCGCTGCAAGGGCAATCGCAAGGGTTGCGCCGCTGATTGATTCAGGCGTGGTGCAGGTTACGCGTGTGCATCCTGCTCTGTGGACAGAGGAAAGGCAGAGGTGGATTCGTCCATTCAATCTCGGACCGAGGCTCAAAACGTTAATAGATGTCATGCAGCAGGGCGAGTTAGACGCCAGTCCCATGGAGAATTGCACTTTTGAGTCGAATGCCTCTGAGCTACTCCGGGTCTGCGGGATTAGGGAGCGAGGTTTCGCCGAAGGAACCGGAGGACGGGATCGGCTGCAACAGTTCGCCAGAGCGTTAATGGAAGTCTCGTGGCAGCTAGCGAATGTGACCGAGACCGATGCAGATCTATATCTCACCAGCAGTCTTGAGATTAGAGTTTTCGAGGTGCTCCTCGAAGACGCTTTGGATGAGCAGGCGGCGGGCATAGATGTTCCCGTCAATGCTGCATACCGCGCTTTTGGCGAGGGTCGTCACCTTCAGAGAATGGCAAGATTCGGACTGCCGGCACTTGACGCAAGCAAAGTCTCTTCAAAAGAGCTCGTCGACATCCGGATGTCGGATGAGTTCTCAGACTGGCGCACTACTCTAAATGGTGCGCTCGACAGGTACAGTCATGCGACTAGCTCCGACCGGACGGAGTCGTGGCGGCGGTCAGAGAATCGATCGTTGGGTGAGTTCCGTGACGAGATGCGCGCTGCTGAACATGCACTGCGGCGTAGGGCGAAGACTGCAAGCTGGCGTAGCGCGGCGAGTGACATACGAGGGGAGGCATCGATTACGCTGTTGAGTACGGCGACGGCGGCTACGCTCACCGGATCCTCCTACGTCACTGCCCTTGTTGCAGCAACCGCTACTGCGGCAGGCAGACTACGCAAGTATCTGAATGCGCGAAACGCCGGCGAGCGCGCTGCAGTTCGATTCATCGCCGCCTTCGATCTGTGACGCGATGTCGAGGTATTCACATAATTGGGCACGAGCTGATCCGCGAGCGCACCCGTGCAGCTGCAGCGAAGGCCCGCAGCCCGTCAGAAGTTGTCCGGAATTTGGAGGACGCCGAGGTCGGCCGTGATGTGCTCGCCAACGACAAGTACGTCGGCACCGGCTCGCGGATTAGCGTGTCGCGGAGACTCTCCCGTTTGGGCACTACGCGCAGGAGTTTTAGCCCAGCCGCCAAGTCTGGTATCTTCATGCTCGCGCGAAGTAGTAGTCACAATACTACAACGTCGTCTTCGAGTGCGAAATTGAGGCCTAGTTCCTTCCTTGTGGCTCGAACGAAATCGGAGTATGCCAGAGAGGCATGGGCCTGTGCGAGTTCCCGTCGCTCGCGCAATTTCTGCTGGTCGAACTCGAGTTGCTGCTGTTCCTGGACGGTTATATTTTCTTTCCTTAGGCTGCTCTTCCACTCTGAACGGCGCTCATCGACCAACGCGTCAACGACTATCTTCAACTGCGTCTCCACTAAGAATAGGGAGCTCATGAGATTGTATGAGAGGACAGAGAGCTTTGCCGCAGATTCGCGAATCATCCCGACGTCCTCGTGGTACTTATTTAATATTTTCGGTCCGGGGTCGGTGGAGGAAGATATCTTGAGTTGAACCAACCTGAATTGAAGGTCTCTACATAGGTTTAGTGATTCCAGAGCGGCAGCCAGAATCTCATTCCTTCGCCACTTCTCCAAGTCGCGCTTGTCGGCGGCAGCGATTGCTTCGCGGTTGGTCCTATTGTTCCGCCACATGGCTACTAAGGCGACGATGGCGACCATCGCGGAGCCCAGTACTGGTAGCCAGGGGAGCCACCATGCGGAGCTGTTGATGATTTCGATCTTCACAGGCTCACCCATGCCCGTAATCATCCCACGCGTCACCGACACCTCGGCTGGGTTGCGCCTTGCAAACTCCCCGCGCCGGGTGGCGGGACGGTAAGCCAGGGAAGACCGGGCGAAACCCTGCCTACCTGCGTCGATGTGGTGGGGCGGGCGGGGCTCGAACCCGCGACCTACGGATTATGAGTCCGCGGCTCTAACCGACTGAGCTACCGCCCCGCGTCGACATGACTCCATCGACGGCGGAGCAAATCCTACCCAGCCGGTACAGTTCCCGGTCGGCTACCCTGCCGCGGCGTGCGGACGGGGCTGGCGTCGGCGGTAGTGGCCGGTCTGCGGGCACTGCAGGACGGGCGTCTGCCACTCCCGCCGGCCGTCGGCGTCCTCGGTGTACGGCCGGCGGATCACCATGAGTCCGCCGCACACCGGACAGGGTTCTGACGTGTGCGATTCGGTGTACATGAATCCGACATTACGCCCGTCCGCGCTGCCTGTCAGGACCCTCGAGCACGGCACCGTCGGGCGACGGACCGGGTCGTCCCTGCCGGACAGGAACCGGTCGCTCGGCGCGTCGTGACCGAATCGCTCGCCGGACGCCGCCGCACCGACTTACGCTGTGAGCCAGATCACTGAAGGCATGGACGAAAGGTGCGGCTGTGCTCGACCACTACGACGTCCGGAGCGGAGGCTTCAGCCTCGGGATCCGGCCAGCCGCGGGGCGGAAAGCCGGGTTCGGGCTCTGGCGGGTCGTCAAGGCGGTGCTGGAGTCCGCGGCGGATCTCGACGCCCACGTCTACGGCGCGCGGCTGTGTGCGCAGGCGGGCCGACGGGCGCCGTCGTAAGGCCCGGGGGCACCGTCGCACCGGGATAGTGTGTCTCCCATGCTGGAGGACGCACGCGACGTGCCCGACGATGCCGGGGCCGCGCCGCAGGGGAAGGGCCGGGCGCTGCTCGCCAAGGGGGCCGAGGCGGCGCACCGGGCGAACCGGAGTAAGGCGATGACGGGGCTGGTCCGTTCCGCCCGTGAGAACCTCCCCGGCGGTCCCAAGAAGGAGCTGTTCGAGCCGGACGCGGCGTCGACGGAGCGGCTGACCAAGCTGCTCGACCGGATCGTCGGCGACGAGCCGACCGTGACGCGCGAACTGGGGAACCTGGCGACGGCCACGTGGCAGGCGATGATCAGCCGGCGCGATCGCGACTACCTGCCGCCGCAGCCGATCACCATTCTCTTCACCGACCTCGTGAGCTTCTCGACCTGGGCGCTCGAACGCTCGGACGACGACATCGTGCGCCTCCTGCACAGGGTGAACCGGACGACGAAGGAGATCGTCGAGCGGCACGGGGGAGTGATCATCAAGACCATGGGCGACGGTGCCCTGATCGCCTTCGACGGCGACACCGCGATCGAGGCGGCGTGCGAGGTGATCGAGGCGGTGGTCGCGATCGACATCGCCGAGGGCTACCGGCCGACGCTGCGCGCCGGCCTGCACACGGGTACTCCGCGGCGGGTCAAGGGCGACCTGATCGGGGTCGACGTGAACATCGCCGCCCGGGTGGCGGAGGCGGCGAACGGGGGCGAGGTGCTCGCGTCGGAGACTGTTTTCACGATCGCAGACAGGTCCCGCTACCAGGTGCGACCTCGACGTTTCAAGGCCAAGGGAGCCCCGCAGAAGCTGCAGGTCTTCTCCGTGCGTCCTCGGTACTGAGCGCCCCGGATCGACTTCGAGTTCGCAACTTCCTCGGATCGGGCTGTAACGAACCGGTGCATCGTCCCTATAGACGCTGTGACTTGAGTCGTAGAGTCCAGCGGCGGCCAGCGTGCCCCGTCTCCATTTCCAACGATGGGATCGAAGATGAATACGAAGAAGATCGGTGCTGCGTCGTTCGCCGTCGTGGCCGCCGCGGGTCTTCTCGCCGGTTGTGGCAAGTCGACCGAGGGTGACAGCCCCGTCGCCTTCTCGCCCGTGACCGGCGACCAGTTCACCGCGAACCCGGGCGCGTTCCAGACCGATGGCATCGCAGTCCCGGCGAAGGGCGTGACGATGGTGGGCAACCCCGTCGCCGCCCAGGCCGTCGCGAACTCGGGCCTGCCGCAGGGCACGATCACGTCGACCTCGAACAACACCACCGTGTACTACCCGCCGGTGCCCGCCATTCCGGGCGTGCAGGTCGCGGCTCAGGTCGCGCCTCCCGCGCCGATGGTGCGCCCGGCGAACTACCGGCCGTGGAACTACCCGCAGCAGCAGGTCGAGATCTACCAGCAGATCTGTGAGACGGGTTCGTGGAAGCAGACCACGACCACCCCGGGTGGCACCGTCAGCCGCGAGGTGCAGACCCAGACCTGCTACTCCCTCTACGGTCGCCAGCTCGGCGTTCGGCCGTGGGTTCCCGGCCAGCCGAAGCCGTGGCTGCGCGCCGACTACCCGAAGCCGTGGTTCTCCGCCGACTTCAAGGCCGACGTCCCCGTCATGTGGGTCTACCCCAAGGACTGGACCCAGCCGAAGCCGCAGCCGCTCATCTCGGCGTCGATCAGCCTGAACCTGGGCAACAACCCGTACCGCCGCGTGAACCCGGCCTACGACCAGCCGTACTACCCGATCTGGGCCGTCACGCCCGGCCGCGTGGTCGATGCCGGTGCCCAGGCTCGCGTCGTCGCGCCGATCTACACCGGGATCTCCGGCTCGGGCTCCGTCGGGGTCAACGCCCCCGTCTTCCCCGGCACGGTGCTCGCGCCGCTGCCGACGTCGGCGACGGTCACCCCGATCGTGGCGCTGCCCGGTGCCAAGGTCGCCGGCAACGTCAACCTCGACGCCAACGTGACCGCTCCGACGGCCGCCGCGCTCAAGGGTGCGACCATCCAGGCCGGCTCCACCGCGTCGCTGAACGCGGCCCTCGGCACCTCCGTCGAGGCGACCGTCGCCAAGCCCAGCGCGGACAACGCCAACCGCGTCCTCCTCGAGGGTGACGCCGGTGCCGCGGTCTCCGGTGGCGCGAACGCCACCGGCGGTGCCGGTGCGAACGTCACCGGTGGCGCGGGTGCGAACGCCTCCGGCGGTGCGGGCGCAGGTGCGACGGTGACCGGCGGCGCCGGTGCGTCCGTGGGGCGCTCGGGTGGCTCGGTGTCCGGTGGCGTGGGCGCGACGGTGACCGGCGGTGCCGGCACCACGACCACCACCAAGCCGACCGAGCGTCGCGTGGCTCCGACCCAGGACACCACGGAGCCCACGAACACGCAGCCGCAGCAGACCACGACGCAGCCGACGACCACCACGACGACTGCGCCGGCCGCGACGGAGACGCAGGAGGCCACGAAGCCGGCCACCAAGCCTGCGACGAAGCCCAACTGCACGCCGGCCCAGGTTTCCGCGGGCACCTGCCCGACGGGCTCCTAGCCGGTATCTGAACCACCGCTCTCGGGGAGGTTCTTCGGTGCGCCATCCGCGCTCCGGAGGCCTCCCCGAGGTGGTTCGGAGGAGTGCTTCGCCAGTGGTGTGGAGACGAGGCGTCGATACCGCCCCTGACCAGGCGATTGGTGTCGCCGCCCGCCTATGCGCTAGAGTCTCTTCTCGGTCAAAGTTCAATCCCCCATAGCTCAATTGGCAGAGCATTCGACTGTTAATCGAAGGGTTACTGGTTCGAGTCCAGTTGGGGGAGCAGGTGAATAGCAAGAGGGCGGGGTCTTCGGACCCCGCCCTCTTGCGTTTCTTCTCATGGCCGCGTACGTGCTGGTGCGTACGGTGCGACCCCGCTCCGATCCGATCGTCTTTCCGGCGCTCGTGCGAGGGCATCGGAGGATCAGCCGGCGCCGCCCGACGAGCCAAGCGGGCGCTGCCGGCCGGAGGCGACGGTGACGGCGGCGTCGATCCATTCCAGGACGGTCGCGCCCGACGTTCGGCGGGGCAGCCGCGCGAGCCGCAGGGTCAGCGTCGACGCGCCGGCCTGATCGCACATGGGGACAACGATGGACGCGATGTCGTACGTCGCTTCCCGCTCGGGTTTCCGGGGCGTGTAGTCGATCGTGGCGCGGGTGATCGCATCCCGGACCCGGCGTTCGCGGGCGGGCGTCACATTGCGGGAGTCGTACTCCCGCGTCGCCTCGTTCACTCCCGCGTAGGCGGTAGGGGAGTCGACCTCGCCGTCGGGCAGGAACGCGAGTACCCATCCGTGCTCGCGGAGGAAGTCGAGGCGCGCACGGCAGCGATCAATGACGGACTGATCGACGTCCTTGCCGAGACGGCGCAACCATCGTTCCTGTTCGGCGGTGTCGCGGTCGAAGACGACCGAGTCGCCGAACGGAGGTATCAGGGGGATCCGGCTCGCGAGATTGGTACTGTGGCTTTCGCCCGGCGCGGCGGCCGAGATCACGGCGGCCATCTCGTTCGGTCCGACCTCGGTGAAGACGGTGGCCTCGCAGCCGATCTCCAGGGCCAGGCGCTCCACCTCCGGTCGCAACGCCGCCAGGGACTCGGCGATCGGGGCCATCGAGTGGTCGAGCCGGGCGACCAGCGAGCTGCACACGAAGGTGCCGTAACCGCCCTGGAGGAAGATCAGTGGCGGCTCGGGCTCGGTGACCTCGACGTCGTGTACCGCGCACAGAACGATCCAATGGTCGCCCGCCTCGATGATCTGGGAGATCGATGTCTCCAGCCACGCGATCGAGACGTCGAGGACCGGGGCGCCCGACGGGAGCGACCGCCAGCCGATCCCGTCGAGCTTGTTCTCCCAGCGGCGGGCGATGTTCCCGACGATCTCCTCGTCGCCGCCGCCGACCACGTTGATGCACAGCGAATCACACTCCCTGAGCCGATCGAACGTCTTGGACGTGCGCATCGGCATGAAGGAGACGAGCGGCGGGTCGAGTGAGACCGAGCTGAACGTACCGACAACCATCGCGAGGATCTCCCCGTCCGGTGCCCGGCCGGTGACCACCACGACGCCGGTGGGGTAGTGCCCCATCACTTCACGTAGCCGAGACCCGTCGAGCGCCTCGAGGGCGCGGTTGTTCGCGCGTGTCGAATCGATGGCCATGTCACTCCTTCTCGGTGAGGGTCTGGAGCTTCGCGCCGAACCGCTCCGGGCGGAGGAAGGCGATGCAGAGGACGCCGCCGACGATGAGGAGCACGCCGGTCATGGTGAACGCCTGGTTCACCCCGGAGGCCATCGCGTCGGTCATGGCGGCTGAGGGTTTGGTGCCCTTCGGCGGTGCGATGTAGCCGGCCCGGTCCATCAGCCAGCCCACCAGGGTCGGGGAGATCACCGCGCCCACGGAGGCGATGCCGCCGAGCGTGGCCAGCACGAGCGGTCGTTGCCGTGCGCCGACGGCGTACGCCAGGGCGGAGGCCACCATCGGGTAGACGATGCTGCAGCCGGCTGCGACGGAGAGGAGTACCACGGCGACGGTGCCGGACGATGCGGGAACCAGGAGGAACGACGCGCCGGCGACGAGCGCCGCGGCCCCGAAGGGGACGGCGATCGCGGTGTAGGCCGTAGCCCCGCGAGCGAGGAGTCGCTGTCCGACGGCACCGAGCCCCACCAGGAGCACCGCGCCGACCACCCAGGGGGCGACGGTGACCGTGCCCACGGCGCCGGTACTGAGCCCGATGACGGTGCCGAGGTACTGCGGCAGCCAGGTGGTGAGGAAGCCCTGCACGAAGAAGTTGGAGCCGCCGCCCACGACCGCGGCCAGGAACGTGAGGCTGAGGAAGATCCGCAGCACGGGCACGGGCCGCTGGGTGTCGATGGTCGCCGCCTCGAGGGGCTCATCGCCCCGTGCCTCGGCGCCGTTCGGGCCTTGCCGCACCCGCTTCTGGCCGAACGGTCCGTCGCCCCCGAACAGCAGCCAGGCGGCGGTCCACACGAGGCCGACGATGCCGAGCACGCCGAACGCCCAGCGCCAGCCCCAGGCCACGATCACCATCGTCAGGAGCGGCGCGGCGATCACGGGTCCCAGGGCGGAGCCGGCGGCGACGAGGTTGGACGGGAGGGCACGCCGGTCGGGGGCGAACCAGGAGTGTGCCGAGGTCAGCGACATCGCGGTGGCGGGGCCCTCCGCGCCCCCGAGGACGATGCGGGTCACGAGCAGAACGGCGGCACCGCCGCCGAGCAGCATCGGGAACTGCATCACCGCCCAGACGATGCCCAGGGTCAGGAGCACCCACCGGACGGCCACGCGAGTCGCGATCACACCGGTCAGGATCGAGACGATGGCGTACAGGAAGAAGAAGGCGCTGCCGATGAAGCCGAATTCGACTGCGGTGAGACCGAGATCAGGGATGGCGCGGGAGGCGACGAGCCCTAGGACCGCCTTGTCGGCGAAGGCGATGATCTGGAACAGGACCAGCAGGGCGATCACGACCCACGCGGTTCGGCTTCCGGAGGACGCCGTCCTCGCCCCGAGCGACGGTACGGACGAAACAGATTGGGTCATGAGCTTTCTGGGCCTTCCGGGGGCGGAAACGGCGGGCCGGCTGCGGGCGCACCGATCGCCTCGATCGGGAGGCGATGACACCGGAATCTATGACCGGGATCACTTAACCCGATAGGGGGGAAACCCTTACTAGTAATCCCCAGCACATGTGATGACACTGGGAGGGTGAGCAGTCCGCAGCCCCACTCCGTCGCGCGAGCCGTCCACCGTCGTTCGGTCCGCGCGCAGGTCAATGCCGTCCAGTCCGGTACGACATCGGCCCTCGACTCGGCCCGCGCCGTCCGTTCCCGGATCGAGGAGCGCGAGCCGGAACTCCGGGCGTGGACAGCGCTCTCCGACACGCTCGACGCCGATGCGGCGGAGGTGGACCGCCGGATCGCCGATGCCGGCGACATCCTGTCCCTCGCCGGCCTATCGGTCGGTGTGAAAGATCTCATCGATGTGGCCGGATTGCCCACGCGCGCTGGGTCGGACGTCACTCCGGAGGCCGCGGCCGCCCTTGACGCCCCGTGCGTCGACCGGCTCCGCTCCCTGGGTGCGGTGGTCCAGGGGAAGACGGTGACCACGGAGTTCGGCTACTTCCGGCCGGGAGCCACTCGTAACCCGCGCGCCGTCGGCCACACACCGGGAGGCTCCTCGAGCGGCTCCGCGGCCGCCGTCGGATCCGCAACGGTACCGCTCGCGCTGGGCACGCAGACCGCAGGGTCGCTGACGCGGCCGGCGTCCTTCTGCGGGGTGGCCGGGATGGTGCTGGCCCACGGGAGCACCGACACCTCCGGGATCACCGGGCTGAGCCACTCCCTGGACTCGCTCGGGCTCCTCACCCGGACGATCACCGATCTCCAGTACGCCTTCGAGGCGTTCACCGGAGCGGTGCTGACGCCGCCCGCGCTCGCGGGGATCGAGGTCCGGCTCTGGTCCGGCAGCGCGCTCGACGTCCTCTCGGAGGAGATGCGACGCCTGCTGCACACCCTGCCGGTTCTCCTGGGCGAGGCGGGGGTGACGACTACCGCGCTGCAGCGCGACGACCACATCCGTACCCTCACCGAGGACCAGATGACGGTGATGGCGTACGAGGCGGCGCGGACGCGCGCCATGGAGGCGCGTATCCACGCGGACCGGCTGAGTGCACAGCTCCTGGAGCTGCTGCGAACCGGGGCGAGTGTCTCGACCGAGGCGTACCGTGCCGCCCTCGTCCGTCGGGACCGCTCGCGCTCGATGGTCGCAGATGCGCTCGGCGATCACGCGGTCATCGTCGGCCCGGCCGCTCTCGGGGCGGCACCGAAGGGGCTCGGTGCGACGGGATCTCCGGTACTGAGCCGGGCCTGGCAACTGCTCGGGTGCCCGGTCGTGACCGTGCCGGGCGCGCGTACCAGGCAGGGGTTGCCGATCGGCCTGCAGGTGATCGGCGTCGCCGGCGGCGAGGCCGGTGTGTTCGCCGTCGCCCACGCGCTGGAACAGCGACTCGGCTCGATCGTCGTCTGACGATCACAGCCGCCCCATCGGATCACCGTGAAAGGATCGCCACCATGTTGCTCCCTCCCCGCCCGATCGAGCACCACCGCATGTTTCTCACCTGCTACGAGGACACCTTCAGGTACGGCTGGCATCACGTCGACCTGTTCGTCCACGACGCCCACGGGCGCGAGGTGAACTGGGTGCACTGGACCGTGGAGGCCGACGGCCCGGAGGCGGCGGACGAGTCCGTCCGGCGCGAGGAGCCGCAGCTGCGCCGACTCTCCGACTGGGAGCATCGGGTGAGCGCTGCGGGGCAGGACTACTGGACCGCCGACGCCGCCTGGGGCGATGATGTGTCGATGGGAGCCGCATGAGCTGCGCAGGACCCGCCGATCCCGCCGATACGGCCGTGTACGTAGTGGACGACGATCCCGCCCTGTGCGACTCCGTCGACTGGCTTCTCGGGAGCATCGGCATCCGCCCCGTCATCTGCCATAGCGCCGATGAGCTGCTGGAGCACTACGACGGCAGCGGACCCGCATGCATCGTGCTCGACGTCCGGATGCCGAAGACCAGCGGAACCCGCCTGCAGGAGACGCTCAACGAGATCGCCCCGCATGCGGCGATCATCTTCGTCTCCGCACATGGCGACATCCGGATGTCGGTGTCGGTTCTGCAGGCCGGTGCGATGGACTTCCTCGAGAAGCCCTACGACCCGCAGCGACTGCTCGACACGGTCCAGGCGGGGATGCAGCGAGCCGCGGAGTCCTTCACGGAGTTCTGCAATCGTCGTGCCGTGCAGCGCAGGGTGGCGCTGTTGACCCGTCGCGAGCGCGAGATCCTCGCCCTCGTCGTCGAAGGGATGCCCAGCCAGAACATCGCGCGCCGCTTGGAGATGAGCGTGAAGACCGTGGACGTGCACCGCGCGCGGATCAAGGCGAAGACGGATGCGGAGTCGATCAGCACACTGGTGCGCGACATCCTCCGTTTCGATGTCGACGTCCCGGCCGACCTGACCACCGACTGAGCCGGCGACGACCGCGCCGTCGGCTCCGCGGGGATCAGTAGTAGTCCAGGACGATCCGGTCGTCCCTCGTCCTTGACACGCAGACCGCCATGGTCTCGCCGGCGGCCTTCTCCGATGCGGTGAGCACGTTGTCCCGGTGTTCCGGAGTGCCGGAGAGGACCTGCATGATGCAGGTGCCGCAGATGCCCTCCTGGCATGACGTGTCCACGTCGCAGCCGTTCTCCTGCAACACCTCCACGATGCTGCGGTCCGCGGGAACGGTGTACACCTCTCCCTCGAGCTCGACCTCGAACGAGGTGTTCGCGGAATCGTCCACCTCGGCCGCGGAGAACCGCTCGGAATGGATCGCCGTCTCGGGGAACCGTTTCTCCGCGGCGATGCTCACCTTGTCCATGAACGGACCCGGTCCGCACATGTACACGTGCGAGCCGTCCGGCGCCTGTTCCACGATGGATTCGAGCCGGGCGTCGTGATCGTCCCACGCCACACCGAGGTTGGCGTGCAGCTTCTCCGGGCACCTCTCCTGGAGCAGCGGCAGGAACGCCGCGTGCTCCGCGCTGCGGGCGAAGTAGTGCAGCTCGAACGGGATGCCGTGGACGTCCATGTACCGCGCCATGCTCAGCATCGGAGTGATCCCGATACCAGCGGCGATCAGCACGTGATGGGTCGCGCCGTCATCGATGCGCAGGACGTTGCGGGGCTCGCTGATCTGCAGCGTGTCCCCCACCTTGAGGTCGTGCAGCGCCGCGGACCCTCCGCGCGACTCCTCCTCCCGCTTCACGGCGACGGTGAACGAGTCGGGTGCGTCCGGTGTACTGCACAACGAGTACTGCCGGGTGATCGCGGTCGGCCCCACCACGTCGATGTGGGCGCCGGGTACGTACGTGCCCAGCGGCGTGCCGTCGGTACGTACCAATCGGAAGGACTTGATCGTCGGGGTCTCCTCGACGATCTCGGCGACGGTGACGTCGATCAGGGACATGGCGAACTCCTGGACTGAGAGAGAAAAAAGGGCTGTGTGACCGTCCGTCCGGATCCCCGGCCGGACGGTCCGCGTCACCGGACGTACAGTCCGCCGTTGACGTCCCAACACGCGCCGGTGACGAAGCCCGCGTCCGGTGCGGCGAGCAATTCCACCATCTTCGCGACGTAGCCCGGGTCGCCGAGCCGGCCGACGGGGATCCCGGCGATCACCTTCTCGAGCTTCTCGGCGGGCACCGTCCGGCGCACGATGGGCAGGTCGTGCGGGCCGGGGGAGATCGCGTTCACGGTCACCCCGCGGCCGGCGAGTTCGCGGGCGAACACCTTGGTCATGGTCAGGATGGCGCCCTTGGACGACGCGTAGTGCCCGCCGGTCGCGGTACCGCCGTTCTGCCCGGCCAGCGAGGCCATGTTCACGATCCGGCCGTACCCCGCCTCCGCCATCGCGCCGCCGATCACCTGGCAACCGAAGAAGATGGCGTTCGAGTTCGTGGTGAGCACCTTCTCGAAGTCGTCCTGCTGGAGCGTCATCAGGTCGGCCGCCTGCGTGATCGCAGCGTTGTTGACCAGGATCGTGGGTGTCCCCCACAGGCGCCGCGCCTCGGCCAGCGCATCCACGAAACTCGTCCGCCGGCCGACGTCGAGCCGGAATCCGCGCGCCGTGGCCCCCGACGGATCGATGTCACCGGCCAGCGACTGCGCTGCCGCCTCGTCGATGTCGGTCACCAGCACGCGGTTCCCCGCGTCGTGCAGCCGCCGGACGAAGAGCTCGCCCATGCCTCCGGCCGCACCCGTCACCACCGCGATGCCGGCAGAACTGCTCGCGTCTGTCATCGCTGCTCCTTACACCAGGTATCCGGAGGCGCGGGTCGCGTCCTCGCTGTCGAGCATCCGGACCACCTTGCGCTCGATCCGGTCACCGTCGGGCCGCAGCGCGATGGTGTGCTCGGTGTGCGCGCCGATGGTGACGAACTCGTTGCGCTTGAACGAGCTCAGGATCTGCACGCCGCGCAGGACGATGCGCTCGTCACTGAGCGAGTCGACCGTGAACCGCGAGACGATCCGCGCGGTCCGGGCCGCCGCGACGGCGGACGGCGAATACCCCTGGAGCAGGCGCTGGACCCGCAGCATCCGCATCCGCTTGTCGTCGTAGATCATGTTCAGCGTGCCGGCGAAGTCCGTGGTCTCCGAGTCGATCGGCACGATGTAGAGCCCGTCGTCGGTGAAGAGCTCCTGCCACGCCTCGTAGTCCTTGTCATCGAGCAGCTTCGCCTCGTGCCAGACCAGTTCGATGGCGCGCGCCACCCGCTGGTCGGAGAACAGCGAGCCCGCCGTGGTCGTTTCAGTCATCGCTCATCATCGCCTTCCACATCGCGTAGGACTCCCGCATGCCGGTCTCGTCGGTCACGTGCGAGGTGAGCCACCCCTCGGGGGACGGAACCTCGCGCGCCTCACCCCGGTTGACCAGGATCGGCATGTGCGGATCACCGCTGGCGCCGAGCTGGACCCGGTCCCAGCCCTCGGCATCGTCGGGGCTGCCGAACCCGAACGGGCCCTGGAAGTGCTCGTGGATGCGGAGCCGTTCCCGGTTGATGGACTCCGGGCCGCCGTCCATGCCGATCGCCATGTGCCACACCTCGGTGACGTCGACGGAGATCGGGATGATGACCCGGAAGAACGACGACGACATCGCGATGTTGGGGAACATGTTCAGGTTGAACCCGCAGCCGTGCATCGACCGCATGTACCGCCGGATCCGCGCGGGATCCTCGCCGGCGGCGACGAGCTCGTCCACCAGGTGCTGGAAACGGGGCTGCACCTCCTCGGTGCCATCGTCGACGTCGAGGTCGGCGTGCGCCGCCGCCATGATCGCCACGCTGTGCCCGTTGCCGAGCGCGTGCGTCACGGCGGCGGGGTCGTCCATGAACGACATCATGTTGGCGGTCTCGGCGTCGACCGAGGTCATCCACGACTTGTGCACCATCGGGAAGTGGTAGCCGTCGGTGGTGTTCTCGAGCTGGATCTTCCAGTTGCCCTTGAACCGGAACTTGTGGGTGCCGATCACCTTCGTCGGGAAGCCGTTGGACTGCTTGAGGAAGCGATCCATCCAGATCTTCGCGTCGCCGAGGAAGTCGGTGAGCGGCTCGGCGTCCTCGTTGAACGTCGCCCAGATCATGCCCAGGTAGCTCTCGGTGCGCAGCGTCTTGAGCGGATAGTCCTTCTTGTCCACGACCCCCTCGTAGCCGTCCGGGTACGGGATGCCCCGCAGCCGGCCGTCCAGGGCGTAGGACCAGTTGTGGTACGGGCAGGTGAAGCCGTTGGCCTTGCCGCTGCGCTGATCGCACACCGACGCTCCGCGGTGCCGGCAGCGGTTCAGCAGCGTGTGGAACGCGCCCTTGCGGTCGCGGCTGACGATCACCGGCTGGTCGCCCACCATGGTGGTCTTGAACGAACCCGCCTCGGGGATTTCGCTCTCGTGTGCCACCCAGACCCAGGTGCGGTCGAAGATGCGCCGCATCTCCTCCGCGTAGATGGCGGGGTCGGTGTACAACCGGCCCGCGACGCGGTCGGTCTCGACCAGGTCCGCGTAGTTCCGCGCGTCGCCGATTTCAGTGCTGGTCATCTCGATTGCTCTCCTTGTGCTGGGCGGGCCTAGACGTCGACGTCGTCGCGGATCGTGAGCTCGCGGCCCATCCGAGCCTCGACCTTGAGGTACCGCCACAGGGCGTGCTCGCCGATCATGGTGGTGCGCAGCAGATTGCAGGCCTCGCGTACCGTCTCCTGATCCCGGACGTCCGCGAGCACGTAGCACGTCCAGGGCCATCCGTCCGACGGGCCGACCATGTGCGCGTCGTCGTCGAAGGTGCCGATCACCTCGACACCGTCCATGTTCTTCAGATTCGAGAGCATTGTGGAGACGCCCACCCAGACCGGGCCGATGTCGGCTTTCGGGAGGTCGAAGAAGTTCTGGTTGTTGCCGAAGCAGAACAGGGTGCGCAGGGGCGTGGACACGGGATCTCTCTTTCGTCTGGCTGGACCGGGCAGGGCGGGCGTGGTCAGGGGAAACTGGGTGCGCCGGAGGGCATGCCGAGGAGCACGGCGCCGGCCGCCTCGTACGTCGCGGTCGCGAGCATCGCGTGCTGGGCGGGCACGATGCCGTCTTGGAGGTACCGCTGCAGGGGGTGCCCGCGGTAGATGGCGCCGGTTCCGGCCAGGTCGAAGGCCTCCATGATCGCCCGCCGGCCCGCGTGCGCCGCCTCGGTCGCGCCGAGCCGGAGCAGGGCGCGGTGCCGGTCGGTGATCTCCTCGTCGCGGACCGCCAGATCCCAGACCTCGTCGGTGATCTCGTAGAAGAAGGACCGGGCGGAACGGAGCGCGGCCTCGGCTCGCGCGAACCCGATCTGATAGGTCGGCTTGGCGCCCTTGCCTCCGCCGCCGGTGATGGAGGTCTTCGCGGCACCGGCACGTTCGGCGTACCGGAGGGCGCCGCGCGCAGCTCCGAGGGTGACCACGGCGAGCACCTGCGCCGCATAGGCGAGCATCGGGTAGCGGGTCAGCGGCTCCGAGACGGTCGGTTCACCGCCGCGGATGAAGGTCATCTCCGCCGGGACGAACACCCCGTCGGCGCGGACGACGTGCGATCCGGTGGCGCGCATCCCGGCGACGTCCCAGTTCTCCACGATCTCCACGTCCTCGGGACGGACCAGCGCGGTGATCGGCTTCCCTTCGGTCTCAGGCCCGCCCGCCAGACCCACACCGAGGAGATCCGCCCCCTTGCAGCCGCTGGCGAACTGCCATTCGCCGGTCACCCGGAAACCGCCGGGCACCGCGTCGGCCTGCTGCATGGGGAACATCCCGGCCGCGAACGCGAGGTCCGGGCCGTCCGCGTACACCTGTTTCTGGGATTCGACGGACAACGCTGAGAAATAGCTGGTGGCGGAGCCGAAACTGGCCACCCAGCCCGTGGCGGGGTCGACCTCCGACACCCGCTCGACCAGACGCATGAAGTCCGACGGGGGTAGGGGCTCGCCGCCGAACCGTTCCGGGGTCGCCACGCGGAAGAGGCCCGCTCGCTTGAGCAGATCGATGTAGTCGCTCGGCACGTAGTGCTGGTCGGCGAACTCGTCGCGCCGCTCCGACAGCACCTCCAGGGCGTGCTCGAACGCCTGGTCGCGTTCTGCGCCGGCAGGGGCGGCACAGACGCGGACCCGGGCCTGGTTGATCGCCATGGGCATCTCCGATTCCTTCTCGATGTCACGGGCTGGGCGTGATATGGACCACGCTATGGAGGTCGCAGTTGGATCGGTATCCGCACTTCCTGCGGCGCGGCTAAGGTAATCACCTATCGTCGCGGCGGGCCCACTGCCGATACCGTCGGTCGATCTCGCGCAGCGGCCACCGCCGAGCGGACGACGATCGGAGGAGAGGCGATGTTCCCGACCCAGCAGGACGCCCTCGAGATGGTGGTGAGAACGTCGACGGGCATTCTCATCCACGACGCCGTCACCAAGGACATCCTCTGGGCGAATCCCGCGGCGCAGAAGATGTTCGGCTTCACCCTCGACGAGCTGACACCGCTCAAGGCGCATCACATGAGCAGTCAGGAGCGGCAGTTCCGGCGCGAGGTCGGCGTGGGTTGGTTGCACGACGCGGTCCTGCACGGATCCAGCCGGCGGCAGTGGAAGTACCGAACGAAGTCCGGGCGGGACTTCCTCACCGACGCGAGCGCCACCCTGGTGGAATTCGATACCGGTCCCGTCGTCATGGTCGAGTTCCGCCTCACCGCAGCGATGGAGCTGCAGCAGGAGCTGGACCGGGTATCGGATTCACTGCAGCGGTTGATGACCTACACCGCGGCCGGCATCGTCGTGCTGGACACCGACGGCGTCATCGAGGACATCTCCCCGGGGGCGGCGCGGCTCTTCGGCCGGGCGGCCGACGAGCTGATGGGCGTCGCCGTCGAGGAACTGGGCGACTGTGATCCGCGGCCATCCGCGCCGGAGGTCACCGCCCGCCTCGTCGCCGGGACCGGCTCCGTCAACATCAGCCAGCGGCTGATCTCAGCGGACGGCGAGATCACCTGGCTGGCAGGAGAACTCGAGCGTGTGGCGCATGACGGGATCACCTCGCTCGTGCTCACCGTGCGCGACGTGACCGACCGGGTCGAACTCGAGCGTTCGCATGCCTACCAACAGGCGAACCTCCAGTACCTGAGCCGCTACAACGCCATGGGCGACATGGCGATGATCCTCGCGCACGAGCTGGGGCAGCCGCTGGCCGCGAGTACGAACTTCCTCCGGGGCCTGCAGGCGCGGACCGTCGACGGTGCGCCCGCACCCGAGGCCCTGGCGTACGGGCTGGACGCGATCGCCAAGCAGCTCTCCCGCGCGGGCGAGATCGTCGCCTCGGTCAAACGCTACGTGCGCCGGATCGAGAGCACCATGGCCACGATCGACCTCCGGACGACCGTCGACGAGTGCCTGTACTTCGTCCGGCTGCGCGCCGCCGAGCGCGGCGTCGACCTGGACGTGCAGCCACATCCCGAGGCGCTGCTCATCGAGGGGGAGAGCGTGCTCATCGGCCAGGTGATCATCAACCTGTGCTTCAACGCGATCGACGAGATCGTGCTGCCCTCCGTCGCCGACAAACGCCTGACGGTGCGTGTCTTCGTCGAGGACGGCACCGCGTGTGTCTCGGTGATCGACCGCGGGAGCGGCATGCCGGTCGCGGGCGCGCGGTCCGACGGGGACCGCCTCGCGTCGGGCGCGTTCAGTACCAAGCACGACGGTGCCGGGATCGGCCTGATCCTCTCCGAGCACATCGTCGAGCGGCACAACGGTGAGCTCCGGTACGCACCGAACACGCCGACGGGCACCGTCGCCACCATCAGGCTTCCGCTACTGGTCTCCAGGCCCAGTGCCGACGGGTAGCCGGCGCAGCGGCCGTCCCCGATGCCGGTCGTCGCTGCACCGCCTGCGTCGGTGCAGCGACGATCCGCACGTCACGACGCGTCGAGCAGTGCGATGTCCGACGGGTGGGTCGACAGCGGTGTCACCTCGATGGTCATCCAGCGGAATAGGGGCAGGCCCCAGAGGATTTCGTGCAGTCGCTCATTGTCGGTCACGTCGAAGACGGAGATGTTCGAGTACTGACCCACGACTCGCCAGATGTGCGGCCACTCGCCGCTGCGCTGCAACTCGTGGCTGTACGCCTTCTCCTGGGCGATGGTCTCGGCCCGTAGATCGGGATCCACGTCGTGCGGGATGGCGACGTCCATGCGGACCGCGTACAGCGGCATCAGACGGTCTCCGGATCCAGCACGAAGTCGTAGACCACGACCTCACCGTCGCCCGCGGCCTGCGGGTCGAGCATGAGTTCGGGCTTGACGGCCGAGGCGATGTCGTCGTCGTTGTGCGGGTCACCCGGGAAGTACAGCTGCGCGGTGAGCAGGTCCATTCCCGGTGCGGAGACCTTGAGATGCAGGTGCGCCGGGCGCCAGGCGTGCCAGCCCGCTGCGGAGATCAGCTTGCCGCAGGCGCCGTCCGTGGGGATCATGTACGGCGCCGGGCGCACGGTGGTGATCTCGAACCGTCCGTCATCGTCGGCGACGATGGTGCCGCGCAGGTTCCATTCGGGCAGACCGGGCGCGTACTGGGAGTAGAACCCGTGCGCATCGGCGTGCCAGATCTCCACCTTCGCACCGGCCAAGGGGGCCCCGTCGAGGTTCCGGACCTGGCCCCGGAAGACCAGCGGCGTGCCGGCCTCGTCGGCGCGCATGGGCAGCGCGCCCTTGCCGTTCTCGCTGACGACGGGTGAATCGGGCACGTAGTAGGGGCCCTCGATGGTCCCCTTGTTGCCCTTGTGGTGCGCGTTGTTGACCTCCTCGACGGCGTGTTCGATCCACACGTCCAGGAACAGGGGCCACTCACCGTCGTTGCCCACGTTGATGAGCCAGGACTTCAGCGCGTCGTACTCGGCGTAGGTCACGTTGTGGCGGCGCACCACGTCGTGCACGGCGGTGATCACCTCGGTCGCGAGTGTCGAGACCCGCTCGGGCGGTGTGTCGGCGACGGAACCTTGCTTCTTGAGGAAGGCGGCGGTGGCCCCGGCGCCGGACTCGGCGGCCTTGGCATCGAATTCGGTACTGGTCATGGTGTTCTCCTTCGTTCTGGGGCTGAGGGGTTCGGGGAGTGGACCGGTCAGGCGAGTCGGTAGTGCGCGAGCTTGTCGGGATCGACGGTGACGCCCAGTCCGGGCCCGGTGGGCGCGGCGATCTCGCCGCCGACGATGTGCAGGGGCTCGGTGAGGAGATCGTCGGCCATGTCGAGGAAGTTCGACAGCTCGCCGGCGCGGGCGCTCGTCGCCGCGTGGGCGGCGCCGAAGGCGAGGGTGCAGGCGGTTCCCAGTTGCCCGTCGATCTGATTGCCCATCACGACCTCGATGCCGAGGCCGGTGGCCAGGTGCAGGATCTCCTGGGAGCCGGTGAATCCCGTGCGCGCGGTCTTGATCGAGACGGCTGTGGCGCCGCCACCGAGGAGCTCGCGGGTGACCTCGGCGGGCGTGGTCACGGATTCGTCGCCGACGAACGGGATACGGCAGTTCGCCACCAGTCGGCGCCGCCCGAGGACGTCGTCGGCGGGGCACAACTCCTCCGCCAGGGTCAGGCCGACATCGCCGAGCAGGTCCAGCGCGTGCTGCGACTGCGAGGCCGTCCACCCACGGTTGCCATCGATGTAGAGTTCGGCCTTGTCGCCCAGCGCGTTCCGCAGCGCGCGGACCACTTCGACGTCGAGGTCGACAGGATGACGACCCACCTTCACCTTGAACGTGTTGATGCCGTGGCGGTCGCGGATCTCGCAGGCCTCCTGGGCCATCGCCGCGGGGGCGTCGAAGCCGAGCATGTGGCATACGCGCATCCGATCGGTGTAGCCGCCCAGGGCCCGGCTCACTGAGACTCCCCACGCCTGCCCGAGCACGTCCCAGAGGGCCATGTCGATGGCGGATTTCGCGGCGGGATTGCCGATCGTGCGGTGCATCCGATGCTTCGCGAGCTCACGATCAGTGGCGTCCAGCCCCATCAGGGCCGGCGCGAAGACGCCGTCGATGACGGCCACGATCCCGGCCTGGGTCTCGCCGTAGGTGAACGGCCGCGGGGGAGCGTCCGCGTGACCGACGAGCCCGCCGGCGGTGCGGACCCGCACCAGCACGTGATCCGCGTGCGTCACCTCCCCGGAGGCGAACTTCAACGGTTTGACGTACGGGATCCGGTAGGGGATCGCGTCGATCGCGGTGATCCGCAGGTCGGGGTCCGTCGGGCTCATGCCGCGGTCTCCTGTTCGTCGGTGAGGTCGGTCGTGCCGAGTGCGTGTAGGACGCGAGTCAGCAGGGGGGACACGCCGTCGGCGCGCCAGGCGAGCGCGAGCTCGACCTGTTCGGTGTCGGGCACCGCGGTGAACCGCACGCCGGGCAGCTGTACCGAGCTCGCGCTACGCGGGACCAGGGCGATGCCCAGGCCCGCCGCGACGAGGGTCAGCAGGGTCGAGGTCCGGCCGACCTGATGCGCCCGCCGCGGCGTGAATCCGGCAGTGGCGCAGGTGCGGACCACGGCACCGTCGACGACGGAACCGGTGTCGGCCGGGTAGGTGATGAAGGGCTCGTCCGTCAGATCGGCGACGGTGACGTCCCGGCGTCCGGCGAAGCGGTGTCCGTGTGGCAGTGCCAGGATCAGCGGTTCGCTGAAGAGCACGCGATGGGCTATCCCCGCGACGGCGACCGGGGTGCGCAGGAGCGCGAGGTCGAGCCGGCCGTCCGTGAGGGCCGCCGCCTGGACGGGGGTGAGGAGCTCGGTCTCGATCGCGAGCTCCACGCCGGGCAGCTCGGCCGTGATCCGGCGCACTACGCGAGGGAGGACCCCGTAGGAGGCGGAGCCGGTGACGCCCACGCGGAGCACCCCGCTTGCGCCCTCACCGATGAGCCGGGCGCGGTCGACGGCACCGTCGAGCTCGGTGAGGAGGGCCCGGACGTCGCCGGCGAAGACCCGTCCGGCCTCGGTCAGCTCGACCTGCCGGGTGGTCCGCTCGAAGAGGGGTGTACCGATGTGGTCTTCGAGCTGCCGGATCGTGCGGGACAGCGCCGGGCCCGCGACGTGCAGGCGGTCCGCGGCGCGTCCGAAGTGCTCGGTCTCGGCCACGGCGAGGAACTGGCGCAGATGCCGTAGGTCCATGGTGTCCTCCCTCGATCTGTGAGCTGCATCTCATACGCTAGGAGGCCTGATTGGGAAAGACCAGGACCTATTTGATTACGATTAGGACCTTCTGAGCACCAAAGGGGCCGGGTGGGTGAGCGCTACGTCAGGGCCGCAGGAGCACCGACGTCGACGGGTAGTCGCTCGCGAAGCCGCTGGGCAGCGTGGCGACGAAGACGTTCTCCGTACGGGTGCGACTGATGTACCAGCGACCGTCCTCACGGCGGAAGGCGTTGTTGAGGCGGCTCGAGCGGAGCAGGCCGGTCCCGTCGGCGAACAGCCACGGCTGCATGTGGATCCACTGTCCATCGGCCTCGTCGCCGCGCACGTGGATCTGCTCGGCGGTCAGGTAGTGGGCGTTGAGCACGAGGGTGGGATCGCGCTTCGGCGACCAGAACTGCTCGAAGTGCTCGCGGATGGCGGCCGCGCCCTCCAGCCGGCCGAACTGACGGTCGTAGTACTCGCCGACTCCCTCCCAGACCGCGTCGGGCGTGTAAAGGGCCATGATGGCGTCGATCCGACCGGCGTCGTCGAGGCCGTACTCGGGACAGGGCGTGTCGCAGAGGAACATGTAGCGGGACTGCAGTCGCCGGATGTCGGCCTCGGATTCCAGCCTGTCCACCCGCAGGCGCAGTTCATCGATGGCGTCCGTGTCGGTCACGGCCCCTCCTCGTTGGTCGGAAGTACGCGCGTGACGACCACTTCCGCCTCCGCACTCCGTCCGATGCTGAACCGATTCGGACGATGACGACTACGAGAACACATCGATTGTGTTCGGGGCCAGAGGAGTAAGGGTTCCCGCAGTCCGCGGAAGGGAAACCGCCGCGGACCGCTGCCGGGGACGGGAACGGGACCGTCGCCCTCGGCAGGCGATGGCGGTAACGCGTGGCGGCGGCCGCGAACGAGGCGATACTGGTGCCATGGCGACCCAGTACGACCAGATCACCGAGCGGCTGCAGGAGTTCATCGCGGCCCAGCAGATGTACTTCGTGGGCACGGCGGCCCCCGACGGGCGGGTCAATGTCTCCCCGAAGGGTCTCGACTCGCTGCGTGTGCTGGGACCGAACCGGGTGGTCTGGCTCAACGGCACGGGCAGCGGCAACGAGACCGCCGCGCACCTGCTGCGGAACCCGCGGATGACGTTGATGTTCTGCGCCTTCGAGGGCAAGCCGCTCATCCTGCGGCTGTACGGCACGGCGCGCGCCGTCCACGCCGGTGACGCGGGCTGGGACGAGCTGCTGGCGCTCTTTCCGCCGATGCGCGGCGCGCGCAACGTCTTCGACATGGCCGTCGATCTCGTGCAGACCTCGTGCGGCTTCGGCGTCCCGCTCTACGAGTACGAGGGGCAACGGAGCCTGATGGACTCGTGGGCGGCCAACAAGGGCGCCGAGGGTATCGAGAGCTATCGGCGCGACCGCAACACCCACAGCATCGACGGCTTCCCGACGGGGCTGCCCGTGCAGTAGACGGCGACGACCGGCCCGGAAGGATGCCCGGGCCGGTCGCCGTGGTCGGGGAGTGTCAGGCGGCCTTGTCGGTCCCGGTTTCGTTCGTGCTCGTGCTCACCGAGGTCGTCGAGGGCGAATCGTCCGTCGACGGTGCCGTCCCCGCCACCGTTGCGGGCTGCTCCGGGGCGGCCGGCGTCGCCGGGGTCTCGGGCTTCGCCGGCTCGGGCGCAGGAGCCGGCGCGGGGCTCGGGTTCGGCTCGGTCTTGCCCGCATCGGCCGGCTTCGCACCCTGGAGACGGGCCAGCAGGTCGGGGAACGGCTCCCCGCCCTTGTCGAGGCTGTGGTCGCCGGTCCCCGTCGCCGGAGTCGTGGTCGGAGCCGGTGTCGGCGCATCGACGGTGCCGGAATCGCTCTGGCCCGTCTCTGCGAAGCTCGCTGCACGTGCCGCGTTGTTCGCACCCGCAGCGTTGTTCGACTCCGCGCCGGACGGCGCACCGGGGAGGCTCCCGGTCCGCTCGGACAGCGTCTTCGACAGGTCCAGGAGCTGCGCCGCCGAGCCGTTGACGAACGGGCCGTACTGGCTGGTCGCGAAGTCCGACAGCGGCGTGAGCGTGACCGCCGAGACCACCTGGTAGACGGGACCGAACGCGGTCATGACCGGCTTGATGATCGCATCGAGTCCGAGGACCTGCGTCAGCGAGCTCACCCCGAGCGGCCCGGTGATCCCGGTGATGAAGCCGCTCATCGGATCGGTGGGAAGCAGAACGGGAGGAATCACGCCGGCGGACGAGTTCGGCCCCGCCTTCGTGCCCACCTGCAGGAGATCGTCCGAGAACAGCTTGAAGCCGAAGAGCGACGGCGAGGTGAGGCCCGCTCCCGTGACGCCGACGTTGTAGCCGCCGAGCCCGTAGATCAGCGGCAACGGAATGCCCAGGGGATTCTGGACGAGCAGGAGGTTCTGGCCGTTGTTGACGTTGATGCCGTTGGTGCCGACGTAGTTGCCCGTCGTCACGTTGATGTTGGTCAGGCCGAACGGCAGGATCGTGTTCAGGTTCGTCATGGTGAGGCCGACCGGGGAGTACACCCCGTTCGCGGTGGGGAGCAGAATGTTCGCTCCGACCACGCCGGCCTCGGCCAGGTTGAACGGGAGGCGGGCGCCTGCTGCGTAGATCGGTACCGAGATCACCGTGTCGATGGCATCGCCGCCGGTCAGCCACGCGGGGAGCTTGAGCGCCGCCGTCGGCGCAGCCGCCCACCAGCCGAGCTGGGCGCCGAGCGGAAAGTTGTACGTCCCGTCGCCCTGCGGCACCCACACCGTTCCTGCCGGTAGCGTGCCCTCCGGCAGGATCTCGACGTCGGAGAGGTTGTTCCCGACGATCGCCTTCAAGGCGAGTTGCAGCGTGGGGCTGTTCGCGACCGCCGGGATGCTCAGCAGATCGAGCGAAACGCCGCTCGGAGTCTGGAGGAAGGTGTTGAGGAAGTTCGTCTCACCGTCGAGGCCGAGCAGCTTCCAGGAGTACCACCCGCGGTAGTCGGACTGCGTGATCTCGAGACCGTTGATCAGCTCGCTGGCAGGTGGCAGCTCGTCGAGGATCAGCTGCACGGCCGGGTTGCCGAGAACGAGGTCCAGCTGGTCTGCGATCTGGATCAGCAGTTGCCCGCCCGGAATGGACGAGGTCACAGGCAGAACGATCTTGCCTCCGCCGGGGAGCACGACGTTCGGCACGGTGCCGGGCACGGACGTGGGGAGCGTGAGCCCGCCCAGATTCCTGAGGATCTGCGGAAGATCGGAGAGTTTGGTGGCGTCCGAGAGCGTGAAGGTCGAGCCGAAGGTCGGGAGGATGCCGCCGGAGCCGTTGGCGATCGGGCCCCACACGCTGTTCAGGCTGCCGTTGACGTTGTTCGAAGCGCGCAGGAAGTTGTCCAGGGCGTGCGAGTAGTCGCTGATCGCCTTGCTGTAGTCGGGCGGGGCGGCCGCGGCCTGCGCCGGTGCGCCCATCAGGCTGATCCCGGCGGTGGCGCCGATGGCGGTCGCGGCGACGGATGCCCGTTTGACGGCCAGTTTCGATGCCCTGCGATGCTTCGCGCTCATGCTTGCTCGTGTTCCTTTCGAACGAAATGCAGACGCGGCAATGGCGCATCCCTAGATGAGGATAGAGCCGGTGAGCCTCGTCGGTGTCCGTTTCCTGCGATCACAGAAATCGGTCGTTATTCGGGCATGCGGGACGCCGGTGCCGGCGCTGAGCGGTCGCGGGGAGGAAGGGGGCTCGCGATAGGGTGGCGGCAACGATCGAAAGGATGCGGATGAGCCTCGCGGAACTGTCCGACTGGCCCGTCGACAACGCGGCCGGCGCCCTGCTGCGGATCGACGCCGGGCGCACCGTCGAGACCCACGGCGATGTGGAGCGGCAGTTCGAATTGGCCTCCGTCACCAAGCTTCTCGTCGCATACGGGGTTCTCGTGGCCGTGGAGGAGGAGGCGGTCGCGCTGCGCCAGCCGGCCGGGCCGGAGGGGAGCACCGTCGAACACCTCCTGGCGCATGCCTCGGGGCTCGCCTTCGATTCCGAGGCCGTGCAGGCCCCGCCCGCGACCCAGCGCATCTACAGTTCGTACGGCTACGAACTGCTGGCGCAGCTGATCGAGCAGGAGACCGGCATTCCGTTCGCCGACTACCTGCGTGAGGCCGTCTTCGAGCCCCTCGGTATGCGGCGCTCGGAGCTCGTCGGCCCCGCCGGTCACGGCGCCCGGTCGACGGTGTCCGATCTCGCCCGGTTCGCCGCGGAGGTCGCCGCGCCCACCCTGCTCGCGCCCGCCACCGTCGACGGTGCCCGCACCGTCCACTTCCCGGGCCTGCCGGGCTTCGTGCCCGGCTACGGCAAGTTCGCGAACAACAGCTGGGGCCTCGGCTTCGAGGTCAAGGGTGACAAGCGGGCCCACTGGACGGGTACCCGGAATTCGCCGCGCACCGTCGGGCACTTCGGGCAGGCGGGCACGTTCCTGTGGCTCGACCCGGACCTCCAGCTGGGTGCGGTGGTCCTGACGGACCGTCCGTTCGGAGCGTGGGCCAAGCCGCTGTGGTCAGAGTTCAACGATCGGCTGATTTCTCAGGAACTCCAAGGCGGCGAGTAACTGGCGCAACACGCGCATCATGGTGCACAATGGCTTCATAACTACATGGATGTGATAAAGCGCGGCTGGTAGCACCGCACGTTTCGACAGGTGGCTTGGGGAAGACGTCCTCGTCGAAACGAAGAAGGTGGCAACCATGCAGCAGCTGAATCAGTTTGCAGAGGTGACGACGGGAGTCGTCTGGATTCACGCCGCACCTGCTGCTCTGTGCCCGCACGTGGAGTGGGCACTGTCGAGGACCCTCGACGCCCGGGCCACCCTCAAGTGGTCGGCGCAAGAGGCGATCCCCGGCATGCAGCGTGCTGTTGTCGACTGGGTTGGCCCGGTCGGCAGCGGCGCGCGGATGGCGAACACCCTGAGGGAGTGGAACTCCATCAGGTTCGAGGTCACCGAGGACCCCTCCGAGGGGGTCGACGGTGAGCGGTTCTGCTATGCCCCGGGGCTGGGGCTGTGGCGCGGCACCATGAGCGCGTCCGGCGACACCCTGCTGGGCGAGGCGCAACTGCGCTCGATGATGCTCGAGCAGGGGCCCGAGGGCATGCAGACCGCTCTCGACTCGCTCCTGGGCACGGCTTGGGACGAGGCGCTCGAACCCTTCCGCATGGGCGGCCAGGGCGCCGAGGTCACCTGGCTGTCGCAGGCCGTCGGCTGACGGCCGGACCGGACCAGCCGGAAACCCGGCCCCGGCGGGCGAGCGCGGCCATCGTGCTGGCGCCCCGTCGGGACCGGGGTAACGGCCTTACTTGTCGGACCGTTCTGCCACCATCGGGCCATGGCACTCGCATCGCTCCAGAAACAGGAATTCCTCGCGCAACCGCACGTCGCGGCGTTCTCCGTCGCCGAGCCGGGCAAGGGCCCGCTGACGGTGCCGGTCTGGTACTTCTACGAGCCGGGAGGTAGGCCGTGGATCACGATCGGCCCCGCATCCCGCAAGGCTCGCGCACTCGAGGAGGCCGGGCGGTTCTCGCTGATGGTCGACACGGTCGAGCCGCGCACGATGTACGTGAGCGTGGAGGGGCCCGTCGCCGAATCCCGCTTGTCGTCGGAGACCGAGATCCGCGCCATGGCCGCCCGCTACCTGTCCGGGCCGGCGCTCGAAGGCTACCTGGAGTTCGCCTTCGGCCAGTTGGGAGAGCACCTCACCGTCGTCCTCGAGCCCGAACACTGGCTGGGCGCGGATCTCACCATGTGAGGCGCCGGGGTCGCCGGTAGTCGACTACTCGCGTTTCGCAGAACACCGTCTGCGCTGCAGGAACAGGTCTCGCGGGATGGACGGGCGGACGTACGATCGGGCGATGACGGTGGCGTCGAGCGCACTGGTCGGCCGGCAGGACGAGATCGCACTCGCCCGCGAGGCGTTCGGTGCACAGCAGGGCGTGCGGGGAGTGTTGCTCGTGGGCACCGCGGGCGTGGGGAAGACGATGCTGGCCCAGCACCTGGTCCGGGAGCTGGCCGCCACCGGAGGACACCGCACCGTCGTCGGAACCGAATCGACCCGGGCCATCGCTCTGGGGGCGATGGGACACCTGGTGTCGGTCCGCGGTGAGCAGGACCCGGTGTCGCTGCTCAGTGCCATCGCGATCCATCAGCTCGTGTTGGCCGGCGGCACACCGATCGTCGCGACGGCCCGCACGGACGAGTCGCAGCCGGACCCGGTGACGTCGCTGTGGAAGGACGGTTTACCTGCGCCGGATGGACATCGCCGCCTTCCGCGAGGAGCAGACGGCCGAGCTGATCGAGACGCTGCTGGACGGCCCCGTCGAGGCCCGGACCGTGCGCGAGCTGCAAGGGGATGAGCAACCGCGCCATCGCCGAGGAACTCTCGGTCTCCGTCCGCACCGTCGAGGGACACCTCTATCGGGTGTTCGCCAAGGCGGGGGTGTCGGATCGGCGCGCGCTGGCGCGGCTGCTCTAGCCCGACGGTGCCGGGGTCGTCCGGATGCGACCCGTCAGTAAGTGACGTAGCGGGACACGGTGTAGGCGTTGCCGCAGTCCACCGAGATCACGTATTTGGTCCCGGTGGGATAGGCACCCGGGATGTACACCTGGTAGGTGGCGCTCGGGCCCAGCCGGAACGGAATGTTCACGGTGTTGATCTGCCACGTGATGGGGCGCGAGCGGTAGGTGCACCATCCGGCATCCTGGGTGGTGAAGTTTCTGACGGTGACCATGGCGCCGACCGCGCTGGATATGGGCGAGCCTAGGGATAAGTTTGCCTTCGCGGACGCGATGCCGGCCCCGGCGAGGCCGGCCAGGGGGAGCAGGGCGAGGGCGCCGACGGTCGTGGCTGCGACCCTGGTCGTGATGTTCATGGGAGTGTCCTCTCCGAGACGGTTCGAATCTGGCTCCACCAGAATGCGATCCGTGCCCTGCGCGAACACGCGTAGCGGGCTACTCGAAAAGACGGGACGTGCCGTGCGGACTACTCGGGCGGCATCGTCGGGAAACGCGAAACCGGCCGCCGGGGGTATCCCCGACGACCGGCCTCTGGAGTAACGCTCTAGTACTTGCCGAACGCCAGCGCCACGTTGTGGCCACCGAACCCGAAGGAGTTGTTCAGCGCGTAGTTGATCTCGCCCGTGCGGCCTTCGCCGTGGACGACATCCAGCTCGATCTCCGGATCCTGGTTCTCCAGGTTCAGGGTGGGCGGGATGATCCCGTCCCGGATCGAGAGCACCGTCAGCGCGGCCTCGAGCGCGCCCACGGCACCGATGGAGTGCCCCAGCGCGCCCTTCGGCGCGTAGATCGCGGCATCCGTGCCGACGACCGCGTTGATGGCCTTCGCCTCCGCGATGTCGCCGATCGGGGTGGCCGTGGCGTGCGCGTTGATGAAGTCGATGTCGGCGCGGGACAGGCCCGCCGTCTCCATCGCCCGCTTCATCGCGCGCGCCGCGCCGCCGCCCTCCACGTCGGGGGAGACCATGTGGTACCCGTCGGAGGTGATGCCGGCGCCGAGCAGCCGGGCGATCGGCTTCGCGCCGCGCGCCAGTGCGTGCTCCTCGGTCTCGATGATCATCAGCGCCTGCGCCTCGCCGAAGACGAAGCCGTCGCGGTCCTTGTCGAACGGACGCGACGCGGCGGCGGGATCGTCGTTACGGGTCGACAGCGCGCGCATCATCGCGAAGGACGCGATGGGCGGAGAGTCGATCCGGCCCTCCACACCGCCGCAGACCGCGATGTCGGCGTCGCCGAGCACGATCTGACGCCAGGCGTGCGCGATGGCCTCGTTGCCCGTCGAGCAGGCGGAGACCGGCGCGATGGCACCCGCGCGAGCACCGATCTCCAGCGCCGAGACGGCGCAGGCGCCGTTCGGCATGGACATCTGCACCGCGAACGGGGAGACCTTGCGCACGCCGTGGTCGCGGAGCGCGTCGACGGCCTGCACCATCGTCTCGCCACCGCCGAGCCCGGTGCCGACCACCGCGGCGAGGCGGTTCGGGTCGACGTCCGGGCGTCCGGCCTTGTCCCACAGCCGCTTGGTCATCACATGGGCGACCTGCTCGACGTAGGACATGCGCCGCTTCGAGACGTGCTGCTTGCTGATGTCCCCGGCGTGCGCGCGGTCGGGCCGCTCCGGCACGTCGTCCGACGGGTCCGACAGCAGCTGGCCGCCGAACCGCACCGGCAGATCCGGGATCTGCACGCCGATGAATTCTCCTTCGAGCGGGCGGATGCCGCTCTTGCCGGCGAGCAGTCCCTGCCAGGTGGAGTCGGTATCGACACCGATCGACGTGGTCAGCTCGATGGCCGTGACGACGACGCTGGGGAAATCACCCCCCAGCGTCGAGAAACTCCTCAGCGACGACAAGGGCCTACTTGCCCTTCTCAGCCTCGTACTTGCCCTTCAGCTCGGCCGCGAGATCAGCGTTCTCGGCCTCGAGCTTCTGGATGTACGCCACGGCGTCGCCGACGGTCTTCAGGCCCGCGAGGTCCTCGTCCGGCACCTTGACGCCGTACTTGTCCTCGAGCTGCACGGCGATCTCGACCATGGAGAGCGAGTCGATGTCCAGGTCGTCGATGAACGCCTTGTCCAGGGTGACCTCGGAGGGCTCGATGCCGGTGACCTCTTCGATGATCTCGGCGATGGCGGCGACGATTTCGTCCTGGCTGGTGGCCACAGTGGGTCCCTTTCCTTGTGTGACCCGACCCGCGGTTTCGCGGAGACGGGAGAATCTGTGCGACGTGTGCGTCGCAGTGTTCGACGGTGCCGGACGGCCCGTCGGGTGGTCTCGACGCTACTGCGCGGCGGCGAGCAGCTCGGCGAGGTCGGCCGGGGTCTTGACGGCGACCTGCGGCACACCCTTGAGCTCGCGCTTGGCGATGCCCACGAGGGCGCCGGCCGGCGGCAGCTCCACGAGCATCGAGACCTCGGCCTCGCGCATCGTGGCGGTGCACAGGTCCCAGCGGACCGGGCGGGTGACCTGCGCGACGATCTGGGCCAGAGCGGCCTCGCCGGAGGTGACCGGCTTGCCGTCGCGGTTCGACAGCAGCGTCAGCTGCGGGTCACGCGGGGTGATGGACTGCGCGGCGGCCGCGACGGCCTCCTGCGCGGGAGCCATGAACTCGGTGTGGAAGGCGCCGGCCACTGCGAGCGGGCGCAGGCGCGCCTTCTCGGGGGCGTTGTCGGCCAGCTTCGCCAGGTTCTCGACGGTGCCCGCGGCCACGATCTGCCCGGAGGCGTTCATGTTCGCCGGGATCAGGTCGAAGGACTCGAGGGTGGCGAGGACGTCCTCCTCGACGCCGCCGAGCACGGCGGTCATCGACGTGGGGACGAGGGCGCAGGCGGCGGCCATCGCGCGACCGCGGATGGCGGCCAGGCGCACGGCCTCGTCGGCGGTGATGACGCCGGCGACCGCGGCGGCAGCGAGCTCACCGACGGAGTGTCCGGCGACGACGGTCTCGGCCGGCTGCGCGCCCATCTGCTCGAAGGCGAGCAGAGCGGCGGCCACCACGAGGGGCTGGGTCACGGCGGTGTCCGTGATCTCGTCGGCCTCGGCGATGGTGCCGAGGCGGACCAGGTCGAGATCGGCGATCTCGGACCAAACGCGCAGGCGCTCCACGGCAGAAGGCTGATCGAGCCATGCCGTCAGCATGCCGGGCTTCTGGGAACCCTGTCCGGGTGCGAGCAGTGCAATCACGTGTTCCAGGAAACACCCCGGGAACCTGAAAAGAAGGTGTCGGAGCCTGAGAACCTTGCTCATCGAATTTGTGGGGTTTCCACAAAAGTGCTGCTCAGCGAGGCCTGGCTGTTACCAGAGTGTTACGTGTGACTGGATCAGTTCAGCGTGATGTCTGTGATTCGGGTCATAGCGGCGGGCGTGAACCGCTCCGGATTCGCCGCGGCGAGGCGCCCGATCGTCGCCGCCACGCGCAGGACGAAGGCGTCGCGGGGGTCCTGCGGATCGCGGCCGGTGATCTCCGCGATCTTCTTCAGGCGGTAGCGCACGGTGTTCGGATGGACGAACAGCTCGCGGGCGCACGACTCCACCGCGCCGCCCGAATCAAGGTAGGCGTCCAGCGTGTCGGACAACGCCGAGCCGGCCTCCTCGAGGGGCTTGACGAGGAGCTCGTACAGCGTGCGGCCCGCGTGCGTGTCGCCGATCAGCGCCCGCTCCGGCAGCAGCTCCCAGCTGTGCACCGGACGCGGTGCGCCGGGCCATCCCGCCACGGCGTTGACGCCCGCGATCGCCTCGACCGCGGACGCGTGCGCGTCCTCCAGCGTGGCGGTGGTGTGCCCGATCACCACGGGACCGTCGGAGAAGTGCCGCATCAGCGCGTCGGCGAACGGCCCGCCGGAGGTGACTGCGCCGCTGACGATGACCACCAGCTTGGTGCCCTGGACGACGGCCAGGGCCGACCGGCCGTGCGAACGAGCCGTGTCGTGCACGGACCCCGCCACCGAGACGTTCTGGTCCGGCGGGGGGTTGCCGACGATGACGGTGGCCGACGCCACCGGGTCCCAGTTGAGCGCCGCCGCCCGGGAGAGCAGGTTGGCGCCGGTGTCGCCGCGGACCACCGCGTCGACCACCAGCGCTTCCATCCGTGAGTCCCACGCGCCCCGGGCCTCGGCGGCCGAGGCGTAGATCGACGCGGCGCCGAAGCCGATCTCCCGGCCGTACCGGAGAACGGCCTCGGTGAGCGCGATCAGCTGTTCCTCGTTCCGCGCGAGCAGGGGCAGCCAGCGCTCGAAGAACTCCATCGCCACCCGGACCATCTCCACGGTCTGCAGGAGCGAGACCTTGCGGGCCAGGTCCTGCGGCACCGTCTGGAAGGAGGCGACCGTGTACTCGACGTTGCTCGGGTTCTCGATCCACTCCGCGAAGTTGACCACCGCGGTCTGGACGACCAGCTGGATCGATGCCCGCTGGCTGGCCTCCAGATCCGCGAAGTACGGCAGCTGCTCCTCCATGGAGCGCACCGCCTCCGTCGCGACGCGCCCCGAGTACTGGCGGATCCGGGCGAGGATCGCCTCGGGGAGGACGTCGCGAGGCTCGGGTCGCTTCCGGTTGAAGCTCCCCTTCCCCGGCTTCCCGGGGAGCGGGAACGAGCCCGTATCGGCGGTCATGGATCCCTAGGCTACGCCGGGGTCCGATGTCTGCTTCGGGGCGGCGAGCACGTCGTCGATCCGGTACCGCTTCGCGGCGTCCGCGGCGACCGAGAAATCGAGCGCACCCTCCCGCGCGAGACCCAGGAGAACGGCCACGACGATCGACTCGGCGTCGACGTTGAAGTAGCGCCGCGCCGCCGGTCGCGTGTCCGAGAAGCCGAAACCGTCCGTGCCGAGGGTGATGTACGTGCCCGGCACCCACTGGCGGATCAGGTCCTGCGTGCCGCGCATGAAGTCGGACGCCGCGATGGTCGGACCCTCGGTATCCGCGAGGACCTTCGTCACGTGCGGAGTGCGGAACTCCTCGCCGGGGGCGCGCAGTGCCGCCTTCTCCGCCTCGATGCCGTCGCGCGAGAGCTCGACCCAGCTGGTCACCGAGAACACGGACGCGGAGACGCCCCACTCGTCGGCCAGCATCTCCTGGGCCTTGAGCGCGTCGGGCATGGTGACGCCCGAGGCGAGGATGTTCGCCTTCTTCTCGTGGTTGCTCTCGGCGGGCTTGAACAGGTACATGCCCTTGAGCAGGCTCTCGACATCGAGATTCTCGGGCTGCGCCGGCTGGTGGATCGGCTCGTTGTAGACGGTGATGTAGTAGTAGATGTTCTCCGGGTTCTCGCCGTACATGCGCCGCAGGCCGTCGATCACGATGTGGGCGAGTTCGTACGCGAACGCGGGGTCGTAGGCGACCACGGCCGGGTTGGTCGACGCGAGGACGTGGCTGTGGCCGTCGGCGTGCTGCAGGCCCTCACCGGTGAGGGTGGTGCGGCCGGCGGTGGCGCCGAGCACGAAGCCGCGGGCCATCTGGTCCGCCGCCGCCCACAGGCCGTCGCCGGTGCGCTGGAAGCCGAACATCGAGTAGAAGATGTACAGCGGGATCATCGGGACGTCGTGCGTGGCGTACGAGGTGCCGACCGCCGTGAACGACGCCGTCGAGCCGGCTTCGTTGATGCCCTCGTGCAGGATGACGCCCTGCGGGTTCTCCTTGTACGCCAGCATCAGCTGGGCGTCGACCGCGGTGTAGGTCTGGCCCAGGCGGTTGTAGATCTTCAGCGTGGGGAACCAGCTGTCCATGCCGAAGGTGCGTGCCTCGTCGGGGATGATCGGCACGATGCGCGGCCCGACCTCCTTGTCGCGCAGCAGCTCCTTGAAGATGCGCACGACGGCCTGCGTGGTGGCGACCTGCTGCTTGCCCGAGCCCTTGAGCATCACCTTCACCGCGTCGATGCCGGGCGTCTTCAGCGCCTGCGCCTGCGTGCGGCGCGAGGGCAGGAAGCCGCCGAGCTGCTTGCGGCGATCCAGCATGTACTGGATCTCCTTCGACTCCGGTCCCGGCGTGTAGTACGGAGGCAGGTACGGGTCCTTCTCGAGCTCGGCGTCCGAGATCGGGATCCGCAGGTGGTCGCGGAAGGCCTTGAGATCGTCGAGGGTGAGCTTCTTCATCTGGTGCGTGGCGTTGCGGCCCTCGAAGTTGTGACCGAGGCCGAAGCCCTTGACGGTGTGCGCCAGGATGACGGTCGGCTGGCCCTTGTGCTCCATGGCCGACTTGTAGGCGGCGTACAACTTGCGGTAGTCGTGGCCGCCGCGGCGCAGGCCCCAGATCTGCTCGTCGGTCATGTCCTTGACCAGTTCCTTGGTCCGCGGATCGCGGCCGAAGAAGTGCTCGCGGACGAAGGCGCCGTTGTTGGCCTTGAAGGTCTGGTAGTCACCGTCGGGCGTGGTGTTCATGATGTTCACCAGGGCGCCGTCGCGGTCCTTGTGCAGCAGCTCGTCCCACTCCCGGCCCCAGATCACCTTGATCACGTTCCAGCCGGCGCCGCGGAAGAAGGACTCGAGCTCCTGGATGATCTTGCCGTTGCCGCGCACCGGCCCATCGAGGCGCTGGAGGTTGCAGTTGACCACGAAGGTGAGGTTGTCGAGGCCCTCGGTGGCGGCGATCTGGATCTGGCCGCGCGATTCGGGCTCGTCCATCTCGCCGTCGCCCAGGAACGCCCAGACGTGCTGCTCCGAGGTGTCCTTGATGCCGCGGTCGTGCAGGTAGTGGTTGAACCGCGCCTGCTGGATGGCGTTGATCGGGCCCAGGCCCATCGACACCGTCGGGAACTCCCAGAAGTTGGTGAGCAGCCGGGGGTGGGGGTAGGACGGGAGGCCCTTGCCCTTGTCCTCGTGCGACTTCTCCTGGCGGAAGCCGTCCAGGCGCTCCGCGGGGATGCGGCCCTCCAGGAAGGCGCGGGCGTAGATGCCGGGGGAGGCGTGGCCCTGGATGAAGATCTGGTCGCCGCCGCCCGGGTGGTCCTTCCCGCGGAAGAAGTGGTTGAACCCGACCTCGTAGAGCGACGCCGCGCCCGCGTAGGTCGAGATGTGGCCGCCGACGCCCACGCCCGGTCGCTGCGCGCGGTGCACCATGATCGCGGCGTTCCACCGGATGTAGGCACGGTAGCGACGCTCGATCTCCTCGTCGCCCGGGAACCAGGGCTCGAGATCGGTGGGGATGGTGTTGACGTAGTCCGTCGAGGTGAGCGACGGGATGGAGACGCGCTTCTCGCTGGCGCGTTCGAGCAGGCGCAGCATCAGGTAGCGGGCGCGCGCGGGCCCGTGCGTGGCGATGAGGTCGTCGAGCGACTCGATCCACTCGCTCGTCTCCTCCGGATCGATGTCCGGCAGGTACGAGGCAACGCCCTCGCGGATCACGCGGACGCGGTCGGGCCGACCGTCGTTCGACGGCGCGGGGCCCTCTCCTGGGGCGGGTGCCGGGGTGGTGGCGGTCGAGTCTGTCACTGGTGCTCCTCACGGGTCGCGAAGGCGGTGCTGGTATGCCGGGGGTGCGCGGTGTGTCGCAAGTCCCATCCTGCCGCATACGCAAGCTACTCGACAGTCGTATTCCGCGTGGTGGAATTCGGCAGGTCTGCGACGCCACTTCGGTGTACCGCGCTTGCGCGGGGGCGTAGGTGCCGTAAGTTGACACGGAACAGTGGTATGCGGACGGCATCGGGCCGGCCGCGCGAACGCGAGGAGGCTCCCACCGGTGTCCACGAACGGGGCATTCGCCCAGAAGATGGGCCTGCAGCCCGGAAACATCGTGCAGGAGATCGGCTGGGACGAGGACACCGATGACGACCTGCGGTTGGCCATCGAAGAAGTCATCGGCGGCGAGATGCTCGACGAGGACACCGACGAGGTCGTCGACGTCGTCGTGCTGTGGTGGCGCGACGACGACGGTGACCTGGTCGACACCCTCATGGATGTCATCACGCCGCTCTCCGACGACGGCTACGTCTGGGTCCTCAGTCCCAAGACGGGGCAGCCCGGTCACGTGCAGCCCAGCGAGATCGCCGAGGCGGCGCCGACCGCGGGGCTGATGCAGACGTCTTCGACGAACCTCGGCTCCTGGATCGGCTCGCGCCTGGTGCAGCCCAAGTCCAGCCGCGCGGCCAAGAGGTGACCTCCGCGTCGTCCGCAGGTCCGCTGGCGGTCGGTGCCGTCGCGCCGTCGTTCACCCTGCGCGACCAGAACAACCGCGCCGTCTCCCTGGAGAGCTACCGCGGGCGGAAGAACGTGCTCCTGGTCTTCTTCCCGCTCGCCTTCACCGGTACCTGCGAGAGCGAGCTGGGGGGCATCCGCGACTCGCTGCCGTCCTTCGAGAACGACGATGCCGCCGTCCTCGCCGTGTCCGTCGGCCCGCCGCCCACGCACAAGGTCTGGTCGGGGTCGCAGGGCTACCTCTTCCCGATCCTGTCCGACTTCTGGCCGCACGGCGAGGTCTCGCGCGCGTACGGCGTGCTCAACGAACGCAACGGCTACCCCAACCGCGGGACCTTCGTGATCGACCGCGACGGCGTGATCCGGTTCTCCGAGATGAACGAGCCCGGCGTGCCGCGCGATCAGTCGCTTTGGGAAGACGCCCTCGCTGCGCTAGCCTCATCCGGCAAGCGCACATAGCTCAGTTGGTTAGAGTCCCGGTCTTACACACCGGTTGTCGGGGGTTCGAGTCCCTCTGTGCGCACGTCCGGCGTCACCGGTCCCGGTACGCCTCGAGCAGCCGCAGCCAGACCTCGCTGATCGTGGGGTAGGCGGGAACGGCGTGCCACAGTCGGTCGATCGGCACTTCGCCCACCACGGCGATCGTCGCCGCGTGCAGCAGCTCCGCGACCGCGGGGCCCACGAGCGTCATACCGACCACGACGCCACGCTCCTCGTCGACGATCATCCGCGCCCGGCCCGCGTAGCCGTCGGTGTACAGGCTGGCGCCCGCCACCCAGCCCAGGTCGTAGTCGACCACTGCGACGTTCCGGCCGGCCGCGCGCGCCTGCGCCGCCGTGAGACCGATCGCCGCGACCTCCGGATCAGTGAAGATCACCTGCGGCACCGCGCCGTGGTCGGCCGCGGCGACGTGCGCGCCCCACGGGCCGTCGTCGATCGGCGCGCCAGTCGCCCGCGCGACGATCGCCGCGCCGGCCGCCCGCGCCTGGTACTTGCCCTGGTGCGTCAGCAGGGCACGATGGTTCACATCGCCCGCCGCGTACAGCCAGTCGAAGCCGTCGACCCGCAGCGTGTCGTCCACGGCGAGCCACGAGCCGGGCTCCAGCCCGACCGTCTCCAACCCCAGGTCGACGGTGCGCGGCGCGCGCCCGGTAGCCGCCAGTACCTCGTCGGCCACGACGGTCCGCCCGGCCGAGGTCTCGATCGTCACCTCGCCGTCCGCGCGGGTGACCCGGGTCGGGGACTCGCCGGTGACCACCTCGACGCCGATCCCGCGCAGGCCCTCGGCGACCGCCTCGCCGGCGAAGGGTTCGAGGCCGGTCAGCAACCCGCTGCGCGCGAGCAGCGTCACCTGCGAGCCGAGACCCGCATAGGCGGTGGCCATCTCGACCGCAACCACGCCGCCGCCGATCACCGCCAGCCGGCGCGGCGCGGCCTTCGCGCTGGTGGCCTCACGGCTGGTCCACGGCGTTGCCGCGCGGAGACCAGGAATGTCGGGGACGGCAGCGTCGGTGCCGGTCGCGAGGACGACGGCGTGCCGCGCGGTCAGGCGGGTCTCGGCACCGTCGGGCCCGGCGACGGTGACCCTCCGCGGCCCGGCGAGTCGTCCCTGACCGCGGATCGTGGTGATGCCCGCGCCCTGCGCCCACTGCACCTGGCCGGCGTCGTCCCAGTTCCGGACCACGGCGTCCCGCCGGGCGAAGACCTCGGATGGATCGAGCACCGCCCCGTCGGCGAGTGCACCGCGCACGTGTTGCGCCTCGCGCAGCGCCTGGCCCGGCCGGAGCAGCGCCTTCGAGGGCATGCACGCCCAGTACGAGCACTCGCCGCCGAACCGCTCACCCTCCACCAGTGCCGCGGTGAAGCCGCCCTGCACGACGCGGTCGGCGACGTTCTCACCGACCGGTCCGCCGCCGATCACGATCACGTCGAATTCCTGCATGGCACACCTCCTTCGACCACCGTACGGGCGCCCGACGGCGAGGCGCCCGAAAATCAGGTGCGGGCGACGGGGGTAGCGCCATATGCTCGATGCAACCGTGACAGGCTGGAGGAGGTGAGACCCGTGAACGTTTCATGCATGTGGTGCTCCCTGAAGTTCTCACGGTCGACCTAGGTGTCATCGCCAGGAGCGCCGCACGCAGGCACTCCTGGAAGGCAACACCATGAACGATTCCCCACTCACCCTGCGGCGAGCGGACGACGGCGACTGGCTCGCCGTCGACGCCGACGACCGCATCATCGGCCGCGGAGGCACGTCGCGCCGCGCCGGATACATCAGCGTCGATGCGTGGACCGCAGAAGCTTTCGACGTACTCGCCGCCAAGCTCCTCGACGAGCTCCCGTCGCCGCTGTTCACCCTCGTGGCCGACGGCGACACCGACCTGCTCGGAGCTTGGGGCCGCCACGGCTTCGCCCCGCACAGGCGGGAGACGCTCTACCGCATCCCACTCGACCCGCCGCCCGTCGTCGTACCACCGGGAGCGTGGCGGGTGCGACTCAAGCCCGGGGTCGCGCCCTTCCTCGCGGCGCAGGCCGACCCCGGGGACGGCGCCGCCGTCGCGGTGATCGAGCAGGCCGGCGGACGCCCGGTCGAGACCCTCGTCGAGCTGGTGCGGCGATGACGAAGACCGCACGCGGTATCGAGGCCGCCGGGACCGTGGTGGAAGGACTCCGGAACGCGACCTTCCGGGTCGAGCTCGACAACGGCCACGTCGTCCTGGCGCACATCAGCGGGAAGATCCGGAAGAACTACATCAAGATCGTGCCGCTGGACCGGGTCCTCGTGGAGATCAGCCCGTACGACCTGAGCCGGGGGCGAATCGTCTTCCGCTACCGCGGCTGAGCGATCCGTGCCGCGGATCCGCACCGCGGATCGGGTGCCGTTGGCCACACCAGGGTGGGGTCAACGGCACACGATCGGTACGGCCCCGCGGGGCCGCGGCCGGAGCGGATCGATCAGGAATCGAGAAGCATCCCGAACGCACAGGTCATAGCGTTGCGGACATGACAACCTCGCTCTCCACCCCGATCCGTTCCCTCACCCTGGAGGTGGCCGATCCGGCCGCCGCCCGGGACTTCTACGACACCGCCTTCGGCCCCGGCCACGGCCTGCGCTTCACGACGTCCGAGGAGCCCTCCACCGGCTTCCGCGGCTTCGTGATCTCGCTGGTCGTGGCCGAGCCCGCGGTCGTCGACTCCTTCGTCGAGCCCGCCCTGGCCGCGGGCGCGACGGAGATCAAGCCCGCGCGGAAGTCCTTCTGGGGCTACGGCGCCGTCTTCCGCGCACCCGACGGCACGCTCTGGAAGGTCGCGTCCTCGTCGAAGAAGAACAGCGGCGCGCCGCTGCGCGTCATCGATGACACGGTCCTGCTCCTCGGCGTCGACGATGTGGCCGCCACCAAGGCCTTCTACGTCGAGCACGGCCTCACCGTGGCGAAGAGCTTCGGCCGCAAGTACGTCGAGTTCGATGCCGCCCCGGGCGCGGTGAAGCTCGCGCTGTACGGGCGCAAGGCCGCCGCGAAGGACGCCGGCGTGCCCCAGGAGGGTATCGGTTCGCACCGCCTGCGCATCGACGGTGCCCTGGGCGCGCTCACGGACCCGGACGGCTTCATCTGGCGGTGAGACGCGGCTGCGTACTCGGCCGGTAGCGTGGACGCCCGTGAACCGCACCACCGAACTCGCTCTCGGCGTCATCGCCGACGAGGTCTTCGGCGACCCGCGCCGCTACCACCCGGTCGCGGGATTCGGCACCGTCGCGCAGGCGCTCGAACGGCGGATGTACGCACCGTCGAAGCTGCGGGGCGCGGCGTACACCGCGATCCTGGTGGGCGGTGCCGCGGCGGTGGGCTATGCGGCGCGGAACGTGCCCGGAGCCACCGCCGTCGGCACGTGGGCGGTGGTCGGGGGAGCGGGATTGCGCAAGGTCGGATCCGCGCTGGGCGCCGATCTGGAGCGCGGCGACATCGACGGTGCCCGCACCCTGCTGCCCAGCCTCTGCGGCCGCGATCCGTCCGTGCTCGACGCCGCGGGGCTCGCCCGCGCCGCCACCGAGTCCGTGGCCGAGAACACCTCCGATGCTGCGGTCGCTCCGCTGTTCTGGGGCGCCGTCGCCGGCCTGCCCGGCCTGCTCGCGTACCGCGCAGCGAACACGCTCGACGCGATGGTCGGCTACCGGAACGAGCGGTACGGCGAGTTCGGCTGGGCCTCCGCCCGACTCGACGACGTGCTCAACTACCTGCCCGCCCGGCTGGCGGGGGTTGTCACCGTCGCCCTGGCGCCCACGGTGGGCGGCGCACCGTCGGACGCCCTGCGCGCGTGGCGGAACGACGCGGCGAAGCACCCCAGTCCCAATGCGGGCGTGGCGGAGTCGACGGCGGCGGGCGCTTTGGGTCTGCAACTCGGCGGCCGGACCCAGTACGCGCACGGCGTGGAGCTGCGGCCCACCCTCGGCGACGGTCGGGCACCCGCGCCGCGCGACCTGGCCCGCGCGGCGGCCCTGTCGCGCGCCGTCCAATTCGGGGCCCTGGCGGCTACTGTCCTTTGCGTCCGTACCGGTCGGCGAGCCTGGCGGCGCGGGCGGCCTCGGGGGTGACCTCCACGGGGGCCTCGGACGCCTCCGGCTCCGCCGTGCCCGCCTCGTACACCTCGCGGTCCTCACGCCGGCGTTTGACCTCGGCCCACACGAAGTAGCCGATCGCGAGCGGCGCCATGATGCCGAATGCGAGCCACTGCAGGCCGTACGACAGGTAGGGGCCCGCGTCGAGCATCGGCAGCGGAACCGGGTCGAGGCCGCCGGGCTGGTCGTCGCTGAGATTCAGGTAGCCCGGAGCGAAGGTGATGCCCTGTGCCGGCCCGATGGCCGACGGGTCGATCGCGAAGACCTGGAGGTAGCCGGATTCGGTGCGCGGGCCACGGGCCGGATCGGTCTCCTCGGGGGCGCGCACCCGCGCCTGGATCGTGACCTCGCCCGACGGTGGCGGTGCGAACTCCGGCACCACGCCACCGGTGGGCGTGGCCACGAAGCCGCGGTCCACGAGGTAGGTCGCGCCGTCGTTCGCGGCGAACGGGACCAGCACCTCGTAGGCCGGCTTGCCGTCCTGGTTCCGCAGCCGCGCGAGCGATTGCTTGTCCGCCAGGTAGTGGCCGGTGAGCACCACCCGGCGCCACTCGGCGTCCTTCGGGACGTCGGCCCGGCCGCCGAGGAGCTGCGCCGCCGGGACGGGTTGTGCGTTCACGGAGTCGGCGATCTGCTGGTTGCGGTGGCTGGTCGAGGTGTTCTTGCCGAGCTGCCACGGCGCGAGCACCGACCAGCACAGCGCGGTGAAGGCCAGCGCGGCGACGGCCAGGGCGATCCACCGCGGCTGGAAGACCACCCTGACCCAACTAGGCAAGGTTCGCTCGCGTCCACTCGAGGAGGCCGGGCATCGTCGCCTCCACCTGGGCCAGGGTGGTGCGGAAGTCGTCGTGGTCGCCGTAGAAGGGGTCCGGCACGCTCTCGTGCGAGGCGTCCGGGTCGAAGCTGCGCAGCAGCCGCAGCCGTTCGTCGGGAACGCCGAGGGCGCGGAGCGGCGCGACGTGCGAGCGGTGCAGCGCGACGACCAGGTCGGCGCCCAGATGGTCCTCGGTGACCTCGGCGGCGATATGTGAGGTGGGGTAGCCGGACTCGGCGAGCACCTCGCGCGCCCGCCGATCCGCCGGCTCGCCCTCGTGCCAGCCGTCGGTGCCCGCACTCGTGACCCGCACCGCGCCGGCCAGCCCCGCGTCGGCGACCGCCTGCTCGTAGACGATCCTGGCGATCGGCGAACGGCAGATGTTGCCGGTGCACACGAACGTGACATGCAGCGGAGTACTCACCCCTCCATCTTGCCCGACCGCGGCGAGCCGCGAATCCGGCGATGTCCGCGAGCGCCCCGCCTACGCTGGCGGATATGAAGCTGGCAGAGGTCATCGACGTGCTCGAGCAGGCGTACCCGCCGCGACTGGCGGAGGGATGGGACAGCGTCGGGCTGGTGTGCGGCGACCCCGAATCCGACGTGACCCGCGTGCTGGTCTGCGTCGACGTCACGGCCGCCGTGGTCGACGCGGCGCTCGCCCGGGGCGCGCAGCTCGTCATCGCCCACCACCCGCTGCTCCTGCGCGGCGTGGACACGGTGGCCGCGAGCACGCCGAAGGGGGCCCTGATCCATCGGCTCATCCGCGGCGGCTGCGCGTTGTTCACCGCGCACACCAACGCCGACCGCGCGCGGGGCGGTGTCAACGACGCCCTCGCCGCCGCGCTCGGCCTCACCGTCACGGGCCCCGTCGAACACCTCGACGCGCCCCTGCCGCTGGACCGGTGGGGCGTCATGGTGCCGCCCGCGCAGGCCGACGAGGTGCTCGCGGCGATGTTCGAGGCCGGGGCCGGCGAGGTCGGGGAGTACTCCGAATGCGCCTGGCGGGTCGACGGTGTCGGCCAGTTCCGGCCCGGCGCGTCGGCGAATCCTGCGATCGGCGCGAACGGTGAGCTCACGACGGTCGCCGAGACCCGGGCGGAATTGGTGGCCGCCCGCGGCCGCCGCGCCGAGGTCCTGGCGGCGCTGCGCAGTGCCCATCCCTATGAGGAGCCCGCGCATGACATCGTCGAACTCGTCGGCGGCGATCGGGAGTGGGGCCTCGGCCGCGTCGGCGTCCTCCCCGAGCCGATGTCGCTGCAGGCCTTCACGGCCCACGTCGCCGACGCCCTGGGTGCCCCGGCCCGCGCGGCGGGCGATCCGGGCGCGATCATTCGCACCGTCGCCGTGTGCGGGGGTGCGGGCGACTCCCTGCTCGGCACCGTCGCGCGGCTCGGGGTTGACGCGTACGTGACCGGCGACCTACGGCATCACCCCGTCGACGAGCACCTGCGCGCCGGCGGGCCCGCCGTGATCGACGCGGGCCATTGGGGCACCGAGTTCCCCTGGTGCGCAGCCGTCGCCGAGCTGCTGTGGCCGTACCTCGACGTCGCGGTCCACGACGCCCCCACCGATCCGTTCACGGTGCGGGCCGCGCCGACGGCGGATGCGTAGAGTGACGCAGATGAACGCTGATCCGGCCGCCCAACGCATCCTGCTGGACCTCGCCGAGGTCGACGCGGAGATCGCCCGCCTCGCGCACCGCACCACCCACCTGCCCGAGGACGCCGAGATCGCCGAGCTCGAGAAGCGCGCGACCGTCGAGCGCGACGAGTCGGTGCGCGTCGCGATCCTCGTCGAGGACCTGGACCGCGACATCGGCAAGCTCGAGAAGGAGGTCGAGCAGACCCGGCTGCGCGAGCAGAAGGACCGCGAGCTGCTGGCCTCGGGGAAGGTGCCGGCCAAGCAGCTCACCGAGATCGAGCACGAGCTGCGCGGCCTCGAGCGCCGCCAATCCGTGCTGGAGGACGAGGAACTCGAACTCATGGAGAAGCGCGAGGCCGTCGCGCTCGATCAGCAGCGCGCGGAGGCCGTCGTGAACGCGACGAACGACGAGATCGCCGCGGTGGCGCGCCGCCGCGAGGAGTCCCTCAAGGACATCGACGTGGCGAAGGCCCGCACGGCGAGCACCCGCGAGGAGACCGTCGCCTCGCTCCCGCAGGACCTCTACGCGGAGTACGAGCGGTGCCGGCGCAACTCCGGCACGGGCGCGGGGCTCCTGCAGGCCCGACGGTGCGGCGCCTGCCGCCTGGAGCTCGACCGGGGGTTCCTCGACTCCGTGAACCGCAGGCCCGCGGACGCCGTGGTGCACTGCGACGAGTGCGGCGCGATCCTGGTGCGGACCTTCGAATCCGGTCTGCCGCAGCCGAAGCCCGAGGAGTGACGGCCCCGCAGCGCGGGGGCTGGACGGTCTCCGCCCAGGAACCCACCCGGCTGATCCTGCTGCGGCACGGACAGACCGCCGCCTCCATCGGGCGGCTCTACTCGGGCCGAGGCAACCCGTCGCTCACCGACCTCGGTCGGGAGCAGGCGGCGCAGGCCGCGGAGCTGCTGCGCGACACTGCGATCGACGCGATCCTGTCATCCCCGCTCGCCCGTGCCCGGCAGACGGCGGACGCCGTGAACGCGGGCCGCGGGCTCACCGTCGAGATCGAGGCCGGCCTGATCGAGACGGACTTCGGTGCGTGGGAGGGGCTCTCGTTCGGCGAGGCGCGCGCCCGGGATCCGGAGCTGCACGCGCGGTGGCTCGGCGACACCTCCGTCGCCGCGCCCGGCGGTGAGAGCTTCGACGAGGTGCACGCCCGCGTCGCGGCGCTCCTGGACCGGGTCACCGTCGAACATGCGGGCCGTACCGTCCTCCTCGTCTCGCACGTCACCCCCATCAAGACCGCACTGCGCATCGCCCTCGACGTCGGGCCGCAGCTGCTCTACCGGTTGCACCTGGACCTGGCGTCGATCTCGATCGCCGACTTCTACCCCGATGGCGGTGCCTCGGTGCGCCAGGTCAACCGCACCGCCGGGATCTGAGCGGCCGCGCCGCGGGGTATCCTGGTCGACGCGGACGAGCTGACCGGGCGGCCGCGACCACGGGAACGGCTGGAGCACCAGTACGCCCGGGTCGAGGAAAGTCCGGACTCCACAGGGCAGGGTGGTTGCTAACGGCAACCCGGGGTGACCCGCGGGACAGTGCCACAGAGAACAGACCGCCCGGGCTCCGGCCCGGGTAAGGGTGAAACGGTGCGGTAAGAGCGCACCAGCGCGGCGGGTGACCGTCGTGGCTCGGTAAACCCCACCCGGAGCAAGGTCGAAGGCGCCACCTCACGGTGGCGCTGCGCACGTGCATGAGGGCTGCCCGCCCGAGCGTGCGGGTGGACCGCTCGAGGCACCCGGTGACGGTGTGTCCAGATGGATGGTCGCCACCCCGGCGCAGCGATGCGGCGGGGGACAGGATCCGGCTTATACGTCAGCTCGTCCGCCCTTCAGTCGGCTCCGGCCCGCCGGAGCGCGAGCTGGGAACACCGGCGCTAACCTGGATCGATGGACCTCTCCGTGCTCTCCTGCGGCCTCCGCGGGCACGTCACCTACGCGCCCGCCGAGGCCGATCTCCGCGACCGCGTGCACGCGGCGACGCCCGAGGGCGAGGCCTGGCGCTGCCTGCGCTGCGACGACTTCGTCGTCGGCGAACCGCACGGCTCCGGTCCGGCGGCGCAGGCACCGTCGGTCCCGCGTGGACGGGCGCTGCGCGACGAACTGCTCCTGCGCTTCCTCGCCGTCGAGCGCGTGCTGCGCGGCATCGTCTTCGCGGCGGCGGGCGTGGTGGTGTGGCAGGTCCGCGGGTCGAAGGAGCATCTGTACGAGGTCTTCCAGTCGAAGCTGCCGCTGCTCAGTCAACTCGGCTTCAACGTCGGAGATTCGAAGATCGTGCACACCGTCGACACGGCGCTCGGCCTCTCGGGCACCGCGCTGATGTGGATCGCCGTCGGGCTGATCGCGTACGCCGTCATCGAGATGGTCGAGGCGGTGGGGCTGTGGCTCGGCGCCCGGTGGGGCGAGTACTTCGCGGTGGTCGCCACCTCGGCCTTCCTGCCGCTGGAGATCTACGAACTCACCGAGAAGATCACGGTCCTGCGCGCCGGCGCCCTGGCGATCAACATCGCCGCCGTCGTCTGGCTGCTGTGGAGCAAGCGGCTGTTCGGGATCAACGGCGGCGCCGCCGCGTACCGCGCGGAGCGCGAGTCCGAGAGCGTGCTGACGGTGCGCCGCGCCGGCGAGTAGCGTCGCGGAGGTGACCGAATCGAGCGCGCGCGAGGCCGTCATCGCCCTCCTGCGGGACCTGCCGGATTCCACCGTCGAGACGATCGCGCCCGGGGCGGTGGCCGCCGACGGGACCACCCCCGTGCCCGAGATCGCCTGGGGCGACACCTTCGTCTACGCCACGCCGAACGGCGTGCCCGGCGTGATGCCGTACCTCACGATCATCACCAAGAACTATCCCGGTGACGAGCTGTCGCGCCTGGACCGCCCCGGCGCCTTCCGGCTCAACGCGAACGTCGGGCGTGAGGCCTTCGCGGACCTCATCGGCTATCCACCTGCAGAGCATGAGGCGCGGGCGGGGGAGTGGGACTACGCGGCCGACGGCGTTGTGGTTCCGCACCCCGTGTACGCCAAGCTGGGCTGGGTGTCCGTGGTCAACCCCGGCACGGGCGACGACGTGCGGGCGCTCATCGCGCACGCCCACGAGCGAGAGCCGCGGAAAGGTGTCGGACCGGTCCTCTAGTCTTCTCGATGGGTTCACAACCCATTATTCAATCGATCTCGAAGAAGGCGGGGATCAGCGTGAAGACACTCAGGTACGCGGTGCTGCCGGACGGTGCGGTCCGATGTGAGGTGCGGTCGCTCCAGGGGCGGCTCCTGCGTCTCACCGGGAGCGTGGACGACGTGGAGCCCGAGCGCGCGGGCGACGAGGTGATGGTCGCCAATGTCGCGCTGGAGCACAACGCGTGGGCGTACGCGAAGCTCCGCTACGCGGAGGGACTGACGGACGACAAGAATGAGGTCGATGCGCTCCGCAAGCGGGCACAGGCGCACGAGAAGGTCGTCGAGGACATCGCGGGTCTGATCGACGACCTGGGGGCGGAGTCGCGGGACGGCTGGTGCTCGGCGTGCTTCGCCTTCGCCGGACACCGCAAGGTCGAGCGCACGGGCCTGACGACGCCCGCATACCTCTGCGCGGAGTGCGGCTCGCCGACGGCCAACTGCGTCGCGCCGAGGTGCGGCAATATGGCCGTGCGCCCGCGCGGGTCCGTTCGCGCGCCGCGGTTCTGCGCCGAGCACAAGCACGAGATCCCGAGCTTCGAGCGGTCGACCGACACGGTCGGCGCGCTCGAGGACTGGGAGAAACTCTTCGTCTACGACAAGCCCAACCTCGCCAAGGGAGCGACGATCGCGGCTGCCGGGGTCGTCGCGGCGGGGTTCGCGACCGGTGCCGCAGTCGCGGCCGCGCCGGCGATCGGCGGGGCCGTCGGAAGCACCTTCCTCGGTCTGAGCGGTGCCGCGGCCTCGAGTGCCGGCTTGGCGACCCTGGGCGGGGGCGCCGTCGCCGCTGGCGGCCTCGGGATGGTGGGCGGCACGTACGTCGTCGCCGCGGTCGGGGGAGCCCTCGGGTCGGCGGTGGGCATGCGGTTCACCAACGCCTACGTAGGTCAGGACAAGTCGTTCACGATCGAGCTGTTCCGGCCGGGTGTGGGCACCCCGGTCATCCTCGCCCGCGGCTTCACCACGCAGAATTCGTCCGATTGGCGGGCGATGGTGGAGCAGGTCGAGAAGCGCTACCCGGGCCAGCCGATCTACAAGCTGCACTGGGGCAGCAAGGAACTCGCATCGCTCGGATTCGTCCTCGCGAGGGGGATCGGGGTCCGGCAGGGAGTCGGTGCGGCTGCGGTCGCCGCCGCGAGGGCCGGAAAGATGGCCGCGAAGAAGCTGGGGCCTCTCGCGCCGATCCTCCTCGCCGTCGACGTGGCGAAGAACCCATGGCACGTCGCGAAGGCCCGCGCCGACCGGACGGGCGTCGCCTTGGCCGGCATCATCGCGCGCACCGAGAGCGAGGGCTTCATCCTCGTCGGCCACAGCCTGGGCGCTCGCGCGATGATCGTCGCCGCACAGACGCTGGCCGGGAAGGCCGGCGGCCCGCGGATCGAGGCCGTGCACGTCATGGGGGCTGCGATCGGCCGCAACCAGGATTGGCGAACACTGAGTGAGGCCGTCACCGGCGAGGTGCACGACTACCACTCCAGCAACGACAAGGTGCTCCAGTACCTGTACACCGTGGCGCAGGCGGGGAGCATCGCCGTGGGGCGGTTCGGGTTCGGCGCGCCGTACGCCAACCTCGTGGACCACGACGTCTCCGATATCGTCGACGGCCACTCCGAGTACGTGGAGAAGGTCGATCTCGTATAGCCGGGGTTCACGCGGACTGCGCCGGTGAGCCGGCCGGACAAAACCGGTAGAAACCTGTCAGTGGGGCGCACTACCGTTCACCCCATGACACACGGTGAGAGCGGTGACTGGGCGATCGAAGCGATCGGCCTGGTGAAACGGTTCGGCGATTTCACGGCGGTGGACGGGGTGAGTTTTCAGGTCCCCCGCGGCTCGGTCCTCGGCCTCCTCGGACCCAACGGCGCGGGCAAGACCACCACGGTGCGCATGATGACCACGCTGTCGCCACCCACCGAGGGCACCGCGCGCATCGCGGGGTACGACGTGCGGGAGAACCCCATCGAGGTGCGCCGCCACATGGGGCTCACGGGTCAGGCCGCCACGGTGGACGAGATCCTCACCGGCCGGGAGAACCTGGCGATGATCGGTGGCCTCTACGGCATCCCGCGGGCGGTGCTGAAGCGGCGGAGCACCGAGCTGCTCGAGCAGTTCTCGCTGACCGCGGCTGCGGGTAAGCAGGTCAAGGCGTACTCGGGCGGCATGCGCCGCCGGCTCGATCTCGCCGTCAGTCTGCTCACCGCGCCGCCCGTGCTCTTCCTCGACGAGCCCACCACCGGTCTGGACCCGCGGGCCCGCTCCGAACTGTGGGACGTGCTGCGCGAGCTGGTGGCGAACGGCACCACGCTGCTGCTGACGACGCAGTACCTCGAGGAGGCCGATCAGCTGGCGGACGAGATCATCGTCATCGACAAGGGCCGGATCATCGCCCAGGGGACTCCGCTCCAGCTCAAGGAGCGCGCCGGCGCCGCCAGCCTGGTGCTCACGGTGTCCGACGCGGAGGATCTGCCCCGTGCGCAGGAGATCCTGGCGCAACTCGGCGGAGAGGTCTTCGTCGACGTGGGGGCCCGGCGGGTGAGCAGCCCCGCGGGCGGCCTCGGTGACCTGAACCGGGTCGCCGCGCTGCTCGCCGAGAGCGGTATCGAGGTCGATGACCTCGGCCTCTCCCGGCCCAGCCTCGACGACGTCTTCCTCTCCCTCACCGGCCACCGCACCGAGACCGACGCCCAGGACACCGAGGAGGCCACCGCATGACCGCCACCACCACCGAGCCCGCAGGCGTCGGCGGCGTCGAGACCCACCAGACCAGCCTGTGGCGGCAGTCCTGGATCATGGTCCGCCGCAGCATGATCCACACCAAGCGGATGCCCGAGATGCTCTCGGACGTCACGATCCAGCCGATCATGTTCACCGTGCTGTTCGCCTTCGTCTTCGGGTCCGCGATCCCCACCCAGGGCGTCTCCTACCGGGAGTACCTGCTCCCCGGCATCCTGGGGCAGACGATGGTCTTCACCTGCTTCGTCGTCGCGGGCGGCCTCACCACCGACCTGGAGAAGGGGGTGATCGACCGGTTCCGGTCGCTGCCGATCAGCCGCGCGTCGGTCCTCATCGGCCGCAGCATCGCGAGCCTGTTGCACTCGTCGATCGGCATCGTCGTCATGTGCGTCACCGGCCTCGCGATCGGCTGGCGCATCCGGACGAACCCGGTGGACGCGGTGCTCGGCTTCCTCGTCCTGCTGCTCTTCGGCTTCGCCATGATCTGGTTCGGCATCCTCGTCGGGTGCATGATGCAGTCGATCGAGGCCGTCAACGGTTTGATGTTCGCCAGCATCTTTCCCATCACCTTCCTCTCCAACGCGTTCGTGCCGACCGAGGGGATGGTGCCCTTCCTGCGGGTGATCGCGGAGTGGAACCCGGTGTCGTCGCTGGTCCAGTCCATGCGCGTGCTCTGGGGGAACGACATGCCGTTGCGGCCGGACGCGCCGTGGTCCCTGCAGCACCCCGTGCTCGCCACCGTGATCTGGTCCGTCGCCCTCACGGCGCTCTGGGCACCGCTGGCCGTCCGGGCGTTCAACAAGCGCACGGTCGATTAGGCTCGGTCGGGTGATCGGAGAATCCCTGCCCCCGCGCATCACCGAGCCCGAGCGGCGCCGCGAGCTCCTGCAGACCGGTGCCATCTACACGGCGCAGCGGTCCGTCCGGGGTGACGCCGTCAGCCCCGACCGCCGGCTCAAGTTCGACGGGGTGGCCCGGTACCTGCAGGACACGGGGCAGGACCACCTGCGGCACGTCGACTACGAGGACGTGCACCCGTACTGGGTGGTGCGGCGCACCGTGATCGAGATCCTCGAGGGCGGTGAGCAGCCCGACATCCTCACCGTCGAGCGCTGGGGCTCGAAGATGGGATCCCGGTGGTGCAACGTGCGCATCGGTATCGACGGACAGAAGGGCACACGGATCGAGACCGAGGCCTTCTGGATCAACTTCAACATCGACACGCTCACCCCGTCGGCGCTGAGCGAGGACTTCCTGTCGACCTTCGGCGCGGCCGCCGAGCCGGGGGTCCTGCGCTGGAAGCAGTGGCTGGACCCGAAGCCGCACCCGGATGCCGTCGAAGTGCCCTTCCTGCTCCGCGCCGCCGACCTCGACATCATCCAGCACGTCAACAACGCGGTGTACTGGACCGCGCTCGAAGAGGTGCTGGCCACGCAGCCCGACCTGCGCGAGCGGCTCCCGCTGCGCGGCATCGTCGAGCACAACTCCGCACTGCAGCTCGAGGACGAGCCGAAGCTCCTCGCGTACCGCGACGGTGACGTGCTCTACGCCTGGCTGGTCGCGGGCGAGCGCACCGCGGCCGCCATGAGCGTCGAGGCGCTGGCGGACTAGGCGTGTCCGGGATCCCGATGCGCGGCCCCGTGCCGTCGAGCGCGGTCGACTTCGGATCCGTGCGTACCGAGTTCGGCCTCGTCGAGGACTTCCCGGCCGCGGCGCTCGCCGAGGCGCAGGCGGTCACGGACCGCTGCGCGGAGGGCCGCGAGGACCGCCGTGACATCGACTTCGTCACCATCGACCCTCCCGGCGCCAAGGACCTCGACCAGGCGGTGCACGTCGCCGCCGAGGGAACCGGCTATCTCGTGCACTACGCGATCGCCGACGTCGGAGCGCTCGTCGTTCCGGGCGGCGCCCTGGAGGCGGAGACCCGTCGGCGGGGACAGACGTTCTACCTGCCCGACGGCTCGGTGCCCCTGCACCCGCGCTCGCTGTCCGAGGGCGCCGGATCCCTGCTGCCCGAGCAGGATCGCGCCGCCGCGCTGTGGGAGATCCACCTCGACGCCGCGGGCGAGGTGACCGCGGCGACGGTGCGGCGGGCGCTCGTCCGCTCCCGCGCCCGGCTCGACTACGCAGGCGTCCAGGCGGACTACGACGCGGGCAGGGCGCACCCGAGCATCGCGCTGCTCGCGGAGGTCGGCGAGCTGCGCGCCCGGTGGGGCCGCGCGCACGGCGCCATCGACCTGCGGCTGCCCGCGCAGGAGGCGGTGCAGGGGCCGGACGGCTGGACCGTCCGGATCGAGCCGCGGACCGACTTCGATGCCCACAACGCGCAGATCTCGCTGCTCACCGGCGTGTGCGCGGCCGCGATCATGCTGGACGCGGGGATAGGGCTGCTGCGCACCCTGCCGGTGGCGCCCGATGATGCCGTCGCCGACCTGCGGCGCACCGCGGCGTCCCTCGGCCTACTCTGGCCCGCCGGGGTCCCGGTGGGCGACTTCCTGGCCGGCGTCGACGTGACCACCCCCGCTGGGCTGGCCGTGATGACCGACGCGGCCCGCCTGCTCCGCGGATCGGGCTACGCACCCTTCGGTACCGCGGCAGCGCCGCAGCCGCCCGCCGATCGCGGACACGCCGGTGTCGGGGCGCCCTACGCCCACGTCACCGCGCCGCTGCGGCGCCTCGCCGACCGCTATGCCACCGAGGTGTGCCTCGCCGCGTGCGCCGGTACGCCGGTCCCGGACTGGGCGAGATCCGCCATCGACGACATCGCGGAGACGATGCGCCGCACCAACACCCTGGCGAACAAGGTGGACCGCGCCTGCATCGATCTCACCGAGGCCGTGGTCCTGGCGGACCGGGTGGGGGAGGAGTTCTCCGCCGTCACCATGCGTGCCGACGAGGTGCTGCTCGACGAGCCCGCCGTGATCGCGCCCTGCACCGGCGGGCCGCCGGAGGGCCGGCGGGTGCGGGTCCGCCTCGACACGGCCGATGTGACCTCGCGAAAGGTGTCCTTCACGTACGAAAAGGCGCTAGCGTGACGGCATGAGCCGTCGCATCGTCCTCATTCCCGCCCTCGCCATCCTGCTCGCGCCCCTCGCCCCGGCGCTCGCCGCACCCGCCGCAGCGGCCCCGGACTGCACCGACTACACCTTCATCGGCGCTGCCGGCTCCGGCGAGGGACACTCGGCCGGAGGCCTCGGCACCACCGTCAGCGCCGCCGCCCAGGCCTTCGCGGGCCGCGCCCGCGCCGCCGGCAAGACGGTGGGTATTCGCCCGATCTACTACCCGGCCGCGCCCGTGCCGACCGGGCTCGACCAGCTCGGTGGGTTCCTCTCCAGCATGAACGCCGGCGCCGCGAACACGCAGGGCGACGTGGAGATCGTCCTCAAGGCGTGCCCGTCGACGAAGATCGTGCTGGCCGGGTACTCGCAGGGCGCCGCGGCGGTGCACCGCGCGCTCCAGCGGCTCGGCGCCCGCCCGCAGATCGCCGCAGCGGCCCTCATCGCCGACCCCGACCGCATCCCGAACGACACCACGCGGTACCTCGGCTCGGCGCCGCGCACGCAGGGCATGGCCCAGGCGGCGGCGATGATCAGCGGCGCGAACCCGGCGCCCCTGCCGCCGGCGCTGGGCGCGCGCACCATCTCGGTCTGCAATACCGGTGACCCGGTGTGCCAGTGGACCGGCGATCTCGGTGCGACGGTACCGAATTCGCACTCCTCGTACTCGGGTGCGGACATCGGCGGACGGCTGGCGGCCATCGCGGGGCTCTGACTGGCTCAGCGCAGCCTGCGCAGCAGCGCCGGCAGGCTCGCGCGGGCCTGCGCGGCACGGAGTTCTTCGACGGCGTCGATCCGCCCGAGCCGGAAGGCGATCGCCGGATCGGTCGTCTCCGCCGCGAGATCGGCCACCGCGCCGCGCGCGATGGTGGCGTCCTGGAACTCGCCGAGCCGGGCCTGCACCGCCGACAGCCGCTTCACCTCGGAGCGCAGGTCACCGCGGACGACGGGATCCACGACCGCCGAGGCGTAGCGCAGCCGCTTGGCGTGCTTGCGGATCGCGTGCACGTCGTGGTCGGTGCAGGCCGGATCGGCGAGCAGGACGAGCGACTGCCGCGCGAACGAGCGGATCCGCTTGTCCAGCAACGGCGCGAGGCTCTTGGTCGCCACCTGATCCGCGCGGCCCCGCAGCGGCGGGTCGGCGACGAAGGCGTCGATCGCGTCCAGCAGGACGAAGTACCGATCCGAGTCCAGAGCCAGGTCCACGCGGCTCCAGGCGCGGGCCTCGGCCGCGCGCTGGCGCCGCGCGAGAGCGGCACCGGCGCCACCGAGTTCGCCGTCGGGGTCGACGTTCTCGAAGCGCTCCGCGAGGACCTCGGCGTCCCGGAGCGCGCCCAGGATCGAGGCCAGCAGCTTGAGCTCCGAGCTCAGCGCGGCCCGCGCCGGGCCCTCGAAGAAGCCCGAGAACTCGGTGAGCACGCTGCGCAGCTGCCGGGTGGCGATCCGCATCTGGTGGACCGCATCGTCGTTCCGTGCCCGCACCCGCGGATCCTCCCGGAGCAACTTGTCGCGGTAGGCGGCGAGGGCCGCGGTGAGCAGTTGTCCGGCGGTGGCGCGGGCGACCTTCTTCGGCAGGGCGACGGGTGCGCGCGCGACGTCGGTGTCGATGGCGCGCACCAGCTTCGACGCTGCGTCCGGTCGCTTCCCGCCGGCGGCGCGCAGCGCCTTGTCGACCACGATCGCGGTCTTGCGTCCCAGAGAGGTGTCCGGCACCTCGAACTCCCACTCGCGCCAGGACTGCTCCGGCCCGTCGGGCAGGAGCGAGACCGAGTGCACGTGATCGTCGACGAACTCGCCGAGGAGCTCTCCGTCGGCCGCGTGGCAGTAGGTGGTGTGCCGCTCGTTCTCGACGATGGCGATGGGGGCGAGGGCGCGCCCGCGCACGAGGGCGCGGACGCGTGCCACCAGTTCCGCGGGCACCTCCGCGGCGTCGCCCTCGGTGCCCTCCGACGGCGCACCCTCGTCAGCGGGCGTGCTGCCGTCGGTGGGCGAACCGCTATCGCCGAGAGGCACCGTCACCTCGCGGCGGGCGGCACCGTCGGGCAGCTTGAGGTGCCACCCGTCGTCCTTGCCGCCCGTGCGGCGGCGCAGCGTGATCCGGTTCGCGGCGAGGTCCAGGGCGTCGGTGTCGTAGTACACCGCCACCAGGTGGAAGACCTCGTCGGTCGAGACGTGGTCGACCCCGGGCAGCGCCGCGAGCGACGGCGCCGCCGTGTCGGGACCGACCTCGTACTTCGTCTCGATCTCACGCTGCTCCGCCATGTTCAGTCCTTCGCGAATCGGTCGGTGGCCTCGATGAGGGCCGATCGGATGCCGGGCTCGAAGGCCGAGTGACCCGCGTCCGGCACCATGATCAGATCCGCGGTGGGCCAGGCGCGGTGCAGATCCCACGCGCTGCGCGCGGGGCACACCACGTCGTAGCGGCCCTGCACGATCACGCCCGGAATGCCGGCCAGCTTGTCCACATCCCGCAGGAGCTGCCCCTCGTCGAGGAAGCCGCCGTTGACGAAGTAGTGGTTCTCGATCTGCGCGAACCCGGTCGCGAACCGCGGTTCGTCGGCGTCCGCCGAACTCTCCGGGGTGTTGATCAGGTGGCTGGTACTGCGCTCCCACATCGACCACGCCTTCGCGGCCCGCAGCGCCGTCTCCGCGTCGTCCGAGTGCAGCAGCCGGTGGTACGCCGCGATCTTGTCGGCCGACGGTGCCCGGTCCGCTTCCGCGAGCGGGGCGAGGTAGCCCTCCCAGTTGTCCGGATAGACATGGGAGGCACCGTCGTTGTAGTACCAGTCCAGCTCGCTGCGCCGCAGGAGGAAGATGCCGCGGAGTACCAGCTCCGTGACCCGCTCGGGATGGGCCTGCGCGTAGGCCAGCCCCAGGGTGGAGCCCCAGGACCCGCCGAAGACCTGCCACCGCTCGATCCCCAGGTGCTGCCGGATCCGCTCGATGTCGGCGACGAGGTGCGGCGTGGTGTTCACCGCGAGCCGCTCGGCGAGCGAATCCCCTTCGCCGGACGGCGGATCCGCGATGTGCGGCCTGGACTGCCCGCACCCGCGCTGATCGAAGACGACGATCCGGTACGCAGCGGGGTCGAAGAAGCGGCGGCAGTCGGGGGAGGTGCCGCCGCCGGGGCCGCCGTGGATGAAGACCACCGGCTTACCGTCGGGGTTGCCGCTCTGCTCGATGTAGAGGAGCTGGCCGTCGCCCACGTCCAGCAGTTCGGTGCGGTAGGCCTCGATGGCGGGATAGAAGTCGCGCATCAGAACCCGTGCTCCGGGCCGGGGAACTCACCCGAGGCGACCTCCGCCACGTACTCCTGGGCGCCGCGCAGCAGCTCGTCGCCGATGTTCGCGTACTTCTTGACGAACCGCGCGGTCCGGCCGCGGTTGAGCCCGGAGAAGTCCTGCCAGACCAGGACCTGTCCGTCGCACTGGTTCCCGGCACCGATCCCGATCGTCGGGATCGAGATCTCCCTCGTCACCTGCGCGGCCACGTCGGAGGGCACCATCTCCAGGACCACGGAGAAGGCGCCCGCGGCGTCCACGGCCTTCGCGTCGAGGCGGACCTTGTGGGCCGCGTCGTCGCCCCGGCCCTGAACCCGGTTGCCGCCCAGCGAGTTCACCGACTGCGGGGTGAAGCCGATGTGCGCCATCACGGGGATGCCGCGACGCTGCAGGAACTCGATGGTGGGTGCCATGTGTTCGCCGCCCTCGAGCTTGACCGCCTCGGCGCCGGCCTTCATCAGTGTCGCGGCGCTGCGGTAGGCCTGCTCGGGGGATTCCTCGTAGCTGGCGAAGGGCATGTCCGCCACCACGAGCGCGTACTTCGTGCCCCGGCGCACCGCCGCCACCATCGCGGCCATCACGTCCAGTTCCATCGGCAGCGTGGAGTCGAACCCGTACACGGTGTTCGCTGCGCTGTCGCCGATCAGCAGGGCGGTGACGCCGGCCTCGTCGAAGATCGAGGCGGTCATGTAGTCGTAACTGGTGAGCATGGCCCATTTCTCGCCGCGCTCCTTGAGCTCGGCCAGGTGGTGGATGCGCACCTTCTTCCGGGCCGGCGCGCTCGGCGCGCCGGAACCGCTTCCGTAGACGGGCGTTTCGCTCATTGTTGTTTTCCCTTCATGTCCCAGCCGGTCTTTCCGGTCCGGGCAGTCTCTAGGCCGGGTCGTGCCACCTGTTCGTGATCGGCATCCGGCGGTCGCGGCCGAAGGCCTTGGGCGTGACCTTCGGGCCCAGCGGGTACTGGCGTCGCTTGTACTCGGCGCGGTCCACCAGGCGGGCCACCTTCCGGATCAGGTCCGGGTCGTAGCCCGCCTCGGCGATCTCGGCGACACCCTGGTCCTGTTCGACGTAGCGGCGCAGGATGTCGTCGAGTACGTCGTAGTCCGGCAGCGAATCGCTGTCCTTCTGGCCGGGGCGCAGCTCCGCCGACGGCTCCTTGGTGATCGACGATTCGGGGATCGGCGGCGTCTCGCCGCGCTCGACCGCCACCTCGTTCCGCCAGCGCGCCAGGTCCCAGACGAGCGACTTCTCGACATCGCGGATGGGGGCGTAGGCGCCCACCGCGTCGCCGTAGATCGTCGAATAGCCCACGGCCAGTTCGCTCTTGTTGCCGGTGGCCAGAACCAGGTGCCCGTCGAGGTTGGACAGGGCCATCAGCGTCATACCGCGGCAGCGCGCCTGGATGTTCTCCTCCGCCAGACCCGTCAGGTGCAGCTGGTCCACGAAGGTCTCGACCATGTGCTCGATCGGCTCGGTGCGGTAGTGGATGCCCATCCGCTGCGCCTGATCCGCGGCGTCGTCCTTCGAGTGCTCCGAGCTGTACTTCGAGGGCATCGAGACGCCGTAGACGTTGTCGGCGCCCACCGCGTCGGCCGCGATGACGGCGACCAGCGCCGAGTCGATGCCGCCGGACATCCCCAGCGCGACGGTGCGCCCGCCCACCTTGTGCACGTAGTCCCGCGTGCCGGTGACCAGGGCCGCCCAGACCTGCGCCCGGTCGTCGAGGTGGGCCCAGTCGGTGGCGACCGGGACGAGATCGGTGGGCCGCGCGGGCAGGGGCACCTCCTGCACCGCCCATCCGTCGACGGTGCCGGACCGCTCGCGCCCGAGCGGCGTGACATCGGTGAACACGGTCGCCTCGACGAACTGCGGCCCCGGCGCCCAGTCCGAGGCGTTCGTCGCGGTGAAGGAGTCACCGTCGAAGACGAGCTCGTCCTGCCCGCCGACGAGGTTGACGTAGATCACCGGTGCGCCGCCCTCGGCGACGCGCGCCGCGACCACCCCGCGCCGCTGCGCGGGCTTGCCGACCTCGTACGGGCTCGCGTTGAGGCACAGCACCGCATCGACGCCCAGCGCGCCCAACCCGGCCACGGGACCGTCGGGCCACCAGACGTCCTCGCAGATGGCCAGGCCGAGCCGCACACCGTCGACGTCGAGGACCACCAACCGGTCGCCGGGGGTGAACCAGCGCTTCTCGTCGAAGACCCCGTAGTTGGGGAGGAAGTGCTTGTCGTAGCGGGCGACCAGCTCGCCGCCGTGCAGCACGCCGGCGGCGTTGCGCGCGCCGCCCGTGGGGTTCGTGCTGGTCTCGGGCGCGTCGGGATCGCGGTCGAGGAAGCCGACCACCACGATGAGGTCCCCGCAGCCCGCCGCGTCGAGCGACCGGGCGAGCTCGTGCACCGCTTCCCGGGAGTCGACGGCGAAGGACCGGCGGAGCAGCAGGTCCTCCACCGGGTAGCCGGTGAGGGCCATCTCGCCGAAGACGGCGACCTGCGCGCCGCGCTGCGCGGCGTCCCGGGCTGCGGCGGTGATCCGAGCAACATTCGCGTCCAGATCACCCACGACGGGGTCGATCTGGCACGCCGCGACACGAAGGGGCGTCATGGTTCAACCCTAGCGTCCCCGGGACAACGGGCGCCGCGTGGCAGGATCGGAAGGATGACGGCAGGTAAACCCCTCCTGACCGCGATCGCGGTCCTCTCTGTGACCGTGCTCGCGGGATGCTCGATCCCGATCGGAGGGTCCCCGGAGCCCGCACGCGAGTCGGCCCCGTCGAGCACCGCCACGCAGACATCGACCGCGGAGCCGGGCGTCCCCGCGTCCCTGCAGAAGTACTACGGGCAGCGGCTCGCGTGGGGGTCGTGCACGGAGATCGCGAGCGCCGACGACATCACCGAGTACGACCGGACCACGCTGCAGTGCGCGCGCCTGACGGTGCCGATCGACTACAACGATCCCTCGGCGGGGGAGACCCGGCTCGCCGTCGCGCGGGTCGCCGCGACGGGGCAGCGGCAGGGCTCGCTCCTGATGAACCCCGGCGGGCCCGGCGGCTCCGGCGTGCAGCAGGTCGCGGGCAAGTCCATGGAGCAGGGCAAGTACGAGATCGCCCGCACCTTCGACATGGTCGGATGGGACCCGCGCGGTGTCGGCGCGAGCGCCCCCGCCGTGAAGTGCTTCAGCGACAAGCAGCGCGACGAGAACCGGCTCTCGACCGTGAACTCCGACAACACACCCGCGGGCATCACGAAGCAGGAGGCCTTCAACAAGGCGCAGGCGGACCTGTGCACCGAGAAGATGGGCAAGAACTTCCTCGCGCACGTCGGCACCGCCGACACCGTCCGCGACCTGGACGTGCTGCGGTCGGTCCTCGGCGACCGGAAGCTGACCTACCTCGGCTACAGCTACGGCACCTTCATCGGGGCGATCTACGCGGAGACCTTCCCCGAGCGCGTGCGCGCCATGGTCCTCGACGGTGCCGTGGATCCGGCGCTGGACCAGATCACCTCGAACGTGCAGCAGATGGCGGGCTTCCAGACCGTCTTCGACGACTGGGCCAAGGACTGCGCCAAGTACCCCGACTGCCCGGTGGGCACCGACCCGTCGAAGGCCACCGAGCGGTACCAGCAACTCGTGCGCCCGCTCATCGACCATCCGGTCCGCGGCCAGGGCGGCCGCATGCTGAGCTACAGCGATGCCACCACCGCCACGATCCAGGCGATGTACGCGCAGCAGCTCTGGGAGCCGCTGCGGCGCGGCCTGATCGGCCTGCAGAAGGGTGACGGCGCCCTCCTGCAGCGCATCGCCGACCTGTACCTCAACCGGGACGAGCAGGGCCGGTACTCGCCGATGATGGATGCCAACACCGCGATCAACTGCGTGGACGGGCCCGCCGTCACCGACCCCGCCGAGCTGTCCCGGCTCGACACCGAGATCCGCAAGGCGGCGCCCTTCCTCGACGACGGCCGCGGCACCGGGCGGGCGGCGAAGGGCACGTGCGCGTACTGGGCCGCCGCGCCCACCCTCAAGCCGCACGAGGTGCACGCCGTGGGTGCGCCGAAGATCGTCGTGATCTCGACCACCCACGATCCGGCGACGCCCTACGAGAACGGCGTCAGCCTGGCCAAGCAGCTGGGAGCGTCGCTGATCACCTACGAGGGCAGCCAGCACACCATCTCCCTGGAGGGGAACACCTGCATCGACAACGCGGTGACCGCCTATCTCCGCGACCTCACTATCCCCGCCGAGGGGCTGCGCTGCGCGCCCTGAGTTCGCGGCGGGCACGCCGTCGTCAGAACTGACGCGAGACGACGGCGCTGGTGGCGAACCGATCGCCTCCGGTCGCGTAATGCAGGTGCACCTGGGCGTACACCTCGTCGGTGAAGTCGAAGGGGCCGTCGTCCTCGTTCAGGTACTCCCGAGGCACGTCCATGACCTTGAGGTAGTGCAGCCCGCTCCCGGTGGCGACCAGTTCGCCGCCGGGGTAGGTACCGGTGCCGCCGGCGAACCGCTCGAAGAGGACGGGGTCGTTGGTCCCCGGATCGTCGCCGCGCAGGGTGTACGTGACACCGCCGGAGCGGTTGTCGTTCATGTATCGGATGATCGTCTTCGCGTCCTCGACGCTCATCCGGAAGGTCCCCTCGACGGTGACTCGGATGTTGAAAGCGTTGGGCGCCGATACCGTGAGGTTCGCGCCCGTCGCGGGCGGCGCGGCGACGGCGGCGGCCGGGACCAGCAGGGTGGCGCCGGCGAGCGTGGCCGCGGAGGCCAGCGCGATGACGGTGCCGATGGGGGAGATGCGCTTCATGATGTCGCTCCTGGGGTGAGGTGATTTCGACCGCGTCGGTCGATGCGGATCACTCTCGCCGGGGCCGCTCGGAAGCTCATCGGGAGTCGCTCCCCATGTTCGCGCGGCTCTTCAGTCGACGATCCCCAACTCCCGTCCGCGCCGCACGGCGTCGCGCCGGTTGCCCACGCCGAGACGCGTGAGGATGGCCGAGACATGATGATCGACGGTCTTCTCGGACAGGAACAGCCGCCCGGCGAGCTCACCGTTGGTCAGGCCCGCCCCCATCAGGGCGAGTACCTCCTGCTGGCGCGTGGTCAGCCCGGCCGGATGGGCGAGCGTCGAGCGCCGGCGCCGGGCGGGTACCCCGGGCATCCCGGCGGCCCGCAGATCCCGCCGCAACTTGTCCGCCACCGCGTGCGCGCCCAGTCGGTCGAGCGTCGCCAGCCCATCGGCGACCGCTGCCGGATCCTTGCTCGCCACCCGGGCCAGGGCACCGTCGTACGCGGAGCCCCCGCGGTCGAACTGGTCGGCCGCGCCGGCGCGGTCGCCGTCGAGCCAGGATCGGTACGGAGCCGCGATACCGTCGGCGGCGGTCTCGATTCCCACCCTGGCGAGCCAGACCGCGAGATCACCGCGGGCCCATTGGACTCCGACGGTGTCCCGCTCGAGCAGAACGGGGAATCCGGCGAGGCGATCGTCCCGGACCCCGGTGAGCCACTGTTGCTCGACCAGCGCCGCCGCGGCCGGGACCACCCGGAGTGGCTCACCGTAGCGCGCCGCCAGCTCCCACGCGGTGTCCAGTTCCGCTGCGGGTTCGGCGGTCGTCCGGATCCGGATCAGGCCCCGGACCACCAGCGGCCAGAACTGCGCGAGCGGCGCCGACGATTCGTCGAGGACCGCCGACGAATCGGCGAGAGCGGCGTCCCAGTCGCCGCCGATCAGGCGCAGCCGGCTCCGCGAACCCATCTGCCATGCGCGGCACACCGGGAGGTCACGTTCGACGGTCATCTCGATGCTCCGCGCGAGGAGTTCTCCGGCGTCCCCGAGCCGGCGCTGCTCGACGTCGAGGTAGGTGAGGTTGCTGTACCCGCTGGAGTAGATCTCGTCGAGATGTGCCGGGCCGCGGGCGAGAACGCCGAGCACCGCGTCCCTCCCGGCCGGCACGCCTTCGAGCACGTCGCACACCCCGGTGATGATCGCGACCCTGGCGCGCAGCTCGTCCGCGGCCGTCGCACGGGCGATCTCCCTCGCCTGGTCGAGCGCGTCCCTCGCCCGGTCGAGCAGTCCGGACTGCATCGCCAGATGGGCCCGCATGGCGAAGGCGTGACCCAGCGCGACGGAGGCCGCACCGTCCGCGCTCGCGATCGCCCGGGAGACGTGCTCGTCCGCGGCGGACCGGTTCGCGTTGTACCAGTGGTAGACGGCCAATGCGTTGTGCAGGGCGCGGGCGTTCTCGGTGTCGCCGGCCGCCGCGCGCATCGCGAGAGCCCGCTCTCCGGCGTCGATCGCCTCGTCCAGCCGGTCGATGAGATAGCACTCCGCCGCAAGGGCTTCCAGCAGTTCCGCGTCGCCGGTGCCCGTGCCCGCCCCGGCGTCGACACCGAGTTCGTGGGAGTTCGCCAACGCCAGTCGGTAGAACTGCGCGCTCTGCCGGTGCGCGCCGGAGCGCGCGGAGTACCGCGCCGCGCTGATCGCAGCGGCTCGCAGCCGGTCCCGGTCGCCCGACGCCTCCGCGTGGTGCGCGACGATCACCGGGTCGGTGCCGCCCACGGCGTCGTACACGTCCAGGAGCCGGCGATGCAGCTCGGGCTCGGCGCCGGGCGGGATCACCTCGCGCATCGCGAGACGACACAGGTCGTGATGGAAGCCGACCCCGCGGTCGGTCCGCCGGATCAGCTGCAGCTCGTGCAGACGTCGCAGGGCCCCGGACGTCACCCCGAGGGGCTCGAGCACCGCCTCGACGATCGGTCCCGGCGCGCAGGTGAGAAGGTGCAGCACGTCCCAACACCCGGGATCCAGTCCCACCGTGCGGGCGAGGATGGCGTCGCGCACCGTCGCGGGCAGGTCGTGCCCACGGTGTTCGATCATCTGGGTCACGAAGAAGGCGTTGCCGGCGGTCAGGCGGTGCAGGTCCACCGGGTCCAGGTCGGCATCACCGACCAGCTCCGCGACGCCCTCGACGGTCAGCGGCCGAACGGCGATCGAGGTGGCGCCGGTGGTGCGCGCGATGTCGCCCAGCAGCGCTCGCACAGTGTCGTTCGACTCCTCCGTGCGGGCGCTCAGGACGACCAGGACGGGGCTGTTCCGGATCCGTCGCAGGAGGTGGCGCAGCAGGTCGGCGGTGCCCTGGTCGGCCCAGTGCACGTCGTCGATCACCAGGAGCGTGGGCTCGCTCGCCAGATCGGCGGTGATCGCATCGAAGATCTGGTACGCGTGTTCGGCGTGCGCCAGGGCCGACCGGGTCGACGCGGCGAGCCCCGCGGCGACGTCGAACACCGGGCCGAGCGGGCGCGGCGTGGTCAGTGGGTCGCACGCTCCCCACAGCACGCGCAGGCCGGACTGCGTGCGGCGCGTGAACTCCTCGAGGATCGAGGACTTTCCGGCGCCGGCCTCACCGGTCACCACGACCATGCCGCCGTGGCCCGCACGAGCCCGACTCGCCAGCGTGACCAGCGCCGACACGTCCTCGTCGCGTTCGATGAGCGTCACCTGCCGACCATACGCGGGCGTGCATCCGGCCGACAAGATCGACAGATGGGGAGGTTCTCCCGATGCCCGGGGGCGCCGTTCGGACGGAAGGTGATGGCGCACCAGTTCATCCGCACAGTTCATCCGACAGAGGAGAAGATGCCATGTCCACCACGTTGAAGACCTTCGTCATCGAGCGCGAGCTCCCCGGCGCCGGCGATCTCGACGGCGCCGCGCTGGCCGAGATCGCGAAGACCTCGAACGCCACCGCCGCATCACTGGGTGTCCCCTACGAGTGGATCACCAGCTACGCGGCGGGAGACAAGGTGTACTGCGTGCACCGGACCGACACCGAGGCCACGGTGCGCGAGCACTCCCGGCGCGCGGGTTTCCCCTGCACCGCGGTCACCGAACTGAGCACGGAGTTCGGACCGCAGACCGCCGGGTGACGGTTAGGGCGCCTACGGGCGCGGCCCGGCGAGAGCCGGGTCGCCCCGCTCCGGCGGGGCGCCCGCGGTGCCGGGCATCGTCGCCCGTCGGCGACCGGGGCCTCGGGCACGGCGCAACCGACCCGGACGGGTCGGGCATATGTAACACGCAATTAACACCTTCTCGCTTAGGGTCGACACATGGACCGGCAGCAGGAGTTCGTGCTTCGCACCATTGAGGAACGGGACATCCGCTTCGTGCGGCTGTGGTTCACCGACGTTCTCGGGATGCTCAAGTCCGTGGCGATCGCCCCGGCGGAGCTGGAGGGCGCGTTCACCGAGGGCATCGGCTTCGACGGGAGTTCGATCGAGGGCTTCTCCCGCGTCTCGGAGGCCGACACCGTCGCCAAACCGGACCCGTCGACCTTCCAGGTGCTCCCGTGGCTGAGCAACGACGGGGAGATGCACTCCGTCCGCATGTTCTGCGACATCGCCATGCCCGACGGGACGCCCTCGTGGGGCGACAGCCGGCACGTGCTGCGGCGCCAGCTCAACCGCGCCGCCGACCTCGGCTTCTCCTGCTACGTGCACCCGGAGATCGAGTTCTACCTGCTCAAGAAGGAGCCGGGGCCGAACGGCGGGCCCGTACCCGCCGACGACGGCGGCTACTTCGACCAGGCCGTGCACGAGGCGGCACCGAACTTCCGGCGCTCGGCGATCGAGGCCCTCGAGGCGATGGGGATCTCCGTCGAGTTCAGCCACCACGAGGCGGGCCCGGGCCAGCAGGAGATCGACCTGCGCTACGCCGACGCGCTGTCCATGGCGGACAACGTGATGACCTTCCGGTACATCGTGAAGGAGGTCGCGATGTCCGAGGGCGTCAAGGCGTCCTTCATGCCGAAGCCCTTCACGCACCACCCGGGCTCGGGCATGCACACGCACATGAGCCTGTTCGAGGGCGACTCCAACGCCTTCCACGACCCCGACGACGAGCTGCAGCTCTCCGCCACCGGCAAGGCCTTCATCGCCGGCGTCCTGCACCACGCGCCCGAGATCTCCGCGGTCACCAACCAGTGGGTGAACTCGTACAAGCGCCTGGTGACCGGTGACGAGGCGCCGACCGCCGCCACCTGGGGCGCCGCCAACCGCTCGGCGATGGTCCGGGTGCCGCTGTACACGCCGAACAAGTCCAGCAGCCGCCGCATCGAGGTGCGCTCGCCGGATTCGGCCTGCAACCCCTACCTCGCCTTCGCCGTGCTGTGCGCCGCCGGCCTGGAGGGCATCAAGGGCGGCTACGAGCTGCCCGAGGCCGCCGAGGACGACGTCCGGCAGATGACGGCGCGCGAGCGCCGGTCGATGGGTTTCCGGGATCTGCCCGCCAGCCTGCACGACGCGCTGCTCCTCATGGAGAAGAGCGAACTCGTCGCGGAGGCGCTGGGGGAGCACGTCTTCGAGTACTTCCTCCGCAACAAGTGGTCCGAGTGGAACGACTACCGTTCGGTCGTCACCCCGTTCGAGCTCGACCGCTTCCTCTCCCTCTAGGCCGGGGGTCGACGGTGCCGCCGACGAGTCGCGAGGTCCGCCGCCCGAGTGCGGGCCGCCTGGGTCTGCTCGACCCGAACGCCGAGGCGAACCTCACCTCGCTCGGGTGGGCGAACGCCGAGTGCGCCGACGTGTTGTGGGCGCTCTCGCGCGCCGCCGACCCGGACTGGACGCTGCGCGCCCTGGTGCGGCTGCGCGAATCCGCCGGCGAGGAGTGGGCGGAGATCGGTGAGCTGATCCGTTCCGACACCACCTTCCGCGGCAGGCTCTTCGGGCTGCTCGGCGCCTCCGATGCGCTGGGTGACCACCTGATCAGCCACCCGTCCTCATGGCGGCTGCTGCGGGACACCGCGCCGCTGCGCTCGCGCGACGACCTGATCGACGCGATGCTCGCCACCGTCGACGCCGTGAAGGTTCCGGGGCGGCGCGACGACGACCTGCTCTACCGTGCCGCGGTGACCGGGGGCGCGGCGATCGCCCGCCTCCGGGACGGGTACCGCGACCTGGTGATGGTCCTCGCCGCCCGCGACCTCGCCGAGCTGGTCGAGAACGAGCCGACGCTGCCCTTCTCGATCGTGGCCGCGCATCTCGCCGATCTCGCCGACGCGGCGCTCACCGCGGCCCTGTCGGTGGCGGTGGCCACCGCCTTCCCCACCAGCGATCCGACCGGCCGCCTCGCGGTGGTCGCGATGGGCAAATGCGGTGCGCGGGAGCTGAACTACGTCTCCGACGTGGACGTGATCTTCGTGGCGGAGCCGGCCGACGGCCCGTCGGCGCGGCTGGCCGGGGAGATGATGCGGATCGGCTCCGCGGCGTTCTTCGACGTGGACGCCGCCCTGCGCCCCGAGGGCAAGGCGGGCAGCCTCACCCGCACGCTGGAATCGCATGTGACGTACTACAAGCGGTGGGCGAAGACCTGGGAGTTCCAGGCGCTGCTCAAGGCTCGCCCGCAGACCGGTGACATGCAGCTCGGCTACGACTACCTCGCCGCGCTCAGTCCCATGGTGTGGGAGGCGGCCGAGCGCGAGGACTTCGTGCAGGACGTGCAGGAGATGCGACGCCGGGTCGAGGAGAACATCGCGCCGGCGCTGCGCGAGCGTGAGCTGAAGCTGGGGCGCGGCGGCCTGCGCGACGTCGAATTCGCCGTCCAGTTGCTGCAGCTGGTGCACGGCCGCACGGACGAGACGCTCCGCGAGCGGAGCACCGTCGACGCCCTGGAGGCGCTCACGACGGGCGGTTACGTGGGCCGGGACGACGGTGCCAACTTCACCGCGTCGTACGAGTTCCTGCGGCTGCTCGAGCACCGTCTTCAGTTGCGGCGCATGGAGCGCACGCACCTGTTGCCCCCGCCCGATCACGAGGAGGCCTGGCGCTGGCTCGCCCGTGCCGCGCACATCCGGCCCGACGGTGACCGGGACGCCGCCGGCGTCCTGCGGGCGGAACTCAAGCGGCAGTCGGCGCGCGTGCGGAGGCTGCACACCAAGCTGTTCTACCGGCCGCTGCTGGATTCGATCGCGAACCTCGACGCGGATGCGGTGAGCCTGACCGACGATGCGATCGTCTCCCGGCTGGGCGCGCTGGGCTTCCGGCAGGCGCAGCACGCCCTCGCGCACCTCAAGGCGATGGCGGACTCCTCCCGGCGCGGCCGCATCCAGACCATCCTGTTGCCCACGCTGCTGGAATGGCTCAGTGAGACCCCGAACCCCGATGCCGGGTTGCTGAACTACCGCAAGCTGTCCGAGGAACTGCGCGACGTCGAGTGGTACCTGCGCGTGCTGCGCGACGAGTCGGTGGTGGCGCAACGCCTGATGACGGTGCTGGGCTCGTCGACCTTCGTGGCGGAGCTGCTGGCGCGGTCGCCGGAGGTGATCCGGCTGTACTCCGACGGTGCCACCGGCCCCAAACTGGTGGAGACCTCGCCGCAGGAGGTGTACAACGGGATGCTCGCCGCGGTCAGCCGCGCGCATCACCGGGACCGTGCGATCGCGGTGGCGCGGGCCATGCGGCGCAGCGAGATCGCCCGCGTCGCCTCCGCCGACATCCTCGGCATGATGACGGTGCCCGAGGTGTGCGCCGCGCTGTCCTCGGTGTGGGGTGCCGCGCTCGATGCGGCGCTCGTCTCCGAGGTCGCGACGTCCGTGGCCGAACGAGAATCCAGCCGTAGCGCCTACCCGGCCGGCGCGCCCGCACGGATCGCGGTGATCGGCATGGGACGCCTCGGCGGCCACGAGATCGGCTACGGCTCCGACGCCGATGTGCTCTTCGTGTGCGTGCCCAACGAGGGCTACGAGGAGACGGACGCCGTCCGGTGGTCGAACCTGGTGGCGGATGCCGTGCGGACCCGGCTCGGCGCACCGTCGGTCGATCCCGGCCTGGAGGTCGATACCGGGCTGCGGCCCGAGGGACGCAACGGTCCCGTCGTGCGGACGCTGGCGGCGTACCGGGCGTACTACCGGCAGTGGGCGCAGCCCTGGGAGGTGCAGGCGCTGCTGCGCGCCACCCACGTGGCGGGCGACAAGGACATCGCGCTGGAGTTCCTGCACATGGTGGACGAGATCCGCTACCCCGAGGGCGGCGTCTCGGCCGCGACGGTGAACGAGTTGCGGCGCATCAAGGCCCGCGTGGACTCCGAGCGCCTGCCCCGCGGCGCGGACCCGGCGACGCACACCAAGCTCGGTCGCGGCGGGCTCTCCGACGTGGAGTGGACCGTGCAGCTCGAGCAACTGCGCCACGCCAGCGACGTTCCCGCACTGCGCAACACGTCCACGCTCGAATCGCTCGACGCGATCGGCGCGGCGGAGCTGTTGCCCGAGTCCGACGTGGCGCTACTCCGGGAAGCGTGGCTCACGGCGACCCGGGCCCGCAACGCGCTGTTCCTGGTGCGGGGCAAGCCCATCGACCAACTGCCGGGACCGGGCGCGGTGCTCTCGAACGTCGCGTACGTGGCAGGGTGGCGCGGCTCGTCCCTGGACTTCCTCGAGGACTACCTCCGCACGACGCGACGCGCCCGGGCCGTGGTCGACCGGGTGTTCTGGGGCGAATAGCCCCTCTCCGGGCAGGATGGACCCATGGGGATCATTCTGCGGACCGTGGCGAGCATCGTCGGCACGCTCTCGCTGTTGGCCGCGCTCGCGACGATCGGGCTGCACTTCTGGCCGGGGGAGCAGAAGGCCACCGTTGCGGCTGCTGCGATGGTGCCGGTGCTGCTGCTCGGCACGCTGACCCTCGCTCTGGTCTGCCTGCTGTTCGCGCGGGCCTTCCTCCGGCTGGTGCTGGCGATCGCCGTGGCCGCCGCGGCGGTCTGGGTGCAGGCGCCGCTGTGGCGGAGCGGGCCGGCGCCCACCGGGGCGACCCTGACGGCGCTGACCGCGAACATCCAGCTGGGCCGCGGCGACGTGGGCCAGCTTGCGAAGCTGGTGCGCGACAACGCGGTCGACTTCCTCGCGGTGCAGGAGGCGACCCCGGACGCCGTCGCGCGGATCGCCTCGTCGACGATCGCGACGGACCTACCGCACTCCTTCGCCCACCCCGCCGAGCTCGCCTACGGTACGGCGCTCTACAGCCGGCACCCGCTCTCGAGCACGGCGACGGTGCCGGGCTTCGCGCTGGCCGCGCTCACCGCCGTCGCGGCGGTGCCGGGCCGGGGCGATGTGCAGCTCTTCGCGCTGCACCCCGTGCCGCCGTTGGTGCCCTCCGACTGGGCGGACGAGTTGAAGAAGATCGAGGCCCTCCTGCAGGGCGTGCCCGAGCCGCGGCCGGTGATCGCGCTCGGCGACTACAACGCGACCTACGATCACGTGCAGTTCCGCCGGCTCCTGAGCGGCGGCTACCGCGACGCCGGACAGCTCGCCGGCGTGGGCTTCACGCCCACCTACCCGACCGACAAGCCCTATCCGCCCCTGGTCGGCATCGACCACATCCTGCTCCGCGGCCTCGGTGCCGCGGATGTCACGACGCATGAGATCTCCGGTGCCGATCACCTGGCGGTGCTGGCGCGGGTGGGTTGAGCCTTCCGGGGTGAGCGCGACGGTGAGGGCTATGCCACGCGCAGTTCCAGGCACTGCGCCACGTCGAACATCCGGAGCGTGCGCCGGGCGCGGGGCGGGAGTTCACCGACGATGTCGGCAGTGGCGACGATCCGGGGATCGGTCGCCGTCATCGCTACGCCGTGCCGCAGCAGGTCGACGGTGCCCGCCGCTCGGATGTTGCGGACCCAGTCGGTATCGGAGCCGTAGGGGAGGGCGATGATCACCGCGCCGCGGTCCGTGGCGAACGCGTCGACGGGAGTCTCATACGCCTTGCCGCTCCGTCGACCGACGTGGCGTACCACCGTGCGCGTCGAATCGGTGGACTCGGCGGCGTGCACGGCGCGCGGATTGGTGAAGTCCCGGTTGATCCGGCGCACGACGTCGAGGACCGGGCGGATCCGGAAGCGGATGCCTGCGAAGATGACCGCGACCGCTGCGAGCGGGAGAAGCACCACGGCTCCGATGACGAAGGACAGTACGCGCATGACGCCTCCTGGTTGGTTGTGCTCCCAGTCTTGTCATGTGGCGTCGGCGGCGCCTCCGGTGAATCCCTGAGATCTGTTCACGTTCACCGGCGCGGTTACCGGCGTTCGCCAACTCAGTAGATGCGGTCAGGAAGGGGCCGGCTACGACGCGGAGAGGATCTTGACCACGAAGATGATCGTGTCGCCGCCCTGGATCTTTCCGTCTGGGGTGCCAGACGGGTAGCCGTCCATCGGTCCGACCGCTACTCCCACCGTGGTCCCGACCTTCTGCCCGGCGATGGCCTTCTTGAAGCCCGGGATCACGCCGTCGAGAGGGAAGGAGGCGGGCTTGCCGCGGTCGTAGGTGCTGTCGAAACGGTCGCCCGTGCGGCCGTTCACGCCGAGGTAGCAGACGGAGACGGTCGCCGTGTCCGCGACTACGGCACCGTCGCCGGGCGGGTTGAAGGCCTGGACGTGGGTCTGCTCCACCGCGAAGGGCTTCTCGACGGTGATCTGCGGCGACGCCGTGTCGGTGGGGCCGGTCACCACGATCGAGCCGGTCTGCCCCTGGTAGGTCCAGTCGGGGGAGTTCGCGGTGCTGGGCGCCCCCGTCGGGCAGGCGGCGGCCGCATCCTTCGCGCCGCAGGAGGTCAGTGCCCCCGTCGCGAGGACGGCGGTGACGGCGACGAGGACGGAGCGGGGAGCGCACATGGGATATGAACCTACCGGTTCGCCGCAGCCGCGCGGCAAGGGTCCCGGCTTGAGCACGGGCGGGGGTTGCGGGCTGCGACGAGGCTACTCGGGATCGGGGCGGGCCGAGGACTCGCCGAGGTTCTTCTCGTCCTGCCGGCGGCTCATCTCCGCGGTGGGAATGACGAGCACCTCGCCGTTGGGGAGCGTCGCGCTCACCCGTGGACGTTCCGGGCCGCGTGGGCCGGCTCCCGACCGGTCCACCACGTCGTTGCCCTTGAGTTTCACCTCGAACATCGTCGCCTCCTCTTCTCCCTCGACGATACGCGCGGCGGCGCGGGGGAGGAGGGACCGTCGGGCCCCCGAACGCAGGCCGGCCCCGCACCGTCGAACGACGATACGGGGCCGGAGAGTCCCTACGACTTACACGTCGTAGTACAGCTGGAACTCGTACGGGTGCGGGCGGAGGTTGACCGGGGCGATCTCGTTCTCACGCTTGTAGGAGATCCACTCCTCGATCAGGTCCTCGGTGAAGACGCCGCCGGCGGTGAGGTACTCGTGGTCCTCCTCCAGGCGATCGATCACGGCGGACAGCGAGGTGGGGGCCTGCGGAATGCCCTTGGCCTCCTCGGGCGGCAGCTCGTAGAGGTCCTTGTCGACCGGGGCGTGCGGCTCGATCTTGTTCTTGATGCCGTCCAGGCCGGCCATCATCATGGCGGCGAAGGCCAGGTACGGGTTGCCCGAGCTGTCGGGGCAGCGGAACTCGATGCGCTTGGCCTTGGGGTTGTTGCCCGTGATCGGGATGCGCACACAGGCCGAGCGGTTGCGCTGGCTGTAGACCAGGTTGATCGGGGCCTCGTAGCCCGGCACCAGGCGCTTGTACGAGTTGATCGTCGGGTTGGTGAACGCGAGCAGCGACGGGGCGTGGTGCAGGATGCCACCGATGTACCAGCGCGCCAGGTCCGACAGGCCGCCGTAGCCGGCCTCGTCGTAGAACAGCGGCTTGCCGTCCTTCCACAGCGACTGGTGCGCGTGCATGCCCGAGCCGTTGTCACCGAAGAGCGGCTTCGGCATGAACGTGACGGTCTTGCCCTCCTGCCACGCGGTGTTCTTCACGATGTACTTGAACAGCTGGACATCGTCGGCCGCGTGCAGCAGCGTGTCGAACTTGTAGTTGATCTCGGCCTGGCCGCCGGTGCCCACCTCGTGGTGGCCGCGCTCGAGCGTGAAGCCGGCGTTCTGCAGGTTGGTCGAGATCTTGTCGCGCAGGTCCACGTAGTGGTCGTACGGCGCGACGGGGAAGTAGCCGCCCTTGGCGCGGACCTTGTAGCCGAGGTTCGGCGAGCCGTCCTCCTCGAGGGGGCGGCCGGTGTTCCAGGAGCCCGAGATCGAGTCGACCTCGTAGAAGGAGCCGTTGATCGACGAGTCGTAGGAGACCGAGTCGAAGATGTAGAACTCGGCCTCGGCGCCGAAGAAGCAGGTGTCGGCGATGCCGGTGCTGAGCAGGTACTCCTCGGCCTTGCGCGCGATGTTGCGCGGGTCGCGGCTGTACGCCTCCCGCGTGAAGGGATCGTGCACGAAGAAGGAGATGTTCATCGTCTTCGCAGCGCGGAACGGGTCGATGCGCGCGGTCGTGACATCGGGAAGGAGCATCATGTCGGACTCGTCGATCGACTGGAAGCCGCGGATCGACGAGCCGTCGAACGCGAGGCCGTCCTCGAAGACGCTGTCGTCGAACGCCGACGCCGGGATCGAGAAGTGCTGCATGGTTCCCGGCAGGTCGCAGAAGCGGATGTCGACGTACTCGACGTTCTCCGTCTTCAGGTAGTCGAGAAGTTCCTCTTTGGTAGTGAACACCTGTTACTTGCTCCTTCGTCGTCCGGCGGTGGGGCTTCGCGGTCGTACCGCTCGCACCACCACCGAGGTTACGAGATGGAACGTTATGGACGAGGTGTTGCCCGAGAACTAACGCAATGTTTCAGCGGTGTTACACATCGGCGGACCTCTCCGGAATCGAGGATCGACCGCCCCACGTACCCTGGGGCCATGCGTCGAGAAACGGGTTCATGGCTGTCCGGTGCCTCCGCGGCACTGCCGGAGGGCTCGCACGGCGAGTACCGGGGCGAGGCGCTCGGGCTCCCGCGTGACGGTGTCGGGTCGGCCGCCGGGTCGGGGCGGCGGGTGCTCGCGTTGTTCCTGGACTGGGTGCCGTCCGCGCTGATCGCCGTGGCGATCATGGGTCCGAGTCGCGTCTTCGGTGGGGAGCCCACGGCCTTCGACACGCTGGCGCTGGGGATCTGGTTCGTGGTCGGCGTCCTGTCGGTCACCCTCTTCGGGTTCACGCCCGGGCAGTTCTTCGCGGGCCTGCGGGTCGCCCGGATTGAGAACCCGCAGATGCGGGTGGGTATCGTCCGCGCGCTCGCCCGCAATCTGCTCATCGTCTTCATCGTCCCGCCGCTCATCCAGGACGTGGACGGCCGCGGTATGCAGGACCGGGCCACCGGCACCGTCGTCGTCAAGAGCCGGTAGCAACCCGACGAAGGCCCCGGAACGGGCTCGGGGCCCGCGATGCGGGCCCCGAGGGGATCAGTTCGAGCCGGTCTTGCGCCGGACGGTGCGCTGCACGCTGCGCATCTTGGCGCCCTGCGGCAGCGGGCCGCGGGGCATCTGCGCGCCGCCGCTGCGGCTGGACAGTGCCGCCAGTCGCCCCTCGAGCTCGTCGATCTTCTTGCCGTTGATGTTCGCCGGGAGCTTGTTCAGGTTCTTCTGCAGCTGGCGCAGCGGGACCTGGCCCTCGCCGTTGCCCACGACGAACTCGTAGATCGGCGTCTGGCCGACGACCCGTGCCGTCTTCTTCTTCTCCTGCGCGAGAAGGCCCTTGATCCGGCCCTCATTGCCCTCGGCCACGAGGATCACGCCGGGCTTGCCGATCACGCGGTGCACCGCGTCGGCGTGGGTGGTGCGGGCGACCGCCTGCGTCACGCGCCACGAGCCGCGCATGTTGTCCAGCGCCCAGCCGGCGGCGCCGAGCTGGCCCTCGTTCTTGCTGTAGACGCTGCGCTCGAGCCGGCGGGTGAAGACGATGAACGCCCCCAACGCGCCCAGCAGCAGGCCGAGGACGAGGAACATCCACCAGGGCTGGCCGATGAGGAGACCGAGGGCGATCGCCAGCACGACGGCGCCGACGAGCACCCCGACCATGATCGGAACCAGCGCCTTGTCTTCCTTGCGCTGCATCTGGAACGCCTGCCACATCTGCTTGCGACGTTCCTTCGAAGCGGCCCTGCGTACCCGCTTCGCCTCGGCCTTCTGCGCCTTGAGCTTGTCGGCCGCTGCCTTGTCCTGTGCCATGTCTCCCAGCTTAATGTTCTACTTCGCGGCGGCCGCGAGGCGCTCCAGTACGGACGTGGCCTCCTGCGCGGCGTCGCCCTCCGTGGTCAGATGCGCCATGTTCTCCGGGATCGGACGGCCGTGGTGCGCCATGGCCTTGGCGTAGAGCTTGCCCGCGCGGTAGGACGAGCGGACGAGCGGCCCGGCCATGACGCCGGCGAAGCCCATCTCCTCGGCGGCCTGCGTGTGCTCGACGAACTCCTCGGGCTTGACCCACCGCTCGACGGGGTGGTGCCGCGGCGACGGCCGCAGGTACTGGGTGATGGTGATGATGTCGCAGCCCGCGTCGTGCAGGTCGCGCATCGCCTCCGTCACCTCCTCGGGGGTCTCGCCCATCCCGAGGATCAGGTTCGACTTGGTGACCAGGCCGAAGTCCCGCGCCTGGCGGATCACGTCGAGCGAACGCTCGTAGCGGAAGGCCGGGCGGATCCGCTTGAAGATGCGCGGCACCGTCTCCAGGTTGTGGGCCAGGACCTCGGGGCGCGACTCGAAGACCTCCGCCAGCAGCTCCGGCTTGGCGTGGAAGTCGGGGATCAGGTTCTCGACGCCCGTGTTCGGGTTCAGCTTGTGGATCTGCCGGACCGTCTCCGCGTACAGCCAGACGCCCTCGTCGGGCAGGTCGTCGCGCGCCACGCCCGTGATCGTCGAGTACCGCAGGCCCATGGCCTGGACCGACTCGGCGACGCGCCGCGGCTCGTCCCGGTCGAGCTCCGCCGGCTTGCCCGTGTCGATCTGGCAGAAGTCGCACCGCCGGGTGCACTGCTCACCGCCGATGAGGAAGGTGGCCTCGCGGTCCTCCCAGCACTCGTAGATGTTGGGGCAGCCCGCCTCCTCGCACACCGTGTGGAGGCCCTCGCGCTTGACGAGGCCCTTGAGCTCGGTGAATTCAGGGCCCATCTTCGCGCGCGTGCGGATCCAGTTCGGCTTGCGCTCGATCGGGGTCTGTGCGTTACGGACCTCGAGGCGGAGTAGCTTGCGGGGGTTCTCCGGGGTACTCACCCGGTCCATGCTACGCCCGGCCCCGCCGCCCGACGGTGGCGCGGGTCACGCGCGATGGCTCCGGTTTATTTGATGATCTAATCTCATGCGGAGAGGAGGCGCGACGATGGTGCAGGGCAGAACCCCGTGGGGCGTCTTCGTCGTCCTCTACCTGGTCTTCTTCCTCATGGGCGCCGAGATGAACCTGGTGGCCCCGCTGCTTCCCGACATCGCGCGGGCCTTCGGCGCCTCGACCGGCGCGGCGGGCAACGTCGTCATCGCCTACGTCCTCTGCTACGCCGTCACCGGTCCGCTGTTCGGCCGGCTCGCGGACCGCCTCGCGCGGCGGCACGCGATCGCGGCCGGGATGGCCGTCTTCGCGGTGGCGGACCTGCTCAGCCACGCCGCGCCGTCGCTGGCCCTGCTCGTCGCGGCGCGGGCGCTGTCGGGGCTCGGCGCGGCGCTGGGCGCACCGTCGATCTGGGCCTACCTCGCCGAGAACGCCGCCCCCGCGCAACGCGGCCGGGCCGTCTCGCTGGGTGCCGCCGCGTACGCGGGCGGGCAGGTGCTCGGCGTCCCGCTGGGCGCCTTCCTGGCGACCGGCCTCGGGTGGCGCGCGCCGTACCTGCTGATCGGCCTCCCGATGCTCGTCGTGGCCGCGGTGATGGCCGCGCGGCTGCCGTCGGACGGGACGGTCGAGCCCGGCGCACACGGCGGCGGCCTGTTCGCGCCGTGGCACGATCGCCGGATCGCACTGGCGTTCACGTCCTCACTGCTGCTCCAGGCCGGTCGGCTCGGCGCGTACACCTACGTGGGAGTCCTTCTCTCGCAGCGGTTCGGCTACGGCCTCACCGCATTGGGCCTGGTCGGCCTGGTCGTCGGGATTGGATCGATGATCGGATCGGTGGGAACCGGTGTGCTCGTCGACCTGCTGGCCCGGCGGGGCGTCCACCCGGCCTGGGTGCCCGCGGGGGCCGCGCTCGTCGTCGCCGCGGGCGTCGCGGTGGGGACCACGGCCACCGTCCCCGCTGTCGCCATCGCCGCGGTCGCGGTGTGGTGCGCCGGCGGCGGGGCGTTCTTCTCCGCGCAGCAGACGTACCTCTCCTCCGCCGACCCCGACCATCGCGCAGCGGTGCTCGGATGGAACAATGCGTGCACGAACGCCGGTGTCGCGTCGGGCACCGCGGTCCTCGGGGCGCTCGTCGTCGGTGGACCGTGGTTCACCGCCGTGGCCACCGGCCTCGCGCTGGCCGCCGCGTTGCTGTGCTTCGCCTCGGTACGACTCGGTCCGGCGGTGGCCGGGCCGGTCAGGGCCTCGACGGCCACCACACGCGGTCTCCCAGTGCGGTGATCGCCGCCGGGACGAAGACGGTGCGCACCACCACGATGTCGATCAGCAGGCCGATGCCGATGGTCGAGCCGATCTGCAGCAGGTTGATCACGCTGCCGCTCATGAGCGCGAACATCGTGATCGCGAAGACCAGTCCGGCGGTGGTGATCACGCTGCCGGTGGTGCCGAACGCGCGGAGCACGCCGCGCACCGTCGAATCCCCGGCGGCCTCCTCGCGGATGCGGTCCGCGAACAGCATGCTGTAGTCGGCGCCCACCGCCACCAGTGCCATGAAGGCGATCGGCAGCACGGACCAGTCGACGGGGATGCCGAGGCCGTGCTGCCAGAGCAGCACCGAGGCGCCCGCGGCAGCCGCGAAGGAGAGCACCACCGTGGCCACCATGAGCAGCGGAGCGATCACCGAGCGGAGCAGAACCAACAGCACCAGGAAGACGCCGATCACCGCGACCAGGCCGAACAACAGGAAGTCGCGCAGCACCTGCGCGCGCATCTGCGCCGAGATCGAGGCCAGGCCGAAGCCGTCCATCGTCGCGGACTCGAGCACGGTTCCGTGCGCCGCTGCCCGCGCCGCGTCGGGGATCGACGGCGCCGTGTTGAGGGCCTCGTCCGAGTACGGGTTGATGCCCCACACCACGAGCATGCGGGCGGACTTGCCGTCGGGCGACATGAGCACCCGCGAGCCTTCGACGAAGCGATCCGACTGCAGCCCCTGCGCGGGTAGGTAGAAGCCGCGGCCGGGTCCCTCCGTGGTGCCGGCACTGAGCCCGGTGAGGTAGTCGGCGGCGGTGCCGAGGCCCTCCTGGAGGCGGCCCGTCATCTCCACCACCTGGTCGGTGCCCGTCTTGACCTTCCCGAGGCCCGTGCTCAACTGGGCGAGGCCGGTGGAGAGCTGGGTGACGCCGGCATTGAGCTCGGCGAGCTGGGCCTTGACCTGCTCGGGGCTGAGCCCGCCGAGACCCTTGAGCAGGCCCTGCAGCCGGGCGAGCGCATCGTCGGCCTGGGCGAGGGCGGTCGCCGCGCGGTCCGTCGTGCCGGCGGGCAGGACGACGGTGGCCGCGCGCACCGCCGTCGAGGCGCGCCCGGACGTCGCGCGGTCGAGATCCGCGAAGGCCCGGCGCGCGGCGGTGCAGTTCGCGTCGGCGGCGCAGGCGGGGGAGGCCGGACCGACGAGCGGGCCGAAGACCTCGCCGATCCCGGCGTTCTGCTGTTGCGCCGTCCGCACGGCGTCGGCGGCGGTGGTCAGGGTGGTCACCGCGCTGCGCAGGAGGGCGGTCGCGGCGTTCACATCGACGGTGCCGCCGCTCGCGGTGGTGAGCGCCTGCTGGGCCGAGGTCAGCGCGTCGAGCACGCCGGACGCCAGCCCGGTGACGCGCTGGGTGCCGGCGACGAGCTCCGGGACCCGGCGGGACGCCTCGCCCGCGCCCGCGTTGAGCTGATCGACGCCGGAGGCGAGCGCCTTGAGCTGCGGCGAGGCCTCTTTGAGCTGGCGGTTCGCGTCGCCGAGACCGTTCGCCACCAACTGTGTCTGGTAGCCGACGGCCGACTCGGGGATCGGTTTCCCGTCGGGCCGGGTGATCGACCGGACGTAGGCCACCTGCGGCAGGTTCGACACCCCGATCGCGATCGACTCGAGGGCGGCGAGGTCGTGCGTGTTGCGCATGTCGTGGTCGGCGCGGATGAGCAGGAACTCGGGTACGGCCTCGTTGACGCCCCAGTGCTTCATGACCGTCTCGTAGCCGGTCCGGGAGTCGGTGGCCCGTAGCTGCATCCGGTTCTCGTCGAAGCCGATCACCATGCTCGGCAGCACCGCCGCGGCGGCGAGCAGCACGACGAGCGCGGCCGCCGAGAGCGGCACGGCCCGCCGCATCACACGCGCGCCGATCCGGCGCCAGCGCTTCTCGGTGCCGGGCCGCGGCTCCACCCAGCCGCGCGCGCCGAGGTAGCGCAGCAGGGCCGGCGGCAGGGTGAGCGCGATGAGGCAGGTGACGGCGATCGAGATCGTCGTCGGCAGTCCGGCGGTGACGAAGATGCCGACCTTGCAGAAGATCATCGCGCCGCTGGCCACGGCGATGGTGAGCGCGGACGCCACGATGATGCGGCCCACGCGGGTCGACGCGGCGACCACGGCCTCGTCGGAGAGGGCGCCGGCGCGGCGCGCCTCGTGGTAGCCCGCGACGGCGAAGATCGCGTAGTCGGTGGCCGCGCCCAGCACCATCGCGGTCATGATCGCGATGGAGAAGTTGGACACGGGGATCACCTCGTGCTCGCCGAGCAGCGAGACGATGGGCCGCGCGACGGCGAGCGAGAGCCCGATGGTCAGCAGCGGCACCAGCGCCGCGCCGATCGAGCGGTACGTGACCAGCAGGAGCGCCATGATCAGCACCACCGAGATCGCTGTGATCACCAGCAGCGACGCGTCGATCGCGGTGAACAGGTCCGAGAGCGTGGGCGCGGTGCCCGTGAACTCGACGGTGGTCCCAGCCGGCGCGGGGATCGAGCGGATCGTCGCGCGGATGGCCTCGGTGCTCGACTGCGCCCGGGTGGAACCGATGTCGCCGACCTCGGCGACGAGCAGGTTGATCGCCTTACCGTCGGGGCTCAGGCCCACCTCGCGGGCGGCCGGCTTGCCGAAGGTGTCGATGACATAGGCGACGTGCTCCTTGTCGGCCTCGAGGGCCGTGGTGAGGGCGCGGTAGTACTGCTCCTGCTCGGGGCCGATCCTCCCCTCGGCCGCGACGATGACGTTGCCCTGCGCGGTGGACGACGGCGTGCCGAACTCCTGGGCCATGGCGCGCAGGCCGTCGACGCCGGGCAGGTCGCCTGGGATGAACGGTGCGGAGTGCTTGTGGACGGTGACCTCGAGCTGCGGCACCGCGACGTTGAGGACGCCGGCTAGGCCGACCCAGAACAGTAGGATCCACGCCGCGTAGCGCACGCAGAATCGCCCGAGCCGGGTGAAGGAGGGCTGCGTCGCTGCGGAATCAGTACGGGCGCCGGTCACGGTTGCCTTCCGCTCCGCCGGAGGAGGTCCGGCCGTGGTCCACGAATGATGGACTGATAGATACAGACCGTATCTCTATCAGGGAGCGGCGCCTAGTGCTTCCCGATGTGGGGTCCGCCGCAGAGCGACCGAAGAGTGGTGTGGGTCACATCGAGTGTGACGTCGTCCGGCCGATCAGGCGTGATCGGCGGCGTGCAGCGACTCGTCGGTGACGGGCAGGTCACCGTCGAGCGCGCGCTGGACGGCGTCGACGACCGCGTCGTGCACCTCGCCGACGGTGACGTCCCGGCCCAGCTCCGCGCTCAGCGTCGTCACGCCCGCATCGGGGATGCCGCACGGGATGATCGCATCGAAGCCGCCGAGCGTGTTGTCGCAGTTGAGAGCGAAGCCGTGCAGGGTCACGCCGCGGGCCACGCGGATGCCGATCGCGGCCACCTTGCGCTCCGGGCGGGCACCGTCGGCGGGGAACCAGACGCCCGAGCGTCCCTCGACCCGGCCCACCGTGAGCCCCAGGCCGCGGCAGACCTCGATGAGCGCCTGCTCGATACGGCGGACGTAGTCGACGACGTCCATCGCGGAGCCGAGCTTGATGATCGGGTAGCCGACGAGCTGGCCGGGACCGTGCCAGGTGATCTTGCCGCCGCGGTCCACGTCGATGACGGTGCTGCCGTCCGTGGGCAGGTCCTGCGGCTCGGTGCGCTTGCCCGCGGTGAACGTGGGCGGGTGCTCCAGGAGCAGCAGCCGGTCGCCGATGGCGCCGTCGGCGCGCTGGTGCGCGAGGTCGTGCTGGAGGTCGAAGGCCTCCTGGTAGCCGACGGTGCCGAGGTCCTCGACCACGAGCGGGGCGGAGTCTGCGCGGGCGGAGCGTGCGGGCATGGCATCGACGCTACGCCCGTCCCGTCAAACGCGGAACGACGGGTCGCCCCGGGGTGGGGCGACCCGTCGTTCCAGGTCGGGCGAGCGGCTACAGGCCGAGATCGGCCTCGAAAGCGCCCTCCTCCAGACGGTGCTTGACCGTCGTCAGGAAGCGGCCCGCATCGGCACCGTCGATGAGACGGTGGTCGTAGGTCAGCGGCAGGAAGGCCATCGGGTGGATGCCGATGGACTCGGTGCCCGCGGCGTCCTTGACCACGACGGGGCGCTTGACGATCGCGCCGGTGCCCAGCATCGCCGCCTGCGGCGGGACCAGGATCGGGGTGTCGAAGAGCGCGCCCTCGCTGCCGATGTTGGTGATGGTGAACGTGCCACCGGACACCTCGTCGGGCTTGAGGGCGTTGTTGCGGGTGCGCTCGGCGAGGTCCACGATGGCGCGGGCCAGGCCGGCCAGCGACAGGTCGTCGGCGTTCTTGATGACGGGCGACAGGAGACCCTGCGGGGTGTCGACGGCGATGCCGAGGTTCACCACGCCGTGGTAGGTGATCTCCTTGAAGTCGTCGCTGATCGACGCGTTGACGTTCGGGTGCACCTTGAGCGCCTCGATGACCGCCTTCGCGATGAAGGGCAGGTACGTGAGGTTCACGCCCTCGTTGGCCTTGAAGGAGGCCTTCGCCTGTGCGCGCAGCGCGACGATCCGGCTGAAGTCGACCTCGAAGACCTGGGTCAGCTGCGCGGCGTTCTGCAGCGATTCCCGGGTGACCTTCGCGGTGATCTGGCGGATGCGGTTGGTCTTCTGCGACGTGCCGCGGAGCGCCGCCAGCTCGGGGCGCGCGCCCTTGGGGGCCGCGGGCGCCGGGGCCGCCGCCGGTGCGGCAGCGGCGGGGGCGGCAGCCGGAGCGGCCGCGGGGGCCTTCGCGGCCTCGGCCGCCGCGAGCACGTCCTGCTTGCGGATGCGGCCACCGACGCCGGTGCCCTTGACCGTGCCCAGATCCACGTTGTTCTCCGCTGCCAGCTTGCGCACCAGCGGGGTCACGTACGGGGTCGAGTCCGACGAGGACGCGGCCGGAGCCGCGGGGGCAGCCGCCGGTGCGGCGGCGGCCGGGGCGGGCGCGGGAGCCGGAGCGGCGGGCGCGGGAGCCGGCTCGGGTGCCTTGGCAGGCTCGGGCTCGGGCTCGGGCTCGGGGGCCGGCGCCGGGGCGGCCGGGGCCGCGGGAGCGCCGGAACCGACGATCGCGAGGACGCCGCCGACGGCGACGACATCGTCCTCGTCGGCCTTGATCTCCAGCAGCGTGCCGGCGACCGGGGACGGGATCTCGGTGTCGACCTTGTCGGTGGAGACCTCGAGCAGCGGCTCGTCGACGGCGATCTCGTCGCCGACGCTCTTGAGCCAGCGGGTGACGGTGCCCTCGGTGACCGACTCGCCGAGCTCGGGCATCTTCACCTCGGTGCCGGAGGCCGGAGCGCCGGACGCGGCGGGGGCGGCCGGTGCGGCGGGCTCCTCGGCGGCGGGCGCGGGAGCCGGCTCGGGCTCGGGCTCGGCGGCCGGGGCGGGCGCGGAGGCCTCGGGAGCCGATTCGCCGGCCTCACCGATGGTGGCGAGGTCGCCACCGACCTCGACCACGTCGTCCTCCTGGGCGAGGATCTTCAGCAGCACACCCGATGCCGGAGCGGGGATCTCGGTGTCGACCTTGTCGGTGGAGACCTCGAGCAAGGGCTCGTCGACGGTGACCGTGTCGCCCTCCTGCTTGAGCCACCGGGTGACGGTGCCTTCGGTGACGCTCTCGCCGAGTGCCGGCATCTGGACGGAGAAGGCCATTTCCTCTGACTCCTCAGGATCGGTTATCTGCTGTGATACGAGCTGACGCGGGCTTCGGCTGGTGGCCTCCGCCGACTCCAGACCCTACCCTCAGGGCCCGGGTCCGCGGGGCGGTTGGGGGCTTACTCACGGGTAACTCCCAGAGTGCGAGACGTCAACCGCGCTGCGCGATGTCGCGAAGCACGGCGAGCATCGTCCGAACCGGGACGCCCGTACCACCCTTGGTGATGTACCCGAAGGGGCCGCCGGTGTTGAACGCCGGGCCCGCGACATCGATGTGGGCCCACTGCACCCCGTCGGCCACGAACTCCTTGAGGTACACGCCCGCGGTGAGCATGCCGCCCCACCGGTGCGGGCTCACGTTCGCCAGATCGGCGACGCGCGAGTTGATGTCGGCGCGCAGCTCCTCCGGGAAGGGCATCGCCCAGCCGTTCTCGCCGACCGACCGGGAGAGCTCCGCCACGCGGTCCCGGAAGTCGTCGGTGCCCATCACGCCGGGGGTGCGGGTGCCGAGGGCCACCATCTGCGCGCCCGTGAGGGTCGCGGTGTCGATCAGGTAGTCCGGCCCGTCCTCGCAGGCGCGGACGATCGCGTCGGCCAGGATCAGCCGGCCCTCGGCGTCGGTGTTGATCACCTCGACGGTGGTGCCGCCGTACTGCGTGAGCACGTCGCCGGGGCGCTGGGCGGTGTGCGAGGGCATGTTCTCGGCCATCGGGACCGTCGCGGTCACGTCCACCCCCAGGCCCAGCTGCGCGGCCAGGATCACGGTCGCGATGACCGCCGCGGCGCCGCCCATGTCCGAGGTCATCTGCTCCATGCCCGCCGCCGGCTTGATGGAGATGCCGCCGGTGTCGAAGGTGATGCCCTTGCCGACCAGGGCGACGTGCCGGGCACCGTCGACCCCCGAGACGTGCCGCAGGCGCACGAGGCGCGGCGGGCGCGAGCTGCCCTTGCCGACCCCGACGATGCCGCCGTAGCCGTTCGCCTCCAGGTACTGCTCGTCGAAGACCTCGACCTCGAGCCCGGCCTCGGTGCCGAGGCGCTGCGCGCGCTCGGCGAACTCGCCGGGGGAGAGGACGTTCGGCGGGGTGTTGACGAAATCGCGGGCGAGCGAGACGGCCGCGGCCGTCAGCCGGGCCTGTTCGACGGTGCCGCGCGCCTCCTCGGCGAGGGCCTCCGACGCGGGGGAGGAGAGCAGCGCGAGCGCGCCCAGCGTCGCCTTCTTCGGTGCGGAGGTGGAGCGGAACTCGGCGAACCGGTACGCGCCGAGGAAGGCGCCCTCGACGGTGGCCGCCAGGTCGAGCGACGAGAGGGTGGTGGCCGCCGCGGCCGCGCCCTCGAGCGCGCGCGCCGCGACGCCCGCGGCCCGGCGGACCGTCTCCGGCGTCACCGCATCGCGCGCGCCGAGCCCGACACCCAGCACCGTCGTGGCGCCGATGCCCGCTCCGGCCGGGGCGGGCACGCGCACCGCCTCACCGGCCTTGCCCTCCGCGCCGAGCAGTGCCAGCGCGTCGGTGATCGGGCCGCGTGCCGCTTCCGGCACCCCGCCGTCGAGCGTGATCGCCGCCCCGTCGCCCTCCGCGGAGAAGACGCCCACGATCAGCGCATCGGTCGTGGCCGCGAGGTCGTCGGTCAGCGTGAAGGCGGGTCCGGTGAACGGCGTGCTCAAAGGGTTTCCTCTCGTCGGGGCGGTGGATGTGCTTGCCCGTACGGATGTTACGCCGGGGGCGTGGGCCCGCGCCGCGCTGAGCAGCGGCCTCCGCACGTACGATCGGTGCTCATGACGGGGAACGGACCGGGTGCGACCACGACCGGGGCGGGCGAGCTGGACCTGGCGGCGCCGTCGCCGCCCGACCGCGAGTGGGAGCTCGACCCCGCCTCCTACTGGGCCACGATCGACGCGGCCACGCACGGCCTGGACGCGCCGATCCTGGCCGCCGACCTCGCCGCGCTGCGGTACAACGTCGCCGACATGCTGCGGCGGGCGGCGGGCAAGCCGATCCGGGTGGCCTCGAAATCGATCCGCTCCCGGCCCGTGCTCGATGCGCTGCTGCGGGTGCCGGGGTACGCGGGCGTCCTCGCCTACGATGTCGCCGAGGCGCACTGGCTCGCCGTCGACGGTGTCGACCACACCGGCGCGCCCCGCCCGGGCTGCACCGACGTCCTGGTCGCGTACCCGAGCGCCGACCTCGGCGCGATCGCGGCGCTGGCCGCCGACGCGGCGGCGGCGATGCGCGTGACCCTGATGATCGACGACGCCGAACAGCTCGACCTCATCGACGCCGCGGCCCCGCCGAGCCGCCGACCCGAACTGCGCGTCTGCATCGACGTCGACGCCGCCTACCACGCACCCGCGCTGGGCGCGATCGGCGCGCGCCGGTCCCCGGTCCGCAACCGCGCCCAGGCCGCGGTCCTCGCGGCGACGGTCTCGGGGCGCAAGGGATTCCGCCTCGTCGGCGTGATGACCTACGACGCCCAGATCGCGGGTGTCGGTGACCTCAGCATCCACCGGCCGGGCGCCGGCGCGCTGCTGCGCACCATGCAGCGCGCGTCCTGGGACGAGCTCGTCGCGCGCCGCAGCGAGATCCTCACGGACCTGCGCCGCATCGCCGACCTCGAGTTCGTCAACGGCGGCGGCACCGGCTCCCTCGAGCGCAACGCCGAGGACCCCAACGTCACGGACATCGCCGCGGGCAGCGGCCTCTACGGCCCGCACCTCTTCGACGACTACTCGCACTTCCGGCCCGCTCCCGCGATGGGCTTCGGTCTCGCCGTGGTGCGCCGTCCCGACGAGAAGACCGTGACCTGCCACGGCGGCGGCTGGATCGCCTCCGGCGCCGCGGGCACCGACCGCCTGCCGCAGCCGGTGTGGCCCGACGGGCTCTCGCTCACCGGGCGGGAGGGCGCGGGCGAGGTGCAGACCCCGCTCACGGGCGACCGCGCCAGGCGGATCTCGCTCGGCGACCGGGTCTGGTTCCGGCACACCAAGGCCGGGGAACCCGCCGAGCACGCCGACGACCTGGTGATCGTTTCCGACGGTGCCGTGCACGCCACGGTCCCGACCTACCGCGGTGAGGGGAAGTGCTTCCTGTGAACAAATGGATCCCGGGGCTGGATCAGCTGACCGGAACAGTGGGCGAGTGGCGCAACTGGGGACGCACCGCGTCGGCCTTCCCCTCGTACGTCTCCCGCCCGGGCAGCATCGAGGACGTGGTCCGCACCGTCGAACGCGCCCGCGAGCGGGGCGGCACCGTCAAGGCCGTCGGCGCCGGGCACTCCTTCACGCCGATCGCCGCGCCGCGCGACGTCGCGCTCGCACCCGACCACCAGAGCGGCCTCGTCACCGTCGACGTCGATGCGAAGCGGGTGACGGTGCGCGCCGGGACGCGCCTGTACGAGATGCCCGCCCTGCTCGAGCCCTACGGCCTCGCGATGGCGAACCTCGGCGACATCGACCGGCAGACCGTCGCCGGCGCGATCTCGACCGGCACCCACGGCACCGGCCTCGGCTTCGGCGGCATCGCCACGCAGGTCGTCGGGGCGACCCTGGTCTCCGGCACCGGGGAGATCGTCACCGTCGGCGAGGGGGACCCGCGCCTGAAGGCCGTCGCTCTCGGGCTCGGCGCGCTGGGCATCCTGGTCGAGGTGACCCTGCAGTGCGTGGACCGGTTCGTGCTCGAGGCCACGGAAGCCCCGCTGCCGCTGGCGGAGACGATGGACGGGTTCGTCGAGCGTGTGCGCGGGGTGGACCACTTCGAGTTCTTCTGGTTCCCCGGGACCGATGTCGCGCTCACCAAGTCGCAGGTCCGCCGCCCGGGGGACCACAAGCGCAGGCCGATCGGCGCGGTGCGCCGGTTCGTCGACGACAAGGTGGTCGGTACCGGCGCGCTGCTCGCCGTGTGCGAGGCGGGGCGCGCGGTCCCGTCGCTGACGCCGCGGCTGGTCTCGCTCGCCACGTCGATGCTCTCCGAGCACACCGAGATCGACTACTCGGCGAACGTGCTCACCACCGACCGGTCGGTGCGCTTCCGGGAGACGGAGTGGGCGGTGCCGCTGGAGAACACGATGGCCGCGTTCGGCGAGGTCAAGGCAGCGACCGAGAAGCACGACTGGAACATCACTTTCCCGGTCGAGGTGCGGGTCGCGGCCGCCGACGACCTGATGCTCTCCACCGCGTCGGGCCGGCAGTCCGGGTACATCGCCGCGCACCGGTACGTGCGGGACAAGCCGAGCGACTACTTCGCCGAGGTCGAGCGGATCATGATCGACCACGGCGGGCGCCCGCACTGGGGCAAGATGCACACCCGCACCGCCGAGTTCTTCCGCGCCGCCTACCCGCGCTTCGACGAGTTCCTGGCCGTCCGGGACGAGCTCGACCCGGACCGGGTCTTCGCCAACGACCACCTGGACGCCGTGCTCGGACGGTGACTCATGCATGATTGCCCGCCATGACGACATTCGGGTGGACCCCGATCTCCGAGGGCGGCGCCGACGACCGGGACGTGGTCGGTCCCGGTGAGCGACTGAGCTGGCCGAAGACGCTCGGCATCGGCGTGCAGCACGTCGTGGCGATGTTCGGCTCCACGTTCCTGGTGCCCGTGCTCACCGGCTTCCCGCCGGCGACGACGCTGCTGTTCTCCGGCGTGGGGACGCTGCTGTTCCTGGTGATCACCGGGAACCGGCTGCCCAGTTACCTGGGGTCGAGCTTCGCGGTGATCGCGCCGATCACCGCGGCCACGGCCTCGCATTCGATGGGCTCGGCGCTCGGCGGGATCGTCGCGGTGGGTGTGCTGCTCATGCTGGTGGGCGCGGTGGTGCAGGTCGCGGGGACGGCGTGGATCGAGAGGCTGATGCCGCCCGTGGTGACGGGTGCGATCGTCGCGCTGATCGGGCTCAACCTGGCGCCGGCGGCGAAGGCCAACTACGAGAAGGCGGCCGTCACGGCCACCATCACGCTGGTCTGCCTGATCGCCTCACTGGCGCTGTTCAAGGGCATGCTGGGCCGGCTCGCGATCTTCACCTCGGTGCTCATCGGGTACGCCGTGGCGTCCTTCCGCGGCGAGGTCGACACCTCGAAGATCGCCGCCGCGTCGTGGGTCGGCTTGCCGGAGTTCCACGCCCCGTCGTTCTCCTGGGCGGTGCTGCCGATGTTCCTGCCCGTGGTGCTCGTGCTCGTGGCGGAGAACGTCGGGCACGTGCGGTCGGTCGCGCAGATGACGGGGGAGGACTACGACCCGGTGATGGGGCGCGCCCTCGCCTCCGACGGCCTCGCGACGGTGCTCGCCGGTGCGGGCGGCGGTTCCGCGACCACGACGTACGCCGAGAACATCGGCGTCATGGCCGCGACCCGCGTCTACTCGACCGCCGCGTACTGGGTGGCCGGTGTCGCCGCGATCCTGCTCGGCATGTCGCCGAAGGTGGGGGCCGTGATCGCGTCCATCCCGCCCGGTGTGCTCGGTGGGATCACGACGGCCCTCTACGGCCTCGTCGGGATCCTGGGCGTGCGGATCTGGGTGCAGGCGCGCGTGGACTTCTCGCAGCCGATCAACCAGCTCACCGCCGCGGTGCCGCTGATCATCGGGATCGCGGACTTCACCTGGTCGCTCGGGGAGGTCGTTTTCACCGGCATCGCGCTGGGCTCCGTCGCGGCGATCGTCATCTACCAGGGGATGCGGCTGCTGGGCCGATCCGGCAGTGCGGCCCTGGACTAGAGTGCCGGGCATGAGCGAGACGTTGATCGAGGGACCCCTGAACGCCGTGCACGTCGAGCTGGGTGCGGCGTTCGCGCCGTTCGGCGGCTGGTCGATGCCCGTCAAGTACGCGGGCACCGTCGGCGAGCACACCGCCGTCCGCGAGGCCGTCGGGATCTTCGACGTCAGTCATCTCGGCAAGGCCACCGTCGCCGGGCCCGGCGCGAAGGACTTCGTCAACCGGGTGCTCACCGCGGACCTCGGGAAGATCCACCCGGGCAAGGCGCAGTACACGCTGTGCACCAACGAGTCCGGTGGGGTGATCGACGACCTCATCGTCTACTACGTCTCCGACGACGAGCTCTTCCTCGTGCCCAACGCCGCGAACACCGCCGCGGTGGTCGAGCACCTGCGCTCCCGGGCTCCGGAAGGGGTCACCGTCGTCGATCAGCACCGCGACTACGCCGTGCTCGCCGTGCAGGGCCCGAGGTCGGCGGAGGTGCTGCAGGCCGTGGGGCTGCCGACGGACATGGAGTACATGGCCTACGAGGACGCGTCCCTGAACGGCACGCCCGTACGAGTCTGCCGCACCGGCTACACCGGTGAACACGGATACGAGCTCATCCCCGCCTGGGACGATGCCGAGACCGTCTTCCGGGCCCTGCTGCCGGAGATCACCGCCCGCGGTGGCCAGCCCGCCGGCCTGGGCGCCCGCGACACCCTGCGCACCGAGATGGGCTACCCGCTGCACGGGCACGAGCTGACCGTCGACATCACCCCAGTGCAGGCGCGCGCGGGCTGGGCCGTCGGCTGGAAGAAGCCGGAGTTCGTCGGGCGCGAGGCGCTGCTGGCGGAGAAGGAGGCGGGTCCCGCCCGCCGGCTCTGGGGCCTGCGGGCCACCGGCAAGGGCGTGCTGCGCGCCGACCTCACGGTCCTCTCCGCCGACGGTGCGCCGATCGGCACCACCACGTCGGGTACCTTCAGCCCCACCCTCAAGACCGGAATCGCCTTGGCGCTCATCGATTCCGCGGCCGGCGTCGAGAAGGGCACCGTCGTCAGCGTGGACGTCCGCGGCCGTGCGATCGAGTGCGAGGTCGTGCTGCCGCCGTTCGTCGAGGCGAACACGAAGTAGCGGCGCGGAGGACGTGTCCCGGCCCCCGAAGAATTAGTCGGGGTTCCTACTGATAGGCGCCCGCGCCCGCACGCGCGAGTCGTAGAATCATGTCCCATGACAACTGGCACGGCCTTCGCCCTCACCCGCAACGACCACCCCCGCTCTGCGGCTGAGCGCTCCGAGATCTTGGCGAACCCGGGATTCGGCAGGTACTTCACCGACCACATGGTCTCGCTCCGCTGGAACGAGGAGAAGGGTTGGCACGACGCGGAAGTGCTGCCCTACGGCCCCATTCCGATGGAGCCGTCGGCGTCGGTGCTGCACTACGCGCAGGAGATCTTCGAGGGGCTCAAGGCCTACCGCCAGCCCGACGGTTCGGTCGCCACCTTCCGGCCCGAGGCGAACGCCGCCCGGTTCCAGCGGTCCGCCGAGCGCCTCGCGATCCCGCCGCTGCCCGCGGACGTCTTCGTGGAATCGCTCAAGCAGCTCGTGGCCGTCGACGGGGAGTGGGTGCCCGCCGCCGGCGGCGAGGAGGCCCTGTACTTCCGCCCGTTCATCTTCGCCGACGAGGAGACCCTCGGCGTCAAGCCCTCGAACAGCTACCGCTTCCTGGTGATCGCCTCGCCGGCCGGCGCCTACTTCGCCGGGGGCGTGAAGCCCGTCTCGGTGTGGCTCTCCCGCGAGTACGTGCGCGCGGCACCCGGCGGCACCGGTTTCGCCAAGTGCGGCGGCAACTACGCCGCGTCGCTGGTGGCGCAGGCCCAGGCCGCGCAGCAGGGCTGCGACCAGGTCGTCTGGCTCGACGCGCTCGAGCACGAGGCGATCGAGGAGATGGGCGGGATGAACCTGTTCTTCGTCTTCGGTTCGGGCGCCGAGGCCCGGGTCGTCACGCCCGAGCTCACCGGCACCCTGCTGCCCGGCGTCACCCGCGACTCGCTGCTCCAGGTCGCCCGCGACGCCGGCCTCGAGACCGAGGTCCGGCGGATCACCGTCACCGAGCTCAAGGAGGGTGTCGCCTCGGGCGCCATCACCGAGGTCTTCGCCTGCGGCACCGCCGCCGTCATCACGCCCGTGGGGCGGGTCAAGGGCGCGTCGGAGGACTTCACCATCGGCGACGGCGAGCCCGGTGAGATCACCATGGCCCTGCGCGAGACCCTCACCGGCATCCAGCGCGGCACCGTGCCGGACAAGCACGGCTGGATGCACACGCTCGGCTGATATCGGCACTCACGCTCGCGGCCCGCACCGATTCCGGTGCGGGCCGTTCGCGTTCAGTAGTAGTCGTCGGGACCACGGCTTCCTTCCCGTAGTCCCTGATATCGGTGTCGAAGATTCCGCGCTCACAAGACAAGATGACAGCCTCGATCCACGTTTCCAGGTTCGGGGCGTGGACGGGCCGGAGCTCGTCGGCATGGTGGAACTCGAGGACCTGGCCGGCAACGCTCGGATAAGGACGTGAATCGCCTCCTGGCAGTCGAGCCTCACCTGCCATATCGACGACCAGTTCTGGACCGCCGTGCTCCATGAGCGGGAGAAAGTACTCGCCCCACCATGTCGATTCGATCCAACCCGGTTCGTCCGCGCGCAGCTCCCGAAGCATCGTCAACTTCTCGATCGCGTTACGTGCTGACGTCAGTTCGTGGTAACTGATCATGTACGCCGTGCACGGATACTCGTCGTAGGGATTCGGCCCGTGCCATCCGAGGAAGTCGCGATACAGCTGCGGCAGTGGCATACCGAAGACGCGTTCCAGCTCATCGAGATCCTCCGGTGAGGACCCTATCGGCGCACCATCTTTCGAAGCGTTCTGCGATGAATTCCGTGTGGTCCGTCGCAGAACGCTTCGAAAGATGTCGGCTAATGGGTGACTTCGCCTGGCTGCGGCCGCCGGGGAGCTGATTGAACACGGTATCGACCAGGCGGTAGGGGATCCGGAGGGCCGGGTACCAGGGGAGGGTCGACGGAACGACGAGCCCGGTGAGATCACCATGGCTCTGCGCGAGAGTCTCACCGGCATCCAGCGCGGCACCGTGCCGGACGAGCACGGCTGGAGCCGGCTGGCTCAGGGGCGGCGCGGCGCTGCGAGTTGCGGGTGGTTCGCATCTGATGCGCTCGCCACACGGAGACGTGCCGCCGTACCCGGTCTCCTCGGTCGTCCCCCGCGCGGCACCGATCCGCGGCCTCCACGTTCGTTCCCCCACAGGGAGCCGGTCGTCCGGGATGGGCTCGGCCGACCCCCACGCGGCGCCCATTCCCCCACCACACGCCACACCCCGCTCACCAGACGCCGATTCCCCCACCAGACGCAGCCACGCCACGAGGGGGAGCAGCCGACCCCCATGCGGCGCCCATTCCCCCACCGCACGCCACACCCCTCGGATGCACGATGCTCTGTTAGCGGCGGCGGGGCGGGCCGGAGGACGAACGGGGGATGAGGGTCGGCAGGACCTTCCGGATCGGGTCGTCCGGGGCGGGCTGGGTGAGAACGAGTTCCACTGCGCTCGCTGCGATCTGGTCGAACGCTGTACGCATGGTGGTCAGCGGGACGGGCAGATGGGCGGCCAGCGGGACGTCGTTGTAGCCGACCACCGCCAGGTCCGTGCCGATGGCCACGCCGTGCCGCTGCGCCGCGGAGTACAGCCCGACCGCGAGGTTGTCGTTCGCCGCGAAGACCGCCGACGGCACGCTCGGCGCCGTCAGGAGGCGCTCGCCGCCGGAGGCGCCGTCCTCGACGCCGTAGCCCGTCTCGAGCAGCCACTCCGGACGGATCTCGACGCCGGCCTCCTCGAGCGCGCGGGTGGCGCCGGCGAGCCGTCCCGCCGCGCTCGACGCGAACTGCGGCCCGGTGAGCAACCCGATGTCGGTGTGCCCCAGGTCGAGGAGGTGGCGGACCGCGAGATAGCCGCCGGTCTCGTCGTCACCGATCGAGGACGGGCTGATGCCGTCGGTGCGCAGCACCAGTGCGTGGGGGATGCCGCGGGCGCGCAGCCGCGCCGGAAGGCTGTCGAGCCGGCGGGTCGAGGCGATGATGACACCGTCGATGTTGCGGGCCAGCAGGGTCTCGACGGCGTCCCGCTCCTCGGACGGGCTGTCGCCGCTCGTGGCCACGACCGCGAAGTATCCGCTGCGGGAGGCGACCCGCTCGATGGCCTCGAACATCAGGGCCATCACGGTGTCGCTGAGGCGGGGGACCACCACGCCGAGCGTGCCGGTCTCGCCGCGCCGCAGGTTCGAGGCGATGGTGTTGCGCCGGTATCCGAGTTCTCGCGCGACCTTCCGGGTGTGCTCGGCCGCGGAGGAATTGGATCGGCCGGGGCGGTCGTCGAGCGCGCGGCTGGCGGTCGACAGGCTGACCCCGGCGGCCTTGGCGACATCACGCAGGGTGACGGTGGCGTTCTGCCTGCGCTGCTGAACCGGTTCCATCGTCACCCCGCCCGTTATCGGCGCCGCGGGAAGCTTCCGCGCTGCCGCGGATCGGCGCTGTTCGAAGACCATGGTAGCCGCGGCGGGAACGTCGTCGTCCCCGCCGCGGCTACTGGGCCGGGCGCTCGTCGCGCTCCGTTACGGAGACAGCTCCTCGAGCGCGACGCCCTGGGTCTCGATCCCGAACCGCAGCACCGTCAGGCCCCCGACCAGAGCGATGAGCGCGAAGGCGATGAAGACCCAGCGGATGCCCACGCCGGCCACCACGAACCCGACCATGGCCGGCCCGATGGACGAACCGATCCGCAGCCACGCACTGCCGAAGCCCGTGCCGACGGCGCGCAGGCGCGTCGGGTAGAGCTCCGCGGAGTACAGGTAGAGCGAGAACGAGATCGTCTGCAGGATGGCGTACGCGAGGGTCGCGCCGACGAGGACCTGCACCGCCGAGGTCGCGCCGAGCACCGCGAGCACCGTGAGCGGGACGATCGCGAGCAGGAACGCCGCCGTGTACCAGCGCTTGCGACCGACCCGGTCGATCAGCAGGGCGCACGCGACGGACGCGAGTACGCCGACCGCGGAGGTCGTCCACCCGTAGAAGATGCTCTTCTGCAGGTCGAGATGGAAGTGCGACTTGTACAGGGTCGGCAGCCAGGTGACCATGCCGTTGTTGATCGTGTACGCGCTGATCCACAGCACCCAGATCATCAACGTGCGCCGCAGGTAGACCCCGCGGAACAGCTCCCGCCAGTCCGACTTGACCATCGCGCGGGGATCGACCGCGACCTCGGGGACGGCGGGCAGCTCCTTGCCCTCCCGGATCGCCTCCCGTTCGAGCATCGAGACGACCTTCTCCGCCCGCTCCGTCCGCCCGGTGGCGGCCAGCCAGCGCGGTGATTCCGGCATGAAGATCCGCAGCGGGATCATCAGCAGCGCCGGGATCATGCCGACGATGAACAGCGCCCGCCAGCCGAACTGCGGCACGAGGAAGTACCCGGCGATGCCGGCGAACATCAGGCCGATCGGGAAGATCAGCTCGTAGAGCAGGAAGAACCGGCCCCGCTTGCGCGCACCGATGAACTCGTTGATGTACGCCGAGGCGACGGGCACCTCGCCGCCCGTGCCGACGCCCTGGAGGAAGCGGAAGACCAGCATCGACGTACCGCTCCACGCGAACAGGCACGCGACGTCCATGGAGACGAACAGGACGATGGTGATGAGCAGCGTGGGGAGGCGCCCGATGCGTTCGGCCAGCCATCCGAATCCGAGCGCGCCGACCAGTTGGCCGAGGTACCCGGCGGAGAGGATCATGCCGACCTGCGAGGGGCTCAGGCCCCACTGGTCCTTGAGCTGCGGCATCGCGAAGGCGATGACCAGGACCGTGTAGGCGTCGAAGAAGGTCGCAGAGCCGATGATCACGCGGATCATCAGGAGCCGGCGGGTGATCGGGATGCGTTCGAGCCGTGCGGTCAGCTGCGCGTTCGCGGCGGCCGCCGCGGTGGACGCGCTCGTGGTGGCGGACATGGTGCGTGACCTTTCGGCGGGGTGCTCAGAGGAGACCGGCGCTGGAGAGCGCCGCGGCGATCTCCTCGTGGGCGCCGGGGCCGAGCGGGAGCAGCGGCGATCGGACCGTTGCGTGCTCGAGGATTCCGCGTGCGACCAGGCCCTCCTTGAGCGCGACGGTGCCCTCCATGTGCGAGCCGCGGTGGTAGACCGCCTTGGTGATGGGTAGGAGCCGGTCGTGGATCGCGCGCGCGGCGGGGTAGTCCTGGGCCTTACCGGCGGCGATCAGCTCGACGAGCGGCTCCGGGGCCAGCCCGCCGTAGCCCACGAGCAGACCGTCGACGTCGAACATCGTGTGCAGAAGGTACTCGTCGTGGCAGCTCATGATCACCAGATCCGGGTTCTCCTTGCGCAGCACGGGGATCTCGGTGTCCCAGCGACGCATGTTGCGCACGCCGTTCTTGGTGGCGAAAACGCCTTCCTGCGCCGCGATCTCGAGCTGGGTATCGAGGTTGTAGGTGGCCTTGGTCGCGTCCGGGTACTGGAACAGGATCAGCGGCAGGCCGGTCTCCTCGTAGATGGCGCGGTAGCGGTCCTGCGGGGCGCCCGGTTGGTACCCGAACCGCAGCCACCCGTGCGAGGGGTAGACGAGGCCGGCAGCGGCACCCGCTTCGACGGCGCGCTTCGCCTCGGCCACGGCGACCGCGGTGCCCTCGCCCGTGATGCCCGCGATGATCGGCAGGTCGACGGCGGCCTTGAGGTTGCGGATCAGGTCCGTCTGCTCGGTCTGGGTGAGGAACGTCCCCTCGCCCGCGTGGCCGAGGACGACGAGGCTCTTGACCCCGTCGACGCCTGCGAGCCAGGTGCCGAGCTTGGCCATCGCGGCGTGGTCGACGGCACCGTCGCGGGTGAACGGGGTGACGGGGGCGGGGTTGAGGCCACGGAGGTCGGGGAAGGCGGTCATGCTGTCGGGCTCCTTGCGTCTGGGTGATGAAAACGTTCCCGGGAACGTTTTCACTATGACGCGCGCAACAGGACCGTGTCAAGAGTGGTGGAGATCTCAGTGATGCATCGCCGAGGCGCCGACGGTCGCGTCGGCGCCCAGGGTTCGCATGAATCGTGCCTGGCTGCGGTCGCCGCGCCGGGCGGCGCGTTCCCGGCCGCCGGGGAGCTGATTGAACACGGATTCGATCAGGTGGTAGGGGATCCGGAGGGCCGGGTACCAGGGGAGGGTCGACGGGACGCCGAGCTCCTTCATCGCCGTCCTGCCGAGGTAGGCCGTCGCGACGGACAGGTGCTGCGATCGGGCGATCCGGCGGCGGATCCCCTTGAGGCGGCGGTAGTTCCAGGTCATCGGGTCGTCGGCCATGGGCCGGGCGAGGGCCCTGCTCGTCTCGTCCGGCGTGGACAGTGCGCGCGAGGTCTGGAAGAGGATCCGCAGGCTGTCGCGGAAGCTGTGCGGCAGGAAGTCGTCGTGCACCCCCATCAGGTGTCCGACGTAGCGCGTCAGGTGCGCCGCGGCCTCGTACTCGCGGGGGTGGGCGAGCATGCCCATCCCGGTGCCCGTCGTCACCGGGGCGATGAGGGCGCCGACCAGGGTGGCCGCCATGTCGGTCTGATTGATCGGCAGGCCGTGCGTCTCGCCGTCCCAGTCGGGGAGTGCCGCGACGTGCCGGCGCACGATCGCGTGGATGAACCGCACGTGCAGGGTCGAGCGATAGCCGGCGCCGCCCGGTCGCAGCCCGCCGGGGGTGATCACGTCGAGCGCCCACTGCGAGGTCTCCGCGAATCGCTTGTTCGAGCCCTTCTCGAGCGCACCGGTGCGCAGCAGTGTCTGGTTGAAGCCGGAGAACAGGTAGCCGCCCATCAGCGCTACGTCGCGCGCGATGGCGAAGCCGTCGGCGCCGCCGCTGCGCAGGAGCTGCCCGCCGAGCAGGATCTTGTCCCAGTCGACCCAGTCCGGGGCGGACTCCATGTCCGCGAAGAAGTCCCGCAGTTCCGACGGTGCCTCGGGGACCGCGGCGATGCCCTCGTTCAGGGCGCGGTCGAAGAGGGGCCTGCGCGCATCGCGGTCCTCGTGGATCCATTCCACGAGGTCGTCCATCGGCGCGTCCCCGACCGTGAGCAACTCGCCGAACCGGCGGAACTCCGCCGGTGTGGGCTCGGCGAGCCGGAGCAGCCGGCTGACCATCGCGATGCCGGGAGGTACCGGGCGCGGGGAGGCCGGGTGCCGAGCGGGTACCTGCGTCGGGACGGTTGCGGTCATGGCGGCCTCGCGGATCGTCGTGTGACTACGTGTGTTGTCAGACTATGTCCGCGTTCTCCACGTCGTCAAGACCGGTTTCCGTTCCGCGCTGGAGGGGTGGGGTGGCGGCCGCGGCGGGGGGAGCGGGAAGGCGGGTGCGTGTCAGGGGGTGACGCACATGCCGATCACCGCGGCCACCGTGGCGAGCTCGATGCCGAATCCCAGGACGTCGCCACTGATCCCGCCGAATCGCCGCACACAGTGCCGCATGACCAGGAGCGCGAGGGCGAGCGCGATCAGCACGGCGACGGGGCCCTGCCAGGGGCGGGCGGGCACCGTCGGGACGGCGGCGGCGAGGGCGGCCAGGAGCCAGAAGCCCTGCGCCGCAAGGCCCTGGGTGCCGGCGGTGAGCGCGCCGAATCCGTCGGGGTTCGACGGTGACCACCCCCGCCGGCAGCCGAGCACGGCCGCGACCCGGGCGGCGCCCACGGCGACGCCGAGCGCGAGCCACAGGCCGCGTTCGGCGAGCGCGCCCGCCGCGGCCGCCTGGGCCACGAGGAGCAGCACGAGGGCGGCGGCACCGAACGGGCCGACCGTTCCCTGCCGCATGATCTCCCGCGCGCGCTCGGGCGGCCCGTAACTGCCGAGCCCGTCGACGCAGTCCGCGAAACCGTCGAGATGCATGCCGCGCGTGAGCAGCGCCGCGGCGCCGACGGCGAGCGCGCCGACGAGCACCGTCGGCAGGCCCGCGGCGTGCGCCGACCAGCCGACCGTCACCACGAGCGCCCCGACGAGCGCCCCCGTGACGGGTACCAGGGCGAGGATGCGGGCACCGTCGGGCCGGGCGATCCGGCTCGGCTGCACCGAGCCGGGGACGGGCAGGACCGTCATCCAGGCGACGGCGGCGGCGAGGTGCCGCACGTCAGTCGGCGGCCTTCCCGGAGACCCCGGCCGAATCGAAGGTCGCCATCTCGCCCAGGACCGCCACGGCGGAGCGGACCAGCGGCAGCGCGAGCGCGGCGCCGCTGCCCTCGCCGAGCCGCAGGCCCAGATCGAGCAGGGGCTCGAGGTCGAGGCGCTTGAGCGCGAGGGAGTGCGCGGGCTCGGGGCTGCGGTGCCCGGCCACCCACCAACTCACCGCTCCGGGGGCGAGATCGTTCGCCACCAGCGCGGCGGCCGTGACCACGACGCCGTCGAGGATCACCGGGGTGCGCCGCACCGCGGCCTGCGCCAGGAACCCGGCCATCGCGGCCAGGTCGGCGCCGGCGATGGTGCGCAGCAGGGCCTTCGGATTCCCGACGTGCGGCCGGGCGCGGTACATGCCGTCGCGCACCGCGGCGGCCTTGCGCATCCAGGCGTTGTCGTCGATGCCGGTGCCGCGGCCCACGACGAGCACGGGCTCGGTGTCGGTGAGCGCACCCACGAGGATCGCGGCGGGCGTGGTGTTGCCGATGCCCATGTCGCCCGCGATGAGCAGGTCCGCGCCGGAATCGACCTCCTCGTCGGCGATCCGGCGGCCGGCGGCGATCGCGGCGATCGTCTCCTCGTCGGACATCGCGTCGGTCACGGCGATGTCCCCCGAGGAGCGGCGGATCTTGTTGCGGCTCAATTCCTCGGCGGTGTCGCCCGCGACGGCGATGTCCTCGACGCGGACCGTCGCGCCGGCCTGCGCGGCGAGCACGTTGATCGCGGCGCCCGCGGCGGCGAAGTTCGCGACCATCTGCGCCGTGACCTCCGGCGGGTACGCCGAGACGCCGCCCTGGGCCACGCCGTGATCGCCCGCGAAGACGACGATGCGCGCCCGCTCGAACTGCTTCGGCGGGCACACGCCCTGGCAGCCGGCGATCCACTCGCCGAGTTGCTCCAGCCGCCCCAGCGAGCCGGCGGGTTTGGTCAGCTCGAGCTGCCGGTCCCGGGCCTCGCGGGCGACGAACGGATCCGGCGGCGAGAGCGGCGGGAAGGCCAGCGGGTCCGCGCCGGGCTCGAACGGCGGCAGCACGATCGGCGGCGGCGCGGGGACCTCCGGCACGGGCTTGGGCCGCGCGACCGGGGTGGGCGCGGGGGCACCGTCGGCGGACGGGCCGGCGAGGGCGACGGGGATGCCGGCCACGACGAGCTCGGCGCGGTCCGCGATCGCGGCGAGGCGCGCGTTGAGCGCCCCCAACAGATCCTGGAAGAGGCGCCCCGCGTGCGTCGCGGGCACGACCGACAGGCCCACCTCCGGGCTGACGAGGACCAGCTCGCCCGGGTAGGCCGCCGCGGCGGCGACGAGACCGTCGACGTCGGCGTTCACGTTGTCCGGGGTCTCCCACCCCGCCGCGTCCAGGCGGGCGGCGAGCCAGCCGCCGAGGTCGTCGACCAGCGTGGGGGCCGAACCCTCGGACAGTACCGCGCGCAGGTCCTGCGTCTCGACCGTGGACCACGACGCGGGGCGCCGCGCCCGATGGGCGGCGACCCGGGCGGTGAGGTCGGGGTCACCGTCGGGCCGCGGCGCGGTGGCGATGTAGCGCACGGCACCGGACGGCATGGCCGCGCCGATCAACTGCTCGGCGCGCGCGGACTTGCCGGAGCGGACCCCACCGAGGACCAGGGTGAGGGCCACGGCCTAGACCGCGTCGCCCGGCGAGACCCGCGGCCGCGGGATGCGCATGCGCCGCAGCTGGGTGGTGCGCATGAAGGCGTACCAGCCGAGGCGGAAGCCGGTCTCCGTGGTGTCCGGCCAGCGTTCGCGGACGCGGTTGTTGATGCGACGGCCGGTCAGAGTGCCCTCGATCGCCATCACGGCCACCATGACCAGCAGGATCAGCATCGGTATGCCGGCCAGCGTGGGCATGTTGACGGTGATGAACATGAACATCATCACCGCGACGGCCAGCGGGATGAACATCGTCGAGACGTGGCGCTTGGCGTCGACCAGGTCCCGCACGTAGGCCTTGACGGGGCCCTTGTCGCGGAGTGGGAGGTAGCGCTCGTCGCCCTGCATCATGAGCTCGCGGCGCTCGTTGGCCTGCGACCGGCGTTCCGCCGCGGCGGCCTTGCGCTCCTCCTTGCTCATGGAGTTGCGCAGTTCCTTCTTCCGGGCGCGCGCCTCCGCCCGCGTCATCGGAGCGGGGGCGACGGGGCCGCGCTTGCGGCCCTGCGCCTCACGGCGGCTGGGCGTGGGGCGGCCCTTGCCCGGGGTCTGCGTGGGCTTGCGCGCAGCATCCGCAGCGGTCTCGTCGACGGTGCCGGCCGCGGACTCCGCCGCCTCGGAGGTCGATTCGTCGGCCTTCTGCCAGGGGAGTTTCACATCGTCCAGCCTATTCGATCGGGTCGGGTCCGCGTCGATGCGGGTGAGACGATGCGCGCGAGGCGTGGCGGGCGGGAATGGTTGGTGGGGGAGTACCGTTGAAGCAGACACCGACGTGCGTCTGTGAGGAGAACCATGACTACTGCTGAGACCGAAACCACCGGTGTGGTGCTGACGGAGGCCGCCGCTGCGAAGGCCAAGGCGCTGCTGGACCAGGAGGGTCGGGACGACCTGTCCCTGCGGATCGAGGTGCAGCCCGGCGGGTGTGCCGGGCTCCGGTACCAGCTGTACTTCGACGATCGCACGCTCGACGGTGACGTCGTCTCCGAGTTCGGCGGCGTGAACCTGTCGGTCGACCGGATGAGCGTGCCGTTCCTGATCGGCGCGAAGATCGACTTCGTCGATACGATCGAGAAGCAGGGCTTCACCATCGATAACCCCAACGCCACCGGCTCGTGCGCCTGTGGTGACTCGTTCAACTGACGCCTGCGAGGCGCCCGAGACCCTTCCGCGGTTAGGCTGACTGGATTCGTCCGTCGCCGACCACGGGAGGGTTTCGTCGTGTCGATCGCCGTTTCCGGTTCCATCGCCACCGATCATCTGATGCGTTTCGAGGGGAAGTTCTCCGAGCAGCTGCTCGCCGAACACCTCTCCCACGTCTCGTTGAGCTTCCTGGTGGAGGAGCTCGTCCTGCAGCGCGGCGGCGTGGGTGCGAACATCAGCTTCGGCATGGCGCGACTGGGGGGCCGGCCCGTGCTCATCGGCGCGGTCGGGGCCGATTTCGACGAGGGGTACCGCGGCTGGCTCGAGGAGGCGGGTGTCGACACCCGCGCGGTGCGGGTCTCCGAGACCGCGCACACCGCCCGCTTCCAGTGCACGACCGACTCCGAGATGGCGCAGATCGCGTCCTTCTACTCCGGTGCGATGGCCGAGTCGCGGGAGATCGCGATCGCCGACGTCGTCGGCACCGTCGGGGAGCTGGACCTGGTGGTCGTGGGCGCGAACGATCCCGCGGCGATGACGCGGCACACCGCGCAGTGCCGGGAGGCGGGCATCCCGTTCGCGGCCGATCCCTCGCAGCAGCTCGCGCGACTCGACGGCGAGCAGGCGCGGGAGCTGGTGGAGGGCGCGAAGTTCCTGTTCACGAACGAGTACGAGTGGGGCCTGCTGCAGCAGAAGACCGGCGTGAGCGCCGAGCGGCTCACGGCGATGGTCGAGGTCCGGGTGACCACGCTCGCCGAGAAGGGCGCCGAGATCGTCGTGAACGGTGCCGACGGTGAGGTGGAGCAGCGGATCCACGTGGACGTGGTGCCCGACCGGGGTCGCGTCGACCCGACCGGCGTCGGCGACGCCTTCCGGGCCGGCTTCCTCGTGGGCCTCGACGCGGGCCTGTCGTACGAGCGGTCCGGCCAGCTCGGCTCCTATGTGGCGGTCAAGGTGCTCGAGACCGTCGGGCCGCAGGCGTGGGACTACGACGCCGACGACGCGCGCGAGCGGCTCGGCGAGGCGTACGGTGCCGCGGTCGCCGCTGAGATCCTCGGAGCGCTGTAGCTCACATTCTGCATTACCCATGAGTAACCTACGGTATCGTAGGTTGCATGACGACCGTGGGAATCCCTGACGTGAAGCCGCGGCTGCGAGGCGTGATCCACCAGTTCGGGGCGCTCGGCGCCGTCCTCCTGGGCATCCCGCTCGTGGTGGCGGGGTTCCTGCAGTCCGCGAGCGCCGGGTTCGCGCTGCTGGTGTACGCGATCACCGTCTTCGGGGTGTTCGGGGTCAGCGCCGCGTACCACCGCGGCCGCTGGACCGAGGCGCAGCGGATCTGGATGAAGCGCGCCGACCACTGCATGATCTTCGTCTTCATCGCGGGCAGCTACACGCCGATCGCGGTGCTGGCGCTGCCCTCCGGCGTCGCGCACTGGGTACTCGCGGTGGTCTGGGGCGGCGCCGTCGCCGGGGTCGCGCTGAAGCTGCTGTGGCCGCACGCGCCGCGCTGGGTGGGCGTGCCGCTGTACATCGCCCTCGGCTGGGTGGTCGTGGCGGTCGCGGGCGACCTCGTGCGCGGCGCGGGCTGGACCGTCGCGATCCTGCTCGCGATCGGCGGCGTCCTGTACAGCGGGGGAGCGATCCTCTACGCCACGCGCTGGCCGAACCCGTGGCCCGGCGTCTTCGGGCACCACGAGTTCTTTCACGCCGCGACCGTGATCGCCGCGCTCTGCCACTACGCCGCGATGTGGATCGCCCTGCTGCGCTGAGCGCGCCGCTCCGGCCGGACCTGATGATCCGGCTCGATCACGAGGCCCAGCCGGAGCAGAGGTGCTCGACGAGGCGGGCACGAGTGGGATGCGCGAAGACGTCGGTGGCACTCACCGCGTCCAGGCCCGGTATCGCCCGCAGCTCCTCCGCCAGCGCCACGACCTGGATCGAGGTTCCGCCCGCTTCGAAGAACGAATCGTCCGGCCCGATGCTCGCTCCCAGCGCCCCGCCCCAGAAGCCGTCGACCGCCCGCGCGATCATCTCCCGGTCGGCGCCGGCCGCGCGCGTCGTCCCGGCCCGCTCCGCGCGCCGGGCGAGAGCGTTCCGGTCCGCCTTCCCGCTCGGACCGGCCGGAATCGCATCGATCGCCACCACCCGGCTGGGACGCAGGTGCTCGGGGAGGCGCGAGCGCACGCGCGTGCCGATCACCTCGACGTCGTGCGCCTCGTGCGCGGGGACGACGAAGGCGACGAGGCGACGGTCGAGTTCCTCGCCCACGGCCACGACGGCGGCCGCCGCGACGTCCGGATCCGCCGCCAGCACGGCCTCGATCTCGCCCGGCTCCACCCGGTGGCCGCGGACCTGCACCTGATCGTCCGCACGGCCGGCGTACACGAGGGTGCCGTCCCGCCGTTGGTGGACCAGGTCGCCCGTGCGGTACCCGGCGTGGGCGTGTCCGTCGCGCACGATCCGCGGGAAGGACTTCCGCTGCGCGGCGGCGTGACCGAGGTAGCCGGCGCTCACGTGCGGCCCGTAGACCAGGAGCTCCCCGGTCACGCCCGGTGGCAGCGGGCGGCCCTCGGCGTCGACGACCGCGGCGCCGGTGTGCGGCAGCGGCCGGCCGATCACGGACCCGGCGTCCGATTCCGCTGTCGCGAGGTCGATCTCGGCCATCGTCGTCAGGATCGTCGCCTCGGTGGGCCCGTACAGGTTGTACACCCTCGTCCCGGTGCGGGCGCGCAGGAGCGGGCGGACCGCGGCGGGTCGCAGCCGCTCGCCGCCGAGGAAGACCGTGCCGGGCGCGAGCGCGCGCCAGGTCTCCTCGGCCGCCGCCGCGGTCAGCATCTCCAGCGCGCTGGGCGTCAGGCAGAGCACGTCGGCGCGTACCGCCCGCAGCCACGCGAGGTAGCCGGCGGGATCGCGGCGGAGGCGCCGCGGCGGGACCAGGACCGTTCCTCCGCTCGTCAGGGCCCCGAAGATCTCCCAGATGCTGAAATCGAAAGCGGGCGAGTGGAAGAGTGTCCATCGGCCACCGGGAAGGCGAACGCCCTCGGTGGCGTCGAGCAGGCCCGCGACCGCGCCGTGCGTGATCGGCACCGCCTTCGGCCGGCCGGTGGAGCCCGAGGTGAAGATGACGTACGCCGGATCGGACGGAGCCGGGCCGGGCGCCGGAGCGCCCTCGCCCGTCAGGTCCGCCAGCGGGTGGCACTGCAACCCGCCCCGGTCCGGCCAGGGGGCGGCACCGTCGGTGATCACGTCCAGTCCGCCGAGGTCCGCGATCATCGCGTCCACCCGGTCCGGCGGCGCCTCGACGTCGATCGGGACGTAGGCCCGCCCCGCGTACAGGACGGCGAGCAGCGCGACGACGAGGTCCTCCGACGGTGCCATCGCGACCCCGACGAACGGCCCGTCGACGCGGGCCGTGATCGCCCTCGCGGCCGCCCGGGCGCGCCGATCCAGCTCCGCGTAGTCGACGCTGGCGGTCTCCGTGGAGACGGCGACCGCGTGGGGTTGGCGGCGCACGGCGGCCCGGAATCGGTCCAGCAGGGTTCCGGGGCGCGGGACGGTCACGGGCGGGCGGTCCGAGGCGGGCGGCCCGGGAACCGCCGGGTGCGACCACGGGATCGACGCCAGCGGGGTATCGGGCGCCTCGGCCGCCGACCGGAGCACCGAAGCGTAGATCGCGCCGATGTCCGTGCCGCGCAACGCCTCGCACTGCTCGACCCGCAGAGTCAGCTCGGTCCCGGAGCGCTCGACCACCACGGACAGCGGGAACTGCACGTGCCTGCGGCGCAGGACGTGCGTGGTCGCCGCGGCGCCGCCGATCGTCGGAGCCAGCGGGCGCGGGTAGACGGTGAAGGAGGTCGCCGCGTCGACGGCCGCTGCGACCCCCGGGATCCGATCGGCGTGGCGCACCAGGTCGAAGGACTCGATGCCGATGAGCAGGCCCACCTGACGGTCCACCTCCCGGGCCACGTCGGCGAACGACCGGCCCGGTCCGGACACGTCCACGACCACCGGCAGCGAGTTCACCAGCACCCCGCGGTGGTTCGCCGCGTCGGCGCCGGACCGGCGGTTCGCGAACGGCACCGACACCGTGACCACGGGGCCGGCGCCGAGGCACCCCGCCGTGACGGCGTGCGCCGCCAGGAGGAACGAGAACGGACGGACGCCGAGCGTCCGGCTCGCGGCGACGGCGCCGGCACCGTCGACCGTGGTGGTCGAGTCGGTGCCGGACAGTGGCGCCGCCCCGGCGCGGTGCGCCCATGCCGGGGCGGGCGAGGCGGTCGGGAGCAGCGCGGCGAAGTGCGCGATCGCCGCCGGCTCGTCCACCTCGCCCGGCGCGATCTCGTGCGGCGCCACGTCGTGCTGCGGCTCCCAGGCCGCGCCGTCGCGGTAGGCGGCGGCGATGTCGAGCACCGTCAGGTACCAGCCGAAGACGTCGGTGACCAGGTGCGAGGTGACGAGCACCGCGAACGTCCGCTCCCCGCACACGGCCACCTCGAGGTGGAACTGCGGCCACGTGTCGGGGGCGAAGACCGAGTCGTACACCCGCTCCGCGGTCGCCAGCACCGCCGCCCGGTCCGGGTAGGTCACGACCGGGACGTCGGGGCGTGCGTCGGGGTGCGGCACGCGGACCAGGGCGCCCGCGGTCCACGCCACGGTGTCGGTGACCGTGCCGGTCGCGGCCGCGACCGCGGCGATCGCCGTCGCCAGCCGGTGCGGGTCGATCCCGGTGAACTCCAGCACGGCGCCGATGTTCGCCGCCGGGTCCGCCGGGCGCGCGAACTGCGCCGCGGCGATGCGGGCCTGCGCCGGCGACGGCGGGAGCACCGCATCCGGCCGGTCCGGCGGCAGCGCGGTCCGCCACCGGCGGAGCAGGGCCGCCCGGTGCCCGTCGTCCGCGAGCATCGAATAGTGATCGCCCGCGACGTCGACGACGGTGACGGGGCCGTCGACGTACGGGGCCCAGTCGTGCGCGGGACGCACCCCGAGCGCCGGCAGGACGCCCGAGGAATCGGCCTCCGCCGCGCGGAAGACCGTGACCGGCGCCGTGATCCGGCCCGCCGGGCGATAGCCGACGAGCGCCCGGTGGTGCCGGCGCCAGCGCTCCGTGAAGTCCCGCAGGTGGCTCGCGTCCAGGTCGGTGAACCGCTGGGCCACCCGGACGGCGGCGTCCCGGTGGGCATCGTCGTCCACCGCCTCGACGGGAGTCCGGTACGAGTCCGGCGACAACGCGTCCAGCAGCAGGACGTGCGCCACCTCCGTCCCGTCCCGCTCGGCCTGCAGCGCCATCTCGACGGCGACGGTGCCGCCGAAGGAGTAGCCGCCCAGCCAGAGCGGCCCGCGGACGTCGGCCGGGATCGCGGCGAGAGCGTCGGCCGCGATCTCGGGTATCGACCGATCCCGGGCCGGCACGGTGAAGACGCCGATCGGGGCGTCGCCGAGGTCGCGCGCGAGCTGCCGGTACCCGAGCGTGGTCCCGCCGGCCGGCGGATGCAGCAGCCAGCGCGGACCGGGCCTGCTCCAGTCCCCGTACCGCACGAGCGTCACGGGTTCGGCGGTGCCGGTTCCCTCGATCTGCCCGACCAGGACGTCGATCATCCGGCCGACGGTCGTGGCCGCGTCGAGCGCGTCGAAGTCGATCCGGCAGTCGAACCGGGTCTCGAGCCCGGCGACCAGTTCCACGAGCATCACCGATTCGCCGCCCGCATCCATGAAGTCGGCCGCGCGCAGGTCCTCGTCGTCCGCGACGTCCCCGTCGTCCTCGATGCCGAGCGCGGAGACGAAAGCGGCCCGGACCGCCTCGCGGACCGCGCCGTCGGCCGGTTCGGCGCGCGCGGTCATCGCCGGGCCGCTCGTCGCCCCCGAGTCCGGCGGCAGGTCGACGTGGGTCTCGTCGAACGGCGTGGGCGGGAGCAGCGCGAACCGGCCCCCGGCCGGGGCGGGGCCCGGCGGTGCCGGTTCCGGGTCCGACGGTGCCTCGAGCGCGCGCACGAGGTCGGGGAGGGTCTCCGCGTGCACGGCGACGGTGTGGTTCCCGGATTCCGCCCGCCGGTGCAGCGTGAGCGCGACATCGGCGACGCCGATGTCGCTCCGCCCCCGCAGCGCCTCGGCCAGGCGCGACCGGTACGCGCGGAGCGTCGCCTCCGACGGCGCCCGGAGCACGACGGTGCCGCCGGCCTCCGTCGGCGCGGGGCGCGGAGGAGCGGGCACCAGGACCGCGGAGACGTTGCCGCCGCCCATCCCGAACGAGTTGACGGCGACCGCCGCACCCTCGGGCAGGGCCGACGCGGCGCCGGCGATCCCGAACCGTGTGTCCTCGAGCCCGAGCGCCGGGTGGGCGGCGCCGAAATCCGGCTGCGGCGGCACGGTCCCGTGCCTCAGGGCCAGTGCGGCCTTGAGCAGCCCCGCCACCCCGGCCGCCACGTCGAGGTGCCCGAAGTTCGCTTTGAGGGACCCCAGGAGGCAGTGGGGACCGGCGCCGTGGGCCCGGTCCAGGCCGCGGATCTCGATCGGATCGCCGAGGGCGGTGCCGGTGCCGTGCGTCTCCACGTAGCGGATCCGCTCCGCTGCGATGCCGGACCGCGCGATCGCGGCCTCCTGCACCGCCGCCTGACTCCCCGGGTGGGGGTGCGTGAACGAGCCGGCGGCGGCACCGTCGTTGTTGGCGGCGGTGCCCGCGATCACGGCGAGCACGTCCGCCCCCTGCTCCACCGCCCGGTGCAGGCGCGTGAGGACCACCGCGGCACCGCCCTGGCCGGGCACCACGCCGTCGGCGCGCGCGTCGAAGGGTCGGCACCGTCCGGACGGCGAGAGCACGTCCCCGCCCGAGGCGATGTAGCCCGAGACGCCCGGGACGGAGAGGGAGGCGGCGACGACGATCGCGACGTCGATGTCGCCCTGCGCGAGCGCGGCCGTCGCCTGGTGCACCGCCATCAGGGAGGAGGAGCACGCGCTCTGCACGGCCAGGGCCGGCCCCGTCAGGCCGAGTTTGCGTGCGACCCGAGCGGCCGCGAACGCGGGGTCGTTCCCCAGCAGGGCGGGGTAGGGGATCGCGGCGCCGCCGAGCCGGGGCGCGAGCCGGCGCAGCAGGTAGGTGGGCGCGGAGACCGAACTGAACGTGCCGACGACGGACTCCGCCGGGTCGACGCCCGATACCTGAAGGGCTTCGGCGGCGAGCTTGAGGACCAGTCGCTGCTGCGGGTCGATCAGCTCCGCCTCCCCGCGGGGCAGCCGGAATCTGTGCAGGTCGATCGCGCCGGCGTCGTCGATCCGGGTACCGATGGGAACGTACCGGGGGTCGGCCAGGTCGGCGGCGGAGACGCCGTGGGCGAGGGCATCGCGGTCCCCGATCGGTTCCGTGCCGATGCGGCCGTCGGAGAGGGCTCGCCAGAACCCGTCGACGGTATTGCAACCCGAAAGTCTTACCGCTGCACCGATAATCGCGGAGTCCACCACGAGGACCCTACCGATTCGACCGTTTTCGGGTGGGTATTACCGATTACAGGCGCACCGGGTAGACCGGCTCGTCGATCTGCGGGTGGATGCGATCCTCGACGAAGATGCCATGCCAGATCATGAAGATCAGGACGGTCCAGATCCGCCGGGAATGGTCGGTGCCACCCGGCCAGCCCTCGGGGGCCTTCGCCCGGTGCTCGTCGAGCATGGCGAGCACCGCGCGACGGTCGATCCACTCGTCGGTCTGCGACTGCTCGATGACGTTCCGGGCCCAGTCGTAGAGCTCCGGGCCCGCCAGCCAGTGCCGCAGCGGCACCGGGAAGCCGAGCTTCTTCCGGTGCAGCACGTGCGGCGGGATGATCTCCTCCAGCGCGCGCCGCAGCGCGTACTTCGAGGTGCCGCCGGCCAGCTTGAGGTCCGCCGGCAGGGTCTCCGCGACGCGGAAGACCTCCTTGTCGAGGAAGGGCACGCGCAGCTCGAGGGAGTTGGCCATCGTCATCTTGTCGGCCTTGACCAGGATGTCGCCGCGGAGCCAGGTGAACTGGTCCAGGTGCTGCATCCGCTCGACGGGGCCCCAGCCGCGGGTCTTGGCGTAGATCGGGGCGGTGACGTCGGTGTGCGTCCACTCCTCGCGGAAGCCGGGCAGCACGGAGCGCAGCTGCGCGTCGTTGAAGGAGCGCGCGTTGCCGTAGTACCGCTCCTCCAGCGGCAGGGAGCCGCGCTGCAGCAGCGACTTGCCGCGTTGTCCCTCGGGCATCCGGTCGCCGATCCTCCCCGCGGTGCGGCGGGCCCACGCGGGCAGGCGGTCGAAGGGCGCGAGCGACAGGGGCTCCTTGTAGATGGTGTACCCGCCGAAGAGCTCGTCGGCGCCCTCGCCCGAGAGCACGACCTTGACGTGCTTGCGGGCCTCCTTGGCCAGGTAGTAGAGGGGCACAAGCGACGGGTCGGCCACCGGATCGTCGAGGTACCAGACGATGGCGGGGATCGCGTCCCGGAACTCCTCGGGGGAGACCGTCTTCACGACGTGCCGCGCGCCGATCGCCTCCGCCGACTCCGCGGCCACGTCGATCTCGCTGTAGCCCTCCCGCTGGAAACCGGTGGTGATGGTGATCAGGTCCGGGTTGTGCTGGATGGCCAGCGCCGCGACGGCCGTGGAGTCGATGCCGCCCGAGAGGAAGGATCCGACGGTGACGTCCGCGCGCATGTGCATCTTCACGGAGTCGCGCAGGGCGTCCGCGATGTCCCGGTAGATCGCCTTCGCCTCGGCCGACTCCAGGCCGCCGGTCAGCGGCTTGACCGGGAAGCGGGGCTCGAAGTAGCGCCTGCCCTCGACCTTCCCGCCCGGCACCACGGTGGCGTAGCAACCGGACTCGAGCCGGCGGATGCCCAGGTGCATCGACTCGGGCTCCGGCACGTACTGCAACACCGTGTAGTGCTGTACGGCCCGCGGATCCAGGCCCGGCGTCAGCCCGGCATCGTCGGCGAGCGCCAGGACGGACTTCTTCTCACTGGAGAAGACGGTGCCCTTCGATCCGGTCGCGACGTAGAGGGGCTTGATGCCGAACGGGTCGCGCGCCAGGGTGAGCTCGCGGCGCTCGGTGTCCCAGAGGGCGAAGGCGAACATGCCGCGCAGGCGGTCGAGGACGCCGTCGACGCCCCAGTAGTGGAAGCCGGCGACGATGGCCTCCCCGTCGCCCTCGGTGCGGAACCGTGCCCCGAACTCCTCGGCGAGGCGCTGTCGCAGCTCCAGGTAGTTGTAGATCTCGCCGTTGAAGGTCAGCGCGTACCGGTCCGGGTTCTCCGGCGGGCCCCAGCGCAGCGGCTGGTGGGCGTGCTCGATGTCGATGAAGGAGAGCCGGTTGAAGGTGAGCGCCAGGTCGTCGTCGTGCCACGAGCCTCCGGTCTCGTCCGGGCCGCGGTGCCGCATGCAGCGGCCGGCAGCGGTCACCGCGTCGACGACGTCGCCCGCGTGTCGGTCGGCGGACAGGAATCCCAGAAGGCCACACACGGTGGACCAGTATGCCGGAACGGCTCCTCCAGCCGGAACAGCGCAGGCCCGAGCTGCGGGCATGCGAAACGCCGCGCCATTTGCCGACCCCGCAACGTGTACCCCGCCCCGTTGGTCTACGCTGCGTAGTACAAGGGGAACGTGCAGCCCCGGCCGTGAGTTCCCGGACGGGGGAGGCGGTCCGGATCGGGCCCCGTAGCACTGACCGTGTTTCAGCAGGAAGGCGCGACATTGGCACCCGGAAGTAACGCCCACGGTGGGGCCGCGTCCTGGCGTAAGCGCCTGGTTCTGGCCGCCGGGCTCGTCGCTGGCATGTTCGCTCTGGCGGGCTGCTCGGCCGACGAGGTGATGCGTTTCGGTTGGCCCGAGGGTGTGACTCCTCAGGCCCGCGACATGACAGAACTGTGGAGCTGGTCCTGTGTGGCCGCCCTGATTCTCGGCGTTCTCGTGTGGGGCATGACGTTCTGGACGATCACGTTCCACCGGAAGAAGGCCGGTTCGGAGGACTTCCCCCGGCAGACGGCGTACAACGTGCCGCTGGAGCTGACGCTGACCGCGGTGCCCTTCCTGATCATCGCGATCCTGTTCTACTTCACGGTCATCGTGCAGACCAAGGTCGAGAAGCTCGAGGACAACCCCGGCGTCACGGTCGACGTGACCGCCTTCCAGTGGAACTGGCGCTTCGCGTACCGCGAGGTCACCCTCGGCGGTACCAAGATCAAGCTCGAGCGGGAGAACCCGTACGGCAAGCAGCCCGATCTCGCGAAGCTCAACGAAGAGGCCGCGAAGATGAAGGAGCACGGCCACGTCGAGGTGCAGCCCGAGCGCGGCCCGAACCACGGCCGCTTCCAGGACATCCGCGACTACCTGAAGTTCAGCACCGTCGAGGTGCAGGGCTCGACGGCCGAGATCCCCGTCCTGGTGCTGCCCACCGACACCCGGATCCAGTTCGACCTCGCGTCGGCCGACGTCGTGCACTCCTTCTACGTTCCGCAGTTCGCGTTCAAGCGCGACGTGATGCCGAACCCGGTGCAGAACCACTCGCAGAACAAGTTCCAGGTGTCCAGCATCGACCGGCCCGGCGCCTTCGTGGGCCGCTGCGCCGAGATGTGCGGCGACTACCACTCGATGATGAACTTCGAGATCCGCGCCGTGACGCCGGACAACTTCAAGAAGTACATCGAGGCGCGTCAGGCCGGTAAGGACAACGCCGCCGCGCTCGAGTCCATCGGCGAGGTGGGCGTCTCGACGAGCACCTTCCCGTTCGACACCCGCCGGACCGGCCGCGAAGCCTCGGGCACCAACACCGCTCCCGTCAACGCAGAAGGAGTGAAGTAACCCCATGAAGGTCGAAGCGAAACTCTTCGAGTTCCTCACCGCGTTCTTCTTCCTCGCCGGCATCCTGTACACCGTCGTGACCGCCGTCTGGGGCCCGGGCTACGGCTACGGCGCCGTGGAGTGGGTCGGTGTGACCGGCATGTTCCTGACCGGCGGCCTGACGCTGATCGTCGGCACCTACTTCCGGTTCGTCTCCAACCGCGTCGACACCCGCCCCGAGGACTACGAGGACGCCGAGGTCTCCGACGGTGCCGGTGAGCTGGGCTTCTTCAGCCCGCACTCGTGGTGGCCGATCCTGCTCTCGGCGTCGGTGGCCGTCGTCGGCATCGCTGTCGCCCTGCAGCTGTACTGGCTGTGGGTCGTCGGTGGCTTCCTGGTGGTCGGCGCGGCCTGGGGCCTCGTCTTCGAGTACCACAAGGGACCCGAGAAGCACTAGCAAGACCCGTCGGCGACGCCCGCCCCGGCCTGAGGAGACTCAGTTCACCGGGGCGGGCGTCGCTCTTTCGTCTGCGTTCACCGGACCGTCGCTACGGCGTGATTGCATGCACCCATGACGCAGGGCAAGCCGGGACTGTCCGTCCGTAAGCTCACGGCCGACGAGATCCGGGGGCGGGGCGGCACCGTCGTCGCGCCGAAGCGCAAGTTCGACTTCGCCGAGCACGAGTCCGAGGGCTACGGGGCGGGGGCGTACGGCACCGTCGGGCACATCGGCGTGGTCGCCGCCCCTGAGCGCGCCTACCTGGCCGTGGACACCGTCGGCAGCCCGCGCACCTCCGAGGACTTCCGCGCGGCCGCCGAGGCCCTCTACGCGGCCGCCTACGGCGTCAAGGTGCGCAACAAGTTCCTCGCGCGCCGCGAGACCCCCGGCACCGACGGCTCCGTCCGGAGCGACTTCCGCGTCCCGCCGCTCGAACGCCTCCGCGGCGACGTGGCGCCCCACGACACCGACACGGCGCGCTGGACGCTGCTCCTGCGCCGGCCCGCCTGGATCGACGAGGCCGAGGTGGGGGACGTGCTCGAACAGCTCGAGGTCAGCAAGGGGATGAGCCTCGCCCGCGTGCACTGCCTGGACCTGCCCGCATCGTCGTACCTGCAGACCCGCGTCGACGGCCGCTGGTCCGCCGCCCTGACGCCCACGTCGAAGGCCTTCGACGTGCAGCTGCGCGAGCGCGGCCTGACCGCGGTCGACGACGCCTGGCACGAGGTCTGCCTCGGCGAGCCCGGGGCGCCCGTCGGGCAGAGCAGCTACCTGCTCCGTCGCCGCCTGGTGTGACATCGGTCGGGCCGCCTGCCGGCGGCCCGCCTCCGGCTCGGCGGTGACCGTCGTTTCCGCTCTGGAGCCGTGCGCGTGGCTCCTGCGCGGACCATCTGCGCACCCGACGCTGCTGTGCGCCTGTGCCGCGTGCGCACAGGCGTGCCCGGTTCGCGGATGTGCGCGTGGTGTGCGCAGGTTCGCGGGACGTGGATGGAGCACGGCCGCCGCATGCACTGATCGTCTCCGCGGGGTAGGGGAGGGGCCCGCCGAGCCGTGTCGGGACCCGGAGACGACTGCGGCCCCTCCCCGAAGTGGGGGAGGGGCCGCAGTGGCTGGTGTCAGGACTTACTCGACGTCGATCTTGCCGCCGTTGTCCTGGACCTTCTTGAGGGCCTCGAGCGCCTTGAGCTCGTTCGCGTGATCGCGCTCGGCGTTGTCGCGCTGCTCCTCGGGCGAGTCCGGACGCAGGAACGAGCCGGTACCGGGCTTGCCCGCTGCGCCGAGCTGGTTCGCCTTGGTCGGCACCACAGCGCCCTCGTACGGGAGCGGAACGGCGTGACCGTGGTCGTCGACCGGGCCGAGCGGCTGGTGGAGCTCGATGAACTCACCGTTCGGGCGGCGGACGATGATGCCGGTCTCGATGCCGTGCTCGAGCACCGCGCGGTCGGCGCGCTGCAGGCCGATGCAGAACCGGTAGGCCAGCCAGTAGGCGATCGGCGGCACGATGACCAGACCGATGCGGAAGATCCACGTGGTCGCGTTCAGCGAGATGTGGAACTTCAGCGCGATGATGTCGTTCACGCAGGCCAGCGTCAGCAGGATGTAGAACGACAGCGCCATGGCACCGATCGCGGTCCGCACCGGGACGTCGCGGGGACGCTGCAGGATGTTGTGGTGCGCATCGTCGCCGGTGAGCTTCTTCTCGACCCAGGGGTAGATGAACATCAGGGTGATGATCAGGCCCACGATCATCGCGACGAACGCCGCGCCGGGGACCGTGTGACCCCAGAAGTAGAGCTCCCATGCCGGCCACAGACGGGCCAGGCCGTCGGTCCACATCATGTAGATGTCGGGCTGCGAACCTGCGGAGACCTTCGCCGGATCGTAGGGGCCGATCGTCCAGACGGGGTTGATCGTGAAGACGCCGGCCATGAGGGCGAGGATGCCGAAGGTGGCCGCGAAGTAGGCGCCGGTCTTGACCGCGAAGACGGGGAGGATGCGGACACCCACCACGTTCTCCTCGGTGCGGCCGGGGCCCGCGAACTGCGTGTGCTTCTGGTACCAGACGAGCGCGAGGTGCCCGGCGATGAGCGCCAGGATGATGCCCGGGAAGAGCAGGATGTGCGCGACGTACAAGCGGGGGATCAGGAGCGTGCCGGGGAAGTCACCGCCGAAGATGAGCCAGTGCAGCCAGGTACCGATGACCGGCAGGCCGACCACGATGCCCGACATGGCGGCGCGGACACCGGTGCCCGAGAGCAGGTCGTCCGGGATCGAGTAGCCGAAGAAGCCCTCGAACATCGCCAGCAGCAGCAGGGCGCAGCCGATGACCCAGTTGGCCTCGCGCGGGCGGCGGAAGGCACCCGTGAAGAAGATGCGGGCCATGTGGATGATGATCGACGCGGCGAACATCAGCGCGGCCCAGTGGTGGATCTGGCGGACGAACAGGCCGCCGCGCACCTCGAACGAGATGTCCAGGGTGGTGGCGTAGGCGCGCGACATTGCGACGCCGTGGAGGGGCTCGTACGCGCCCTCGTAGTGGACCTCGGCCAGGGACGGGTCGAAGAACAGCGTGAGGTACACGCCGGACAGCAGCAGGATCACGAAGCTGTACAGCGCGATCTCGCCCAGCATGAAGGACCAGTGCGTGGGGAAGACCTTGTTGATCTGGCGGCGGATACCGGGCGCGAGGTGGTACCGGGAGTCCACCTCGTTGGCCTGGTGCCCGACGCGCTCGCCGAGTGTCGTCATCAGTGCGTCGCCTCCCAGAAGGCCGGTCCGACCTGTTCGATGAAGTCGCCGTTGGCGACCATGTAGCCCTGCTCGTTGACCGAGATCGGCAGCTGCGCGAGCGCACGGGCCGCGGGGCCGAAGATCGGCTTGCCGTACTCGAGCGCGTTGAACTGCGACTGGTGGCAGGGGCAGAGGATGCGGTTGGTCTGCTGCTCGTACAGCGACGTGGGGCAGCCGAAGTGGCTGCAGACCTTGGTGTAGGCCCAGTAGTCGCCGTAGTTGAAGCTCTCCTGACCCTGCCGCTTGATGGCGCGGACGCCGTCCTCCGGGCGGAGGCGGATCAGCATGACGGGGTTACGGATGCCCTTGAGCCCGTGCAGCAGCTTGAGGCGCGATTCCTCGGTCTCGCCGAAGCCGTCGGAGACGCGCCAGGGGAAGACGGTCATCATGCCGCCGGCGTCGAGGTCCTCGGCCTTGACCAGCTTGACCTTGTACGGATCGCCCACGTCGCTGCGCAGGAAGACGGTCTCGTGGTTGAGCTCGTGGGAGAAGTCGTTCTCCAGCGAGTTCCAGTACGGCGACCAACCGGTGTGCCACAGCGGCGATGCGTCGCGCTTGGCCCACGGGTTCTTGATGAAACCGCCGATGAAGCCCGCCGCGGCGCCCAGGCCGAGCACGCCGACACCGAAGCCGGCCGAGGCCAGGATCATCTTGCGGCGGGGGAGGGTGGAGGTCTCCAGCGCGTCCTTGAACAGGGCCGCCGTGGTGCTCTTGTCCAGCTTGGACGAGCCGCCGGCGTCGTGCCGCTGCTGGACCGCGATCTCCTCCGGGATGAACTTCTTCGTGAACTGCACGGTGCCCGCGAAGACGCAGAGCAGCGACAGGCCGAAGGTGATGCCCAGCATCGGGGTGTAGAGCGTGTACCACCAGTAGTGGGCGTCGTCGATGCCCTGGTACTTCCACGGCCAGAACAGGAAGACACCGAGCAGCGCGGCGCCGAAGACGCCGGCGAGGGCGAACCACAGGGCGACGGTGCGCTCCGCGCGCTTCTCGGCGCGGGTGCCCGGGACGGGCCAGCGCGGCTCACGGTAGACCAGCTCGACACCGTCGAGGTTGGTACCGAGCTTCACCAGCTCGTCGTGCGAGAGGTTGTCCAGTTCGTCGTCCGAGGGGACGTTGTTCAACGGCTTGGCGGTCAATTCCTGCTCCCAACCCACATCGCGGCGCCGACCACGGCGATCATCCCGGTAGCCCACATCACCATGCCCTCGGCAGCGGGGCCGAAGCCGCCGATGCCGGAGCCGCCGGGGGACTGGGTCTCGCCGACGTTCTTGATGAAGCCGATGATGTTCTTCTTCTCCTCGGGCGACAGTGCGCGGTCCGAGAACTTGGGCATGTTCTGCGGGCCGGTCAGCATCGCGGCGTAGATCTCCTGCTCGTTGGCGGGATCCAGCGGAGGTGCGAACTTGCCACTGGACAGGGCGCCGCCCCGGCCGGTGAAGTTGTGGCACGAGGCGCAGTTGAGGCGGAAGAGCTCAGCGCCGGCGCCGAGGTTCTTGCCCCGCAGCGAGTCCTGGGCGATGACGCGATCGCCGTTCTCGTTGCGCTTGATCGAGCCGTCCGGGTTGTACTCCCACACGATCGACGGTCCGCCGCCGATCGACTGGATGTAGGTGCCCATGGCGTCGATCTGCTTGGCGTCGAACTTGGCGGGCTTGCGTACGATCTGCGCCGAGTTCACGGTCGCGGGCATGCGGCCCGAGTGCACCTGGAAGTACACGGCCGCGTCGCCGACACCGACGAGGCTCGGGCCGCGGTCCTTGACACCCTCGAGGCTGGCGCCGTGACAGCTGATGCACGAGGTCTCGTACAGGCGCTTGCCGGACTCCACCTGCGCGGCGTCGAAGTCGTCGGCGATGGCGACCTGGGGAGTGGGGCTGGCGATCGTGGCGACACCGCCCGCGGCGAGCAGGCCGCCGACCAGCAGCGCGCCGCTCGCGAACTTGCGGCGGAGCTTGCGCTGCCTGCGGGCCTTCTGTGCGGTGGCGCGGTCGGGCCCCGCGCCCGAAGCGATGGTGCGCTCCGCGCCGCTGGGCTCGCCTCCCTCGCCGGCGGGCTCAAAGTTGGCTGAACTCATCTGCTATCCCTCTGTGATGGCGACTGAGATAAACGTCTTTAGCGAATGATGTAAATGACGGCGAAGAGGCCGATCCACACCACGTCGACGAAGTGCCAGTAGTAGCTGACGACGATCGCCGAGGTCGCCTGGGCGGGCGTGAACTTCGAGGCGCGGCTGCGGGCCAGGATGAAGACGAAGGCCACCAGGCCGCCCATCACGTGCAGGCCGTGGAAGCCGGTGGCCATGTAGAAGACCGAGCCGTACACCGACGAGCTGAGGGTCATGCCCTCGCCGATCAGCGTGTAGTACTCGTGGAGCTGGCCGGCGATGAACGCCGCACCCATGATCAGCGAGATCACGTACCAGATGCGGAACTTGAAGACGTCGCCCTTCTCCGCGGCGAAGACGCCCAGCTGGCAGGTGACCGACGAGGCGATCAGCACGATGGTCGGCGGCAGGGCCGCGGCCAGGCTGATGTTCGTGTCGGCGGGCGGCCATCCGTTCTCCCCCGCGCCGGCTCGCGCCACGAAGTACATGGCGAAGAGCCCGGCGAAGAACATGAGCTCGCTCGACAGCCAGACGATGGTCCCGACGCTGACCATGTTGGGCCGGTTGAGTGAGTGCACGCGCTGGGTGATGGCTGTAGCTGAGGTCGGTGCGGCGCTAGTCACCTCGCAAGTATGACCGGTCGTAGTATCGAATGCCTACCCGGGTCGAAGATTGGGCGCGTCGAATGTCACGGGCAGGCCCCCGGCCTCCCGTTCGGACACCCGAAGTGCCACGTCAGCGACTTTTTATCCACCGGCAGATAAGGCGCACCTTGCCCTACGACCTCAACGGCAGACCCGAGCAGCGGACCCGCCTGGGACGGCTGCTGGGCCGCCTCTCCACGCGCACCGTCGAGGAGTTAACGCCCGAGCACCCCGGATTGGTTCCCGTCGCCGGATCGGACGACGACGCGGCCGCCGCGTCGTCGGTCCTCGATGCCGCCCCGGGCTTCGATCCCGAGGCGCAGAGCGTGTTGCGGCACGTGCTCGAACTCCCGCCCGGCGAGGTCGGCGAGGTGCTGCGGCTCGTCGCGCAGGACCGCTACGAGCGGGTGGCCTTCGACGGTGCCGGGGCGCCCGGCCCGGCGGGGATGGAGACCGTCGTGGTCGCGCGGGTGCAGAAGGTCGACGCACTGCACGTCTCCCAGGAGCGGTCGCGGATGGCGGGGGTGACCGCGCGGCACGGCGGGCGGGCCGTGTTGTGGCAGGTGCTCCAGATACCCGCTTGAACCACCCCACTACGCTGTGGGCATGGATTGGCCGACGGTTCTCACCGAGCTCACCTCCCAGCGCGATCTGAGCGCGGAGCAGGCGCGGTGGGCGATGACCGAGATCATGAGCGACGGTGCCACCCCGTCGCAGATCTCGGCGTTCGGCGTGGCGATGAAGATGAAGGGCCCGTCGCCCGTCGAGGTGCGGGCGCTGGCCGATGTCATGCTCTCGCTCACCACCCCCGTGCCCTTCGCGGCGCGCGCCGTCGACATCGTCGGCACCGGCGGCGACCGCTCGCATTCGGTGAACATCTCCACGATGAGCTCGATCGTCGTGGCCGCGGCGGGCGTGCCGGTGCTCAAGCACGGCAACCGCGCGGCATCGTCGAAGTCGGGCGGCGCGGACTGCCTGGAGGCGCTCGGCGTGGCGATCGGGCTGAACGCCGACGGTGTCGCACGCACGACCGCCGAGCTGGGCATCGGCTTCTGCCTCGCCTCCGTCTTCCACTCGGGCCTGCGCTTCGCGGGCGCCACGCGCAAGGAGATCGGGATCCCGACGGTCTTCAACGTGCTCGGCCCGCTGGCCAACCCGGGCCGGCCCACCGCGGGCCTGGTCGGATGCGCCTTCGCCGATCTCGCGCCCGTCGTCGCGCAGGCCTTCGCCGACCGCGGCGGGCAGGACCACGTCATCGTCGTGCGCGGCGACGACGGCCTCGACGAGCTGACCACCACGTCGACCTCCACGGTTTGGCGGGTGCAGGAGGACGGGGTGGGGGTCGAGTCCGTCGATCCGCGCGAGCTGGGGCTGCCGCGGGTGACGATGGAGGACCTGCGCGGCGGCGACGCGACGGTCAACGCCGCGATCGCGCGCGCCTTCCTCGCCGGCGAGCGGGGACCCGTGCGCGACGCGGTCCTGCTGAACTCCGCCGGCGCCGTCGCGGCCTACGAGGGCCTGACCGCGGGGGAGCCGGTGCAGGACGCGCTCGCCGCGCACCTGCCGCGGGTCGCCGAGGCGGTCGATTCGGGCGCGGCGGCCGCCCTGCTCGACCGCTGGGTCGCGCTGTCGCAGGAGATCGCGGGCGCGTGAGCGAGACGGGGCTGGACCGGATGCGCGCCGACGCCGCCTCCCGTGGCCTGACGGTGACCGTCCGGGCCCGGCCCGCCGCGCGCAGCCTGGAGGAGGCGGCCGCCCTCATGGACCTCCCGCCGTCGCAGCTGGTCAAGTCCCTGGTCGTGCGGAGGGGCGAGGGTGACTACCTGTTCGCACTGGTCCCGGGCGACCGGTCGATCGCGTGGCCCAAACTGCGCGCCGTGGTCGGCGTGAACCGGTTGGCGATGCCGCCCGCGGACGAGGCGCTCGAGGCCACCGGCTACGAGCGCGGCACCATCACCCCGGTCGGCGCCCGTGGCGGCTGGCCCGTGTACGTCGACGAGCGGATCGCCGGGGCGACGGTGGCCCTCGGCGCGGGTGCCCACGGGTACAGCGCGCTCGTCGAGGCGGACGCGCTCGTCGCCGCGTACGGCGCCGCGGTCGCCGATATTTCGGAATAGAATTCCGTTTCGTGGAATTTCAGGGCGCTCGCCGACTAAACTGATGCGGGTGAGCAAGCGCACCGTTTCCCCCCAGATCGCCCGTTCCTGGCTGCTCGTCCCGGCCTCGCATCCCGAGTTGTTCGCCATCGCCCAGGCGAGCGAGGCCGATGCCGTGATCATCGACATGGAGGACGCCGTCGCGGCCAACGACAAGAAGCAGGCGCGGCTCGACACCGTCGAATGGCTGACCACCGGTCATCGGGCCTGGGTGCGCATCAACGACGCCGCCAGTGAGTTCTGGAGCGAGGACTGCGCCGCGCTCAAGCACTGCGAGGGCCTCGAGGGCATCATGCTCGCGAAGTCCGAATCCGCGAGCCACCTGGACGACACCGCCGACCGCCTGGCCGACGGCACCCGGATTCTCGCCCTGGTCGAGACGGCGCGCGGCGTGCAGAACGTCGCGCAGATCGCGTCCGCCCCGTCCACCTTCCGGATCGCCTTCGGCACCGGCGATTTCAAGCGGGACACCGCCGCGGGCGACGATCCCATCGCGCTCGCCTACGCCCGCTCGCAGCTCGTGATCGCCTCCCGCGCCGCGCGGCTGCCCGCTCCGATCGACGGCCCGACGCTCAACGTCACGCACTTGCCGACCGGCACCGCGCACGCCAAGGAGATGGGCATGTCCGGCAAGCTGTGCCTCACGCACGAGCATGCCGGCATCATCAACGCCGGGCTCAGCCCCAGCGACGCGGACGTCTCCTGGGCGCACGGCTTCATCGACGCCTTCGAGAAGTCGGGCGGCAAGATCACCGACGGTTCGGACCTGCCGCGGCTGGCCCGCGCGCAGAAGATCGTCCAGCAGGCCGCCGACTTCGGGATCGAGGCCGACGCCGCCGAGGTGAGCCACAGCGGCTACTGACCTACTGGCCGCGGCGGGGCGGTCGGTCCCCGGTCAGTTCCCGATGTCGAACCCCGCGTCGACGTCCGCCGAGGAGTACTCGCGGAAGGCGATGTGGGTGGACGTGCTCGCCACGCCGTCGATGCGGTTGATCTTCTCGGTGACCACCGCGGCGATCTCGTCGTGGTGCCGCACGCGCACCTTCGCGATCAGGTCGATGTCTCCCGCGCACGAGTAGACCTCGGTCACGCCCTCGACGTTCGCGACGGCCTGCGCGGTTTCGGGGATGCGGTGCACGTCGGCGTTGATGAGGACGATCGCGGTGATCACGTACGCGGCCTTTCGTTCGCTCTACTCACGCGGCATGCGTGACCTCCTCACTGTATTGCCTTGCCGTCCCTCGCGGATGCGCCGCCGCCGCGCGGGCGTCGCGCCCCGCCTCGGAGGCGCGCCCGGCCCACTCCAGCCAGCGGCCCGCGCCGGAGACGGGCTCGGCCCACGCGCCTTGCACGTCGACGATGCGCGTCCCCGGGCGCAGCGCCCAGCGGCGCAGCAGCGCGGCCTCCTCGGGGCTGGCGCCGTGCAGGATGTCGGCCGGGAAGAGGGTGTCGGGTACGTCCGGCGCGGCCAGGGGATCACCGCCGGCCTCGTAGACCGCCTCCGCGCCGGCCCGCAGGCGCTCGAAGACCGGCATCGGGGGCACCCCGCGGGGTGCGACCCCGGCCGCCGCGAGCCGGCCGTGCCGGACGATCGACAGCTCCCAGCCGCCGCTACCGTCCGGGTGGGCGATCGACAGCTCCGCCACGCCGGCGAAGGCGAGCAGGGCGTGCGAGCGGGCCACCGCGTCGACCAGCCGGGCCGCACGATCGCGCAGCCGCGCCGCCGATTCGAAGAACTCCCGCTCCGCCAGCGCCGCCAGGCGCGCCTCCAGCGCGCCGAAGACCTCCGACGAGGCGCCGGTCAGCGCCGCGGTCGCCCGGTCCGCCCGGGGCCGGTACAGCGCCGCCGGCTCGGGCGCGGCGGTCGAGGCCAGGCACCCGCCGAGGGGACGCGCCCCGTCGGGCCCGAGGGCGCAGGAGTGCACGGCCCCGGCCCGCAGCCGCGTGGCGCACGTGCGGAGCCCACAGGTCTCCGCGAGGAGCTCCGCCAGATCCGCCGCGTCGGTCCGCGAACGGACCGGGCCGATGCACGGCGTGCCCGGCGGCGCGGCCCGGCGCACGGCGAGCCGGGGGAAGGGCTCCGCGGTCAGGCAGATCCACCAGCCGCGTTTCGGGTACTTCGACCGGCGGTTGTACGGGGGAGTGTGTGCCGCGATGAGGCGCAGCTCCCGCGCCGCCGCCTCGAGCGCGTGCGCGCACTCCACGTGGTCCACCCGCTCCGCGAGGCCGACCATCTCCTTGATCCGGCCCCGCGTCTCCCCGGAGGTGAAGTAGCTGCGCACGCGCCGGCGCAGGTTCCCCGACGTGCCCACGTAGAGCACCTCGTTGCCCGGCCCCCGGAAGAGGTACACGCCGGGCCGTTCCGGGAGCGGGTCCGCCAGGTGGCGCTTGGCGCGCTGCTGCGGGGTCACGGTGGGCAGGTGCCCGCGCAGCTCCCCGAGGGTGTGGATGCCCTGGTTGCCCACCCGGCCGATCAGCCCGTGCAGTACCTCGACGGTGGCGCGGGCATCGTCGAGCGCGCGGTGGTTGGGCGTGGTCTCGGTACGGAACAGCCGCGCGAGCTCGCTGAGCTTGACCGACGGTGCCTCGTCCCGCGTGAGTACCCGCCGAGCCAGCTGGACCGTGCACAGCGACGCCGGCTTGGGCCACGGCGTGCCGGTAGCGGCCGCGGCGGCCTTGAGGAAGCCGAGGTCGAACCGGGCGTTGTGCGCCACCAGGACCGCGCCGTGCGCGAACTCCAGGAAGGACGGCAGGACCGACTCGATCCGCGGGGCGCCGGTGACCATCGCGGTGGTGATGCCGGTGAGGTGGGTGATGTGCGGTGAGATCCCCCGTCCCGGATCGACCAGGGTGGCGAACTCGCCGAGCACCTCGCCGCCGCGCACCTTGACCGCACCGATCTCGGTGATCGCATCGCCGCCCGTGGGGGAGCCTCCGGTGGTCTCCAGATCGACCACGACGAAGGTCACCTCCCGCAGCGGCGGATCGACGACATCCGTCGCGCACTCGTCCAGGCTCAGCTGCATGCCGTGACCGTAGAACACCCCACCGACAGGTTCGGCCCGACCGAACGGGCGCGCGAAACATGTCAGTCGGTGCGGCTAGCGTCGCAGCCGATCGAGACCGATGACGAAGGGAAACACCATGGCACTGCATGTCGACTGCTCCGTCTGCCCCGCCCGGCCCCGGGCGTGCGGCGACTGCTCCGTGGGGCTGCTGCTCGGCCCGGTGGTCGTCGCCGCGCCGTCCGTCCCCTCGTCCGGTCCGACACGGCCGCGGGTCCCTGAGGAGCGGGTTGAGAGTTCAACGATCACGGCGGATCCGGGCCTGCGCGAGGCCATCGCGGCGTTCGCGGGCGAGGGGATGCTGCCGCGCCTGCGAATCGTTCCTGACCAGGTGAAACGCGCCGGATGACGGGCGCCCCCAGGGGAACCCCGGGGAACTTTCACGGCGGATTCGGCGCGTTCGGCTAGACAGGTGCGTTTCCATTTCGTAATCTTTCTGAGACCTTGCGGAGGTGCCCGGGGCGAAAACCGCCCCGTCTCCCGAGGTCACCGCCTAAGAGGCCGCACGGCCTCGCCGGGGACCCACACGTGTTATCCGGGGTGAATCGCCGGAGGCTCACGCCTCCGGGGTAGGGCATCTTCCTCGCCCGAACCCGTCAGCTAACTCGGTCGGCGGTCGGGAAGAAACTTAGGAGAATCGCTTCGTGGCGAAACACCGACTTCAGCCGCAGCCCAGCCGGGGCGCCACCGCCGCCCGCGGTGCACTGGCAGCGGGTGCCGTGACCATCGGTACGTTCGCGGCCCCCACGGCCGCCTTCGCAGCTCCCGCGCCGGCTCCCGCAGCGCCGGTTCCGGCCCCCGGAGCGCCCGTCCCCGCGGCGCCCAACGCGAAGCCCGCCGTCAAGCCCGCTCCGGCGGCCGCCGTCAAGCCCGGCGTGGCACCTGCGGCGCAGGGGAAGCCCGGCGCGCCGGCGAAGCCCGCGCAGACCGTGGCCACTCGCAACACCGCCGCGCGCCCCGATGTGGTCAGCGGCGTGTCCATCGCCCCCAAGCCCGGCATCACCACCGTCGCCGGTGTGCAGCCCGGCGGTGCCAAGGCCCAGGTCGTCCAGGCGGCACTGTCGCGCACCGGCCTGCCCTACTCGTACGGCTCCGCCGGCCCCAACTCGTTCGACTGCTCGGGCCTGGTCTACTGGTCCATGAAGCAGGCCGGAATCACGGTTCCCCGCGACAGCTGGGGCCAGCTCGGCGGCGGGCGTTCGGTGCCGATCTCGGACCTGCAGCCCGGCGACATCGTGATCTACAACGGCGGCAGCCACGCCGCGCTGTACATCGGCAACGGCAAGGTCGTGCACTCGGTGAACTACGGGATCCCCGTCAAGGTGAGCCCCCTCAACGAGATGTCCGTGTACTCCGCTCGTCGGTACTGACGTAACCTGGCAACGATTGCCCTCGCAATCGCGCTCCAGCTTCGGAAGGACTCGCTCGGCCGTGTCATCGACGTTCCATCCCCGCTCTTCTGCCGCGCGCGGCGCCGCCGCGTCGGCGGCGCTCGTCCTCGTCGCGGGCCTGACCGTGGTCGGGAGCGCCACCGCCGATCCCGATACGGCCGACGCCGCACTGAAGCAGTACCAGGCGCTCTCGGAGCAGGCCTCCGGCACGAACGAGGCGGCCAAGGCCGCCCAGGAGGAGGCCGACAAGGCCGCCGCGGCCAAACGCGCCGCGGACGCGACCCTGGTCGCGGCGAAGCGTGAGATCGCCGCCGTGCAGGCGCGGCAGGCGGCGCTGCAGCCCCAGATCGACGCCGTGATCGTCGCCAACTACAAGGGCGCGCGCACCAACCGGACGTACGCGCTGCTCGTGAGCGATTCTCCGCAGCAGATGCTCGACCAGATGTCCACCCTCGACTTCATCAACCGGGACGTCGTGGCCACGGTCGACGCCTACAAGAAGTCGAAGGCCGCCGCCGAGTCCGCCGCCACCCGCGCGTCGGAGGCGGCGAAGTCGGCCGAGTCAGCCCGCACCGACGCCGAGCGCAAGGTCTCCGATCTCAAGCAGAAGAAGTCGCGCCTGGCCCAGGAGATCGCCCGGATCAAGGCCATCTACGACCGCCTGACCGGTGCGCAGCGCCAGACGCTGATCGGCCCGCCGACCCCCTTCGATCCGAGCAAGGTGCCGGCGGGGAGCACGGCCGAGCTCGCGGCCGTGCGCGCCGCGCTGACGCGGATCGGCTCGCCCTACTCCTTCGGCGCCACCGGTCCGGGCCAGTTCGACTGCTCGGGCCTGATGGTGTGGGCCTACCAGCAGGCGGGGAAGTCCCTGCCGCGCACGTCCCAGGCGCAGCTGGCCGGCGGGCGGCCGGTGTCGCGCGATCAGCTGCAGCCGGGCGACATCGTCGTCTACTACTCGGCCGCCACGCACGTGGGCATGTACATCGGCGACGGCAAGGTCGTGCACGCGTCCACCTACGGTGTGCCCGTCAAGGTCGTCCCGGTCGACGCGGCGGGCCCCTACAAGTCGGCGGTCCGCTACTAGCTAGGCTTGGTCACCATGCCGCGCACGCTGCTGGTCACCAATGACTTCCCGCCCCGGCCCGGTGGCATACAGACCTACCTCCAGGCCTTCGTCCGGCAGTTGCCCGCTGACGAGATCGTCGTCTACGCCTCCCGCTGGCGCGGCAGCGAGGAGTACGACGCGGCGCAGCCCTTCGAGGTCGTCCGGCACCCGACGACGCTGCTGCTGCCCACTCCGGACGCCTTCGCCCGCGCCCGCGACCTGGTGCGCGGCCTCGACATCGACACCGTCTGGTTCGGTGCCGCCGCGCCGCTGGCCCTGCTGGGGGCCCCGCTCAAGGACGCGGGCGCGCGGCGCACCGTCGCGTCCACGCACGGCCACGAGGTGGGCTGGTCGATGCTGCAACCCTCGCGCGCCTGTCTGCGCCGGATCGGCGACACCACCGACGTCACCACGTTCGTGAGCAAGTACACCCGCGGCCGGTTCGCCGCAGCCTTCGGCCCGCGGGCCGCGCTGGAGCACCTCCCGCCCGGCGTCGACACCGACGTCTTCAAGCCCGACGATGCCGCCCGCGCGGCCCTGCGGGCGCGGTACGGGCTGGGCGCCGACGAGCCCGTGGTGCTGTGCCTGTCGCGGCTCGTGCCGCGTAAGGGGCAGGACATGCTGATCCGCGCCCTGCCGCGGATCCGGGAGCAGGTGCCCGGCGCCAAGCTGGTGATCGTGGGCGGCGGCCCGTACGCGGAGACCCTGCACGCGCTGGTGCGGCGCGTCGGCGTCGAGGAGCAGGTGGTCTTCACGGGGACGGTCCCGTTCGATGAACTCGCCGCGCACCACAACCTGGGCGACGTCTTCGCCATGCCCTGCCGGACCCGCGGCGCGGGTCTCGACGTCGAGGGCCTCGGCATCGTCTTCCTCGAGGCGTCCGCGACCGGAAAGCCAGTCGTCGCCGGCGATTCCGGCGGCGCGCCGGAGACGGTGTGGGAGGGGGAGTCCGGCCACGTCGTGCCCGGCCGCGACGTGGAGGCGATCGCCGACGCCGTCGCCGGCCTGCTCGCCGACCCCGACCGCGCCGCGACGATGGGCGCGCGCGGCCGCGAGCTCGTCGCCGAGCACTTCGACTGGCGGCGCCTCGGGCACCGCCTGCAGACCCTGCTCGGCCCGTACTGAGCCCGCGGGCACCGTCGAACCGGAGAACGCGGACCGCCGCACCGGAAGTCCGGTGCGGCGGTCCGTCGTCGGGGGTCCTACGCGTAGATCTCGGCGATGTCGTCGGCGTACTTCTGCGAGACGACGTTCCGCTTGACCTTCATGGTGGGCGTCATCTCGCCGGTCTCCTCGGAGAAGTCCTCCGGCAGGACGCGCACCTTCTTGATGGCCTCGGCCTTGGAGACGGTGTCGTTGGCGACCGCGACGGCGCGGTTGATCTCGGCCACCAGATCGGGATCGCTGCGCAGGTCGGCGACGGTCGCGGAGGCGGGCTTGCCGTTCGCCTCCTTCCACTGCGGGAAGGCCTCCGGGTCGATGGTGACCAGCGCGGCGATGAAGGGCTGCGCGTCGCCCACGACCATGGCCTGCGAGATCAGCGGATTGCTGCGCAGCGCGTCCTCGAGGCCGGCGGGCGAGACGTTCTTGCCGCCCGCCGTGACGATGAGCTCCTTCTTGCGCCCGGTGATCGACAGGAAGCCGTCGTCGTCGATCGAGCCCAGGTCGCCGGTGTGGAACCAGCCGTCCTCGATGGCGGCCTTCGTGGCCTCCTCGTTGCGCCAGTACCCGCGGAAGACCACGGAGCCCTTGAGCAGGATCTCGCCGTCCTCGGCGATCTTCGCCGCCTGGCCGCCGAGCGGACGCCCGACGGTGCCGATCTTCTGCGCGCCCGCCACGTTGACCGTGATGGCCGCGGTGGTCTCGGTGAGGCCGTAGCCCTCCATGACGGTGACGCCGACGCCGCGGAAGAAGTGGCCCAGGCGCGCGCCCAGCGGCGCGCCGCCCGAGATCGCGACCTTGCAGTTCCCGCCGAGCGCCGACTTGAGCTTGCCGTAGACCAGCTTGTCGAAGAGCGTGTGCTTGGCCTTGAGGATCAGGCCCGCGCCGCCGGTGTCCTGCGCCTGGCTGTACTCGATCGCGGTCTGCACGGCCGCCTCGAAGATCTTGCCCTTGCCGCCGTCGACGGCGCTCTGCTGCGCGGAGGCGAAGACCTTCTCGAAGACGCGCGGCACCGAGAGGATCAGTGTGGGCTGGAAGACCGAGAACTGCGGCACCAGGTTCTTGGTGTCGTTGAAGTGGCCGACCACCGCGCCGCCCTTGAAGCAGGCGATGTTCACGGCGCGGGCCAGCACGTGCGCCAGCGGCAGGAACATGACGTTGGAACCACCGCGGATCGCGTCGCCGAAGGGGGAGGCGAGGATCGCATCGGCCTCGCTCATGAGGTTCGAGTGCATGAGCTCGCAGCCCTTGGGACGCCCGGTGGTGCCGGACGTGTAGATCAGGGTGGCGAGGTCGTCCGCCGTGACATCGGCGCGCCCCGCGTGGACCTGCTCGTCGGTGACGCCCTCGCCCTCGGCGGTGAGGATCTCGACGGCGCCCTTCTCACCCTCCTCCGGCTCGATCCGCAGGACCCGCTGCACCTTGTGCAGATCCGTCAGCTCCGCGACCTCGGCGGCCTGCTTCGGACCCTCGATGATCAGCAGGACCGCGTCGGAGTCCTCGAGGATCCAGTCGATCTGGCCGGAGGAGCTGGTCTCGTAGACCGGCACGGTCACGGCGCCGACGGCCCAGATCGCGAAGTCGATGAGCGGCCATTCGTAGCGCGTCGAGGACACCAGCGCCACCCGGTCCCCGGGCCTCACCCCCTGCGCGACGAGTCCCTTGGCGACGCCGAGGATCTCCCGCTCGTACTGCTTGGAGGTCACCGGCTCCCAGTTCCCCGCGACGAGGCGCTTGACGCGGACGCTGTCCGGGTCCGTGCGGGCCACGTCGAAGACGACATCGACCGTCGAGGCCGAGGGGTCGATGGTGTAGTTGGCGGGGACGCTGATCTCGCGCACGAATCCTCCGGGTCGCAAACGACGGTTTTGTGGGGAACCTTACACCGCTGCACAGGGCCCGTTCCGAGCTTGCGCGGGGCCCGTTCCGAACTCGAACGGACCCGGCACCGTCCGCCCGGCGGGGGGATGTGTGAAGCTTAGGAGGTGAGCACCATCCAAGTGGCCGACGTCGCCTTCGTCGCCGCCCACCCGAGTGCCGTGGCCGCCGCGATGGCGGGCGCGCAGCGGTGGCGCGGTTGGTTCCCCGACCTGCGCCTGACCGTCACCGAGGACCGGGGCGATCTCGGCATCCGGTGGAAGGTCGACGGTGCCGTCACCGGGACCTCGGAGTTCTGGATCGAGCCCCACCTCGACGGGAGCCTGCTGCACTACTTCCTGCACGCCGAGCCGAAGGGCCCGATGACGCCCGAGCGGATCGCGGCCGATGTGCGCGAGCGCCGGGTCCGCGGCCACGACGTGATGTTCGACGTGAAGTTCGCCGCCGAGGACGGACGGGTCCTGGGCGGTCCCGCGGTCGGGGAGGTGGAGCGTGTCTGACGCGGACCGCACCCGCGAATCCATCGTCATCGCGGCGCCGCCGGAGTCGATCATGGCCGCGATCTCCGGTTTCGACCGCTACCCCGAGTGGGTGTCGGCGGCCCGTGAGGTCACCGTGCTCGAGACCACCGCGGACGGCATGCCCCGGCGCGTGCGCTTCGTCCTGGAGGAGGGCTTCCTCCGCGACACCTACGAGCTCGAGTACCGGTGGGCTCCGGGCGGTCGGTCGGTCGAGTGGGACCTCGCGGCGAGCACCCTGCAGAGCACGCAGCACGGCCGGTACGACCTGACGCCGACGGCCGACGGCGCCGGCACCACCGTCACCTACACGCTCGAGGTCACCCTGCAGATCCCGATGCTCGGCATGCTCCGCCGCAAGGCGGAGAAGGCGATCACCGACACCGCCCTGCGGGAGCTCAAGCGCCACGTCGAGGGCGAGTCGGCGGCGCAATCCTGATGCCCGCGCAGGGCCCCGCGACCCGATTGCTGCTGGTGTCCGGCGCCGGGGGAGCGGGCCGGACCACCGTGGCGACGGCGCTCGCCGCCCGGGCCGCCGAACGCGGCCGCGCGCTGCTGGTCACCGTCGGGCGGACCGTCGATCCGTTGCTGGCGGACGGGAGCGGCCCGTTCGACCACGTGCACCTCAACCCCGTCGAGCTGCTCGCGCAGTGGTGGGGGAGCCTGTCCGCGACCGTCCGCGCCGGGCGCGGGCTCGGGGAGGCCGACGGCGGGGCGTCCGGCTTCGACCCGTTCGCCCTCGAGCCGCCCGAGCTGACCGGCCTCGCCGACGCCGAGCACGTTCTCGTCCTCCGCGCCGTCCGCGGGCACGTCGACTCCGGGGAGTACCGCACCGTCGTGGTGGACGGTCCGGCCTTCGACGGCCTGGTCTCCCTGCTCACCGCACCCGCGTCCCTCGCCGCCTACCTCGAGCGGGTCTGGCCGCGGCACGTCCGGCTGTCCGGCCCGGCGTCGGGGCCCGCCGCGGGTGCGCTGGCCGCGCTGCTCCTCGCCGAACCCCTCGCCGGGCTCGCCGACCGGCTGGCCGCGTTCGTCGCCGACCGGACGGTGCTCGAACTGGTGCACGTCACGACCGGCGACGGCGGCCGTCCCGCTCTGGCGCGCGCGGAACTCGCGGCGCTCGAGGTCCTGGGCCTGCGGCCGGTCGCGTTGGTACTCAGTCGCCTGATCGACGTCGACGACCGGTTCGCGCTGGACCTGCCGCACCCCGCGGTCCGGCTGGTGCGCGCCCGCGTGGCGGCGCAGGACGATGCGCGCGAGGCGCTGGCCGAGGTGGCGACGGAGCTCGACCGTCCCGTCATCGAGGTGGCCGAGGCCGCGGAGCCGCTCCGGACCGCTGCGCAGGCCGCCGCGCTCGACTGGGACGCGGGGGCGATCCTCGACGCCGCGCCCGCGGTGGTTCCCGTGCCCGCCGTCCGTGCGCTGGGCGGCCCGGGGCTCGACGCGCGGTACGAATGGTCGATCGCGTTGCCGCTGGTGGACCCCACCACGATCGGGCTGGGCCGCGTCGAGGAGGATGTCGTCGTCGAAGCGCAGGGTGTGCGGCGGCGCTTGCGGCTACCGTCGGTGCTGCGCCGGTGCGTCGTCGCGGGCGCCACCTACGAGGAGGGGGAGTTGCGCGTGACCTTCGTCCCCGATCCGGAGGTGTGGCCCCGTGGCTGACCCCACTCCCGACCCGTCGGAGGAGTTCTTCGCCTCCGCCGCGCGCCTGTTCGAGACGGCTCGCCCGTGGATCGCGGCGGCGCTCGCCGAGCACTCCGCGCATCCCGACGGGGATCCCGGCTCCTGCCGGCTGTGCGCGCTCGGCGGCGCCGTGGCCCGGCACATCGAGCCCTTCGCGGTGGAGGCCTCGAAGTCCCTCGGGCACTTCGCCGACGAGGTGCTCGCCGACCTGCTGCGGCTCGCGGAGGAGTTGCTGGGCAGTGCCCGGACGGCGGCGGCGGCCGTCGCCGCCGATTACCTGTCGACGGTGAACGGAACCGGCACGGCGGAGCCGGCCGAGCCCGGCGCGGCGCCCACCGCGCCGTCGTCGCAGGCCGGCGGGTACGAGCGCATCGACGTCCGGCTGTCCAGCCCCGAGGAGGAGCCCCCGGTATGACCCTGACGATCGGCATCGACATCGGCGGCACCTCGGTCCGCGCCGGCGTGGTGACGGACGACGGGACCGTCATCGACACCGCGCGGGCCGAGACGCCGCGCAGCGCCGCGGCCCTCGAACGGTGCCTGGACCGCGTCGTGCAGGAGTTGTGCGTCGAGCACGACGTGCGCGCCGTCGGCCTGGCCGTGGCGGGCTTCCTCGATCCCGCGCGGCAGCGGGTCGCCTTCGCCCCGCACCTGCCGTGGCGCGAGGCGGCGGTGCCCGCCGAGATGGCCGCGCGGATCGGTCTGCCGGTGGTCATGGAGCACGATGCGAACTCCGCCGCGTGGGCCGAGTTCGTCCACGGTGCGGCCCGGCAGGCGCGCGTGACCTGCGTCGTCGCCCTGGGGACCGGCATCGGCGCGGGGCTGCTCATCGACGGCGAGATCTACCGCGGGGCCTTCGGGGTCGCGCCGGAACTGGGGCACCTGCAGGTGATGCCCGACGGCCGGCCGTGCGACTGCGGCAAGTCCGGGTGCTGGGAGCGCTACTGCAGCGGCACCGCGCTGGTGGAGACGGCGATCGACCTGATGGGCGGTTCCGGGTCGCGGGGGGTGCTGCTCTCGCGGGAGCTGGCCGACGATCCCGGCTCGCTGACGGGGCGCAAGGTCGCGGCCGCTGCCGAGGCGGGCGATCCGGTGGCGCAGGAGGCGGTTGGCGAGCTCGCGCGGTGGCTCGGCATCGGCCTGGCGATGGTCAGCGACGTCTTCGACCCGGACCTCATCGTGCTCTCCGGCGGTGTCGGCGCGTCCTCGCGCCTGTTCCTCGACGATGCGCGCGAGCACTACGCCAAGCAGGTGACCGGCGGACGGTACCGCCGCAAAGCCCGGATCCGGGCGACGGAGCTGGGCGAACGCGCCGGCATGCTCGGCGCGGCCGCGCTCGCGCGGGACGCGGTCCTGGGCCGCTGAGTTGGGATCATGCGCGATGCAAAATATCGTCTCGGGATCGGAAACACCGTAAGGTTCACGCGTGACTGCACCCAGAACGGGCGGAGGCCTCCGGCTTCTCGCCGTGATCCCGCTGCTCGGACTCCTTCTCGCACTGGTGTCGCCGGCGGGCATCGCCGCCGCCGCGCCCGACCCCGGGAAGTGCTCCCCGCCCGGTGAGGCGTCCGCATCGGCGGCGCCCGTCAACCTCGCCGCGGCGGGCAACCAGGACGTCGACAAGTACACGACGCCGGGCGTCGTGCCGCTGGAGTCCATCGATAAGAACGCGCTCGGGCTGATCACGCCGGGCACGATCACCGTCGGGACCCTGGGCGACGCCCCGCCGAGCATCTGCCTGAACCAGGCCACCGGCCAGTACACGGGCTTCGACAACGAGCTGCTCAAGGCGATCGCCCAGAAGCTGGGCCTGAAGATCGAGTTCTCCGGCACCGAGTTCTCGGGCCTGCTCTCGGCCGTGGCGACCAAGCGCTACGACGTCGGCTCGTCGTCCATCACCACCACGGACGCGCGGCGGCAGACGGTGGCGTTCACCAACGGCTACGACTTCGGCTACTTCTCCCTGGTGGTGAAGTCCGGCTCGCCGCTCACCGGGTTCGACAAGCTCACCGCCGCCAACCGGATCGGCGTGGTCCAGGGCACGGTGCAGGACGAGTACGTCCGGAACGTGCTCAAGTTGCAGCCGGTGCAGTACCCCGATTACGCCACCGCCTACGCGAACCTGCGTTCGGGCCAGATCGACGCGTGGATCGCACCGTCGGCCCAGGCGGACGGCCAGGTCAAGCCCAGCGACGGCACGGCCATCGTGGAGAACACCTTCTCGGTGAACAACTTCGTCGGCTGGGCCGTGGCGAAGGGGAACCAGCCCCTGGTGGACGCCCTGAACTCGGGTCTGGACGCGATCATCGCCGACGGCACCTACGCCAAGCTGTACACGGACTGGGCCCCGCGGGAGATGCCGAAGGGCTGGAAGCCCGGGTCGAAGGCGGCGCCCGCGCCGCACCTGCCCGACTTCGCGGCGATCGCCAAGCAGCACGCGGCCGACAAGCCGGCACCGTCGGGGGCCACGGAGCAGAAGGGCACCCTCGCGCAGCTCGGCGAGACCTTCTTCGACTGGAAGCTCTACCGCGAGGCGTTCCCGTACCTGCTCAAGACGGGCCTGCCGAACACGCTGATCCTGGCGGTCGTCTCCGGCCTGATCGGCACCGTGCTCGGGCTGCTGCTCGCGGTGGCGGGGATCTCCCGCACCCGCTGGCTGCGCTGGCCGGCCCGGGTGTACACCGACGTCTTCCGCGGTCTCCCCGCGGTGGTCGTGATCCTGCTGTTCGGTCTCGGGATCGGGCCGGTGGTCAAGGACATCACCGGGAACAATCCGTACTGGCTCGGCGCCGTGGCCCTCGGCCTGCTGGCGGCGGCGTACATCGGCGAGATCTTCCGCTCCGGCATCCAGTCGGTGGAGTCGGGCCAGATGGAGGCGGCGCGCGCGATCGGTTTCAGCTACCGGCAGTCGATGTCGCTCGTGGTGATCCCGCAAGGCGTGCGGCGGGTGCTCCCGGCGCTGATGAACCAGTTCATCTCGCTGATCAAGGACAGCTCGCTGATCTACTTCCTCGGCCTGCTGGCGACGCAGCGCGAGCTCTTCGCCGTCGGTCGTGACCTCAACGCCAACACCGGTAACCTCTCGCCCCTGGTGGCCGCGGGCCTGTTCTACCTGGTCCTGACGGTGCCGCTGACCCACCTGGTGAACTACATCGACGCGCGGCTGCGCTCGGGCAAGCGGGAGCAGACCCCCGTCGAGCTCGACCTGGCCGTGGAGAAGGGCTGACCGCCGTGACCGAGAACCAGACCGCCGCGCCGTCCGTGCCCGGCAAGACGCCGATCGTGCCCGTCTCGCTCGAGGGCAAGGGCCTGCACCTCGCCTTCGGCGCCAACCACGTGCTGCGGGGCGTGGACATCGACGTCCCCGCCGGCACCACGACGACGGTGATCGGACCGTCCGGGTCCGGCAAGTCGACGCTGCTGCGCGTGCTCAACCGGCTGCACGAGCCCCAGTCGGGCGACATCCTGCTCGATGGTCGTTCCGTGCTGAAGGACGATCCGGACGAGCTGCGCCGCCGGATCGGCATGGTCTTCCAGCAGTTCAACCTGTTCCCGCACAAGTCCGTCGTGGACAACGTGGCCCTCGGACCGCGGAAGCTGCGAGGCTTGAGCGCGGAGGAGGCGCGGGAGCTCGCGCTCGCCGAGCTGGAGGTGGTGGGCCTGCGGGAGAAGGCCGACAAGCGCCCGTCGAGCCTGTCGGGCGGCCAGCAGCAGCGCGTGGCCATCGCGCGGGCGCTGGCCATGCGGCCGCAGGTGATGTTCTTCGACGAGGCCACCTCGGCCCTGGACCCCGAGCTGGTCAAGGGCATCCTCGCGCTGATGACGGAGTGCTCCGCCGAGGGGATGACGATGGTGGTGGTGACCCACGAGATGGGCTACGCGCGCAGCGTCTCCGACAACGTGGTCTTCATGGATGCCGGCAAGGTCATCGAGGCCGGGCCGCCGGACAAGCTGTTCGAGGACGCCGAGAGCGAGCGCCTGCGCACCTTCCTCTCCCAGGTGCTCTGATCAGCGCCGCGCGGCGGTTGTGCGGCAGGTATGCGCCTGGGCTCAGGATTACGTTCCCATAACGATCACGCTTTGCGCTTGGAGAAACCTTAAATCTAAGGTTGAGTGTTACAAGAGTTGCCAAAGTGGCCAATGTGATCTCCAGGGAGCGGGACAACGTGACGAGCAAGAGGATCGACCGCGCTGCGCGGCATGGGGGAGAGCCGGAGCGGCGGCGGCGTGATCAACATTTCCGCTGGATTCTGTGGAAACTCGCTGTGGTCGGTGTCGCGGTCAGCGCGATCCTGGCTGGCGGTGTTGCTGCGGCGGATCCGCCGGCGCCGGATGTGCCGAGCCGTCCCGGTGATATTCGCGGTGGATTGTTCGCGGATACCAGTCGCGCGATCGAGACCCGCGAGGGCCATGTCCTGAGGGTGTGGAAATATGCGGAGAACCTGCGTTCGACTTTGCCGATCGGTCGGGGCTTGAACAGTTATGAGGCGTGGTCACAGCTTGCGGGGGAAGCGACGATCACGCCCAAAGATCCGAGGCGCAAGCCCAAGAGTCCGGTGCTGGCAGCGAGTTTGACGATCGGCGTTCAACTCGGATGCCCAGCCCAGGCTCAGTCGCTGCAAATCGGCGGTACGTTGTCAAACGCAGTTTACGCCAGTGTGACGCCCGGTTTGTCCGCTACTGTCGGGGCGACTGCGGGTGGCTCCGGCGGATCCAGCGGCGGCGAGGGGAACGGCTCAGTGAACGGGTCGGTCACCCCGAGCATCAGTGGCACTTTCGGTGACACGGTCACTACTACTGGAACAATAACTGGAACAATCGGCGCCGGGCAAACTCGGGACTTCACGATTGCTACGAAGAACCTTGCGGGTGGATCTGCATACATTGTGATCCGAGAAACTCGCCTGAGTTTCGACGGCTGCCTCGGCGGCGCACAGGTGCGTTCTTTTGCTACCGCCACTATTGTTACTGCCGAGGGGACTTCGAGCCAGAGCACCTACGGCAAAGTGTTGTGGATCGAACGAGACAACCCAGGCAAGGCCGATGTTCCTCCTCCGGTGACCGAAGCACCTGCCAACGCTAGCATTGCAGGCGCACAGCCGACAAGCCCTGCAAAGCCTGTCTCGTCCGGTGCCGCCGTGGCCAAGCCCGTCGCCGGTTCGGCGAAACCGAGTGCTCCCAAGCCTTCCGTGCAGCCTTCCCCCGGGCGTCCTGTCTTGAAGCCGGCATCTCCCGCTGTCCCATAGTCGGGCCCACGAAACGGTTCCGGGTCGCCGCGATATTCGCGATATCGCGGGTTGACACTTCGAGGTAGCAAAGTTCGCGGTAGTGTTCTCGTGGATCGTTCGATGTTGTTGACAGTGTGGGGGGGAACGTCATGCGTGTGGGGAAGCCTCGATCAAAGGCGGCGCCATGGATCGCCGCGTTCCTGATCTTCATGCTCGCGGTGACCGGAAACGTACTGCTTCCGCAGTACGTGGTCCCGGTAGCGGTCGCCGACCCGAACGGCCCGGGATGGCCGCCTGGGCCCGGGACCGGGCCCGGAACCGGCAGTGGATCTGGACAGGGGGCGGTGCCGGGGCAGGTCGCGCCGCAGGCCCCCATCAACCCCGGTCAAGTCCTTCCCGGCCAAGTCGCGCCCGGCCAGGCCCCGCCCAACCCGGCCGTCTCGCCCAATGCAGGGAACACCGGAAATTCGGGAAACACCGGCCCCAGGGTTCAGACCCCGAATATCCCCAATCCGCCAGCGGATGGAAAGCCGATTGTCGATGGGGATCAATCGGTACCGCAGGCAGACCAGAATTCGGGCCGGCAGCAGGAGCAGACGTCTGATCGTCAAACCCAGACGTCCAGAGAACAGCGCGATGCGGCACGAAAGAAGAAGCGCGAGGAGGCCAAGTGTGAAGACAACCCTTGGTTCAGCCCTAAGCCAGACGGAAAGTTCGATAGTGATGAAGACCGGCAGAAGTGGTTGAAATTCGAGGATGAAGCGCGGAAGGCGCCGAACTATAAACGGCTGGGGAGGCTGAGGAATAAGCTGGGATATGATGATCATATTGATCATATTATACCGTTGAAACGGTTGTGGGGAATGGACGGATTCAAGGGGCTGAGTCTATCTGCGCAGATTGCGATAGCTGACGATGTTTCGAATTTGATGTTCCTGCACGGGCCTTGGAACGGATCTAAGAACGACAATCTCTTCTCCGAGTATGGCGTGCGACCAGGATGGGGCGCGAGAGACAGGATCGACTCTGAGATTTCTGTGGACCAGCTCGCCGAGATGTGTCGACGTGAAAAGGCGATCTCGCCCAAGCTTCACAAGATGATTACAAATGCGCGAGCGGCTAAACAGGCCGCGGGAGCGGGATCCTCCGGTGAGGCAACGGACTCCGCGGGCGGCGACGGAACTCAGGTGACACCAGCTGACCCGGATTCGGGCACGCTCGATCGTACGATTCCGCCGATGACGAGCGATCTGCCCGCCACAACTACGTACGTATCGCCGCCGACTGAAACAATGCCGACGTCTCAGGCGCCTACCGCGCCGGAGACGACAGTGGTTGCGCCACCGGCTCCGAATGTCACGACATCGAATCCACCGACCAGTTCGCCCGCTGAGGTTCCCGCTAAACCGGGTATCGAGCTTCCCGCATGGCCGACACTGGCTGCGGTAGGGTGTGGAGCGGCTCCGACGGTTTGTGGGGGTGCCGCAGTTGTGGTTGTTGGCGGTGCAGCGCTCCTATTCATAGGGTTTGTTCTCGCTAGTTAGGGAGAAAGGGTGACTATGGCCGGTAGTGATGAAAATGGAAAGCCTGATGGTGACGCTGGAGTGAGTTCGCGCGATGAAGGGGTGTCAAATACTTCATCCTCCGGAAGGCGGATTCTAAAGCGTCCAGCTTGGCTGGTCGTCGTTCTTGCTCTCAGCCTGATTGGGGGAACGGTCATCATAGCGACCACTGGCTCCTCGGACGAGGAACCGGTAGGTCGCGATTCGTCGCGCATTTACGGTGTATCGAAGATGTTCCCACCGGGAGTGACCGTGAATGATTCGGGGAGGAAAGAAATCACTCTCGGGGCTGACGTTCCGGCGGCCGTGAATGCACAGAGGGCGATAGTGACGCCGACCACGTGCCAGGGTTTCGCTGACGAGATCGTTCGTCCAGGTCGGACGGTGGGTTCAAAAGTTCGTACGGTGGGCGCCTCCGTGAAAGGCGTGCAGTTTACGATTATCAGCCAGGAAATTCCGAGCACCGCCTTGCCTCGACGCACCGACGACTCCTGTCGGGACATGTCGCTCAGGTATCCCGACGGCTCCTATGCGCTGGTGACCGAGCCCGATGACCTTCCACGAGTCGAAGGGGCTGACGTAGAGGGAACGCGCGGTGTGATAAGCACGATCGACGGCAAGGTGATTGATTCGTTTACCTTCAAGGCGTGGTTTGATCAGTATCACGTAGTCACCGTCCAAGCGAAGTCTGATCCAGACTTCCGGCCTGCATCGAACCCGATCGATCCATCGTTTTCGAAGGCGTTGTTGATTGAAGCGGCGCGACTGGTGCGAGGTGCGTAGCGTGGATGTAGGATACTGATATGCGTAGTCAAGAACTCATTGATCGATTGAATGTGGGAGGCGTTCGAGGGATCGGTGGCGAACTCGCCCCTGTTCGGGGGTACTCCGGTGTTCCGGGGTGGTGGTCCGAGTTGGGCGATGACTGCGGGGAGAACGGGTTGATCGCGTCGCGGGCGTGGGAGGCGGTGGGGGCGGGGTTCCATGAGGTTGCGTCTGTGGTGAGGCAGACGGATGTCACACTTGCTCAAGTGCGGGAAGTAGGTGGAGAGGCGCGCCCGGTTGTAGCGTACCTCTTCCCGCCGGACGGTGTTGATAGCGACGACTCTGAGCGGGTTGGTTGCGTCGGTTTCCTGCCCGCTTGCGACGTGGAATCAGCGATTCTGACGCGCATGAATTCTGATGTACAGGAGTTCTACAAGAGCGTTCATGACGGGTTTGTGCTGGATATTCGTATACGGGAACGACACGTTGCAGCGCTTGCAGATATCGTGTCGTGGGCAGACTGGGTCGGAATCGGCGAACCGGAGTATTTTGCGGAGGATGCGAGTTTCGGATATAAGGTGCCGTATTTTCCGGATCCACGGAATCTGATGATGATCTTAAACGGAGATGTGGGTACGGTGTTGTGCGATGTCACCAGTCCTGACTCGCCGTGGTACCGGGCGGGTGATGTGTTCGAATGTCCGACGGTCGATGTTACGGGTGCGCCGGTGACTCCGCTGCTGGTGCTGTCGCGGTTCATACTTCGGACGCTCGGGTACTCCCCGCCACTCATGTGAAGTATCGTGGCGCATTCCGCGTATCGAAGCCGCCCCACTGTTGCCGGTGGCGGCATGCTCGTCGGATGTGAGGCGGCCGGGTGGACGCTGTCTGTAGGGGCGATCGTGTGGTGGGATACTGATATGCGTAGTCGGGAGCTCATTGATCGGTTGAATGCGGGTGGGGTTCGGGGGATCGGTGGAGAACTCGTTCCGGTTCGGGGGGAATCTGGTGTTCCGGGGTGGTGGTCTGAGTTGGGTGATGATTGTCGGGAGAATGGGTTGATCGCCTCGCGTGCGTGGGAGGCGGTGGGGGCGGGGTTCTATGAGATCACAGCTGCCGTGAGACATGCGGATGTAGCACGCGCTGAAGTATGTGGCGTAGATGGAGAGGTACGCCCTGTTGTGGCGTACCTGTTCCAGTCGGGCAGAGACGATTCTAGACGTGTTGGTTGCGTCGGTTTCCTGCCTGTTCATGATGTGGAGTCACCGATGCTGACGCGCATGAATGCCGGCGTGCAGGTGTTCTATAAGGGTGTCCATGACGGATTCGTGCTGGATATCCGTGCGCCGGGGGACGATGTAGCGGCACTAGAAGATATTGAATCATGGGCAGACTGGGTCGGAATCGGTGAGCCCGAGTACTTCGCGGAGGATGCGAGTTTCGGTTATGGGGTGCCGTATTTTCCGGATCCACGGAATCTGATGATGATCTTAAACGGAGATGTGGGTACGGTGTTGTGTGATGTCACCAGTCCTGACTCGCCGTGGTACCGGGCGGGTGATGTGTTCGAATGTCCGACGGTCGATGTCACTGGTGCGACGGTGACTCCGCTGCTGGTGCTGTCGCGGTTCATACTGCGGACGCTCGGGTATTCCCCGCCACTCATGTGAAGTATCGTGGCGCGTTCCGCGTATCGAAGCCGCCCCACTGTTGCCGGTGGCGGCATGCCCGTCGGATGTGAGGCGGCCGGGTAGACGCTATCTGTAGGGGCGATCGTGTGGTGGGATACTGATGTGCGGAGTCGAGAGCTCGTTGATCGATTGAATTCGGGTGGCGTTCGGCGGATCGGTGGCGAACTTGTTCCGGTTCGGGGGGACTCTGTTGTTCCGGGGTGGTGGTCCGAACTCGGTGATGATTGCCGGGAGAACGGGTTGATCGCCTCGCGGGCGTGGGAGGCGGTGGGGGCGGGGTTTCATGAGGTTGCGTCTGTAGTGAGGCAGGCGGATGTGGCGCTCGCTGAAGTGCGTGGCGGAGGGGGCGAGTCACGTCTCGTTGTGGCGTACCTCTTCCAGTCGGGCAGTGCTGACGACTATCCCGGACGCGTTGGTTGCGTTGGTTTCCTGCCTGTTCATGATGTGGAGTCGCCGATGTTGACGCGCATGAATGCCAGCGTGCAGGAGTTCTACAAGAGCGTTCATGACGGCTTTGTGCTAGATATTCGCGCGCCGGGGGACCGTGTTGCGCCGCTAGCGGAAATCATATCGTGGGCGGACTGGGTCGGAATCGATGAGCCCGAGTATTTTGCTGAGGATGCGAGTTTCGGTTATAAGGTGCCGTATTACCCGGATCCGCGGAATCTCATGATGGTTTTCAATGGTGATGTGGGCGCGGTGTTCTGCGATATCACCAGTCCTGACTCGCCGTGGTATCTGGCGGGCGATGAGTTCGGTTGTCCGGCAGTTGATGTTACGGGTGCTCCGGTGACTCCCCTTCTGGTGCTCTCGCGGTTCATACTGTGGACGCTCGGGTACTCCCCGCCACTCCTGTGAGACATGTCGAGTTCATGCCGTGAAGGTGTTCCTCCCCGCGAGGTAGGTCTCGGACACCGTGATGTCGCGGATCTTGTCCGGTGCGACGGCGGTGGGATCGTTCGACAGGACGACGAGGTCGGCGTACTTGCCGGGTTCGAGGCTGCCGGTCTCGGTGTCGAGGTGCAGCTGCCAGGCGGCGTCGATGGTCTGGGCACGGATCGCCTGCTCCACGGTGATGCGCTCCTCCGGAGCGAGAACGCGGCCACTGCCCTTGGCGGTCCGCGTGACGGCGGTGGCGATGTTGCCGATCGGATCGGGCGGAGCGACGTTGCCGTCGTTGTGGAACGAAATGCGATTGCCCGCCTTCAGAGCGGAATTGGCGGCCATCCAATGCGCGCCGTGCTCCTCGCCGAAGAGTTCGTCGATGAGGGCGTCGCCCCAGTAGTAGACGTGCTCGATGAAGAGACTGGGCGTGATGCCGAGTTTCTGGGCCCGCTCGAACTGGGCCGGCGTCATCGCCCCGGTGTGTTCGAGGCGCGAGCGGACGGCGGCGGGGGACTGGGCGGTCTGATACGCGTCGAGAACGACGTCGATCGCAGAATCCCCGTGCACATGGCACGACAATTGCCAGCCCTGCTTGATGTAGGCGGTCGCCAGATCGGTGATCTGTTCCTTCGTGTAGTTCATTCCGCCGTGATGGTGCGGTTCCAGCCCCATGCGCCGGGTCGCGGCGGTATCGAGGTACGGGAAGGAGGTGAAGATGTTCCCCTGCCACGGCGACCCGTCGGCCCACAGCTTCATCCCGATCTGCGCGAACATCTGATCGGCCCCGACGGGCTTGCCGGCCTTGTGGTTCGGGTCCTTCGCGTTGTCCGGGGTGCCGATCTCGTAGGCGCGGATCCGCAGCTTGACGTTCGGGTCCGCCGCGATCGTGGCGTAGAGCTTCTCCTGCTGCGCGCGGTTGTAGGTGTGCTCGCTGGCGGTGGCGATGCCCGCGGCCGCGAGCTGGCCGAACGCCCACTGCAGATTCTCGTACGCCTTGGGCTGCGCCACTTTCGTGATGTACGGGGTCGCCAAGGCGGTGAGCGCCGCGGCCTCGAGCACCTCACCGGTCAGCTCGCCGTCCGGACCGCGCACGTACTCCGCGCCGACGGGGTTCGGCGTGTCCTTGGTGATGCCGGCCAGCGCGAACGACGCCGTGTTGGCATAGGCGGCGTGGCCGCTGTTGGCCACCAGGATCACCGGGTTGTTCGGCGCGAGCTGATCGAGCTGTACCCGCGTCGGCAACTGCAGGTCCGGCTGCAGCACCACGTCGATCCCGTACAGCAGTATCTGCGTGCCGGCCGGCGTCTTCGCGACGGTATCGGCCAGTTTCTGCATGACGCCGGCGCCCGTCGGCACGACGAACGGCCGGACGTCGACGGCGGGCGGGCCCAGTGTCTCGGCGATCTGGATGGGGTGGCTGTGCGGTTCGACGAACGCGGGGAGCAGCGCGCGACCCTTGAGGTCGACGACCTTCGTGTCCTTCGACCGGTGGCTCATCACGTCCGCCTGGGAGCCGACGGCGAGGATCTTCCCCCCGCTGATCGCGACCGCCTCGGCGCGGGTGTTCTTGGCATCGACCGTGATCACGGGGCCGCCGATGAAGATCATCTCCGCGTTCCGGGGGCCGGCGGTGGCACCGTCGTTGTTCCCGCACGCGGCGAGGGCCGCCACTCCGGCCACCCCGGCCACCCCCGCCCCGCCCACCAGGAACTGCCTACGGTTGATCGTCATCGTGCTCCTGTGATCGGGGGGAACTGCCTGAGAAACCTCGTCGCACTATATAACTAGCACCATGCGAATTTCCCTGGGTCGCGTGGAGACCGAGCGCGGCGGCGACGAAACGTCGAAAACGGGCGGAAAGCCCAGGTACGTGGCTCCGCTGCGTAAAGTAGGAATCCAAACGAAGCTCCTGGTGATGCTGTTCGTGACGAGCATCGTGTCCGCGGCGGTGGTCGGATTCGTCGGCCATCAGAATGGAAAGGAGTCCCTTCAGCAGGCCGCGTTCGATCGCCTCACGCTGGTGCGGGAACTGCAGGTGAGGCAGTTGGGCCTGTCCGTCGCCGCCCTCCGCAATTCGGTGCAGAGCTACGCCTCCGGCGATACGGTCAAATCGGCGCTCGACGGATTCTCGCGAGGGTACGACGCGCTGCGATCCACCCCGCCACCGACACCCGCGCAGCAGGCGACGCTGTCGGACTATTACACCAAGAACTTCCATGATCGTCGAAGTGAAACGACGGGGGAGAAGATCAATGTGGAGGCGCTCGTGCCGCGGACGAATCCGCAGGCGACGTTGCAGCTTCTCTACACCGTTCCGAACAATGCCGGAAATCAGCCGATCGTGGTCGACCCCGCGGGCGATCAACGCGAATGGTCCGCGACGGCGGCGCGCTACGCACCGTTCTTCCGGAGCGTCGTCGCGCGGCAGACGTTCACCGATCTCCTCCTGATGAATTCGCGCGGCGACGTCGTCTACAGCGCACTTCAGGGCGCGGATCTCGGTTCGAACGTCGTTACCGGAACATATGCGGGTGGAAGGCTCGGCGCGGTGTTCCAGGACGCACTGAATTCGAACACCGACGACGCCGTGGTGATCTCCGACGAGGAGTACTACCTGCCGTCGGGAGGCCCGGTCGCGTGGATCGTCTCCAGGGTGGGCAGCAAGGAGCAACGCGGCGGAGTTCTTGCGGCGCGGGTCTCCCTGGGCGAACTGGAGCGGATCATGACCTTCGATCGGCGCTGGGAGGAGAACGGACTCGGTAGGACCGGCGAGACCTTCATCGTCGGTTCGGATCACCTGATGCGGTCCAACTCGCGCCGGCTCATCGAGAACAAGGACGCGTACCGGGCCGAGGTGGCCGCCGCCGGAACCGATTCGACGGTGGCCGACCGTGCCGTGCGCCTCGGATCGACGGTCCTCGTGCAGCCGGCCGGCGGCGCGGCGGACGAGGCGCTCCACGGTCGCCCGGGGACCCTCGTGGGCACGGACTACCTCGGCCGTTCGACGCTGCAGTCCTACGGTCGCGTGGACATCCCCGGCCTGCAGTGGGCCGTGATCGCCAAGGTCGACGTCGATGAGGCGTTCGCGCCCGTGTCGCAGTTCACGCGGAAGGTGGTGATCACCACGGTCGTGATCATCTTCCTCGTCTGCTTGTTGTCGATGTTCGTGGCGCGCGTGTTCGTGCAGCCCCTGCGGGCACTCGAAGGCGGAGTCGAGCGGATCAGCGCGGGCGATTACCGCACCGTTCTGCCGGTGACGTCCAACGACGAGTACGGCGATCTGACCAAGGCGTTCAACGGGATGAGCCGGAGCCTGCTGGTGAAGGAGGAACTGCTCGAGGAACAACGCCGGGAGAACGAACGGTTACTCCAATCGCTCATGCCGGAGTCGGTAGCGGAAAGGTACCTCGAGGGCGAGGACACGATCTTCGATGAGCACGATGATGTGACCGTCCTGTACGCGGAGCTGACCGGGCTGGACGATTTCGTCACCTCCACGGACTCGGCAGCGGCGGTGGATTTCGTCAACGGCGTGGTCCATGAGATCGATGTCGTGGCCGAACGGTTCGGGGTGGAGAAGGTCGGCGCCATTCATCACGGCTATCTGGCGAGTTGCGGCGTCGCGACACCGCGGATCGACAATGTGCGGCGAACCGTGGACTTCGCGCGAGAGATGATGCGGATCGTCGAGCGCACGTCGCTGACGATGAACGCGGGCCTGCAGGTTCGCATCGGTATCGCGACGGGCTCGGCGACCAGTGGGCTCGTCGGACGCTCGAATCTGGCGTACGACATGTGGGGCTCCACCGTGAACATCGCTCGCGAAGCTCAGCGGAAGTGGGCCGGACCGGGCATCTACGTCACTGATCGCGTGCGGCTCGCCGTCAAGGACGGAGTCGGCTTCGAGCGGGTGGGTGAGATCACGGTCGCCGGGACGGAGGAGCTGATCTGGCGCCTGGACGAGGACGAGCGATGAGCGGCGTGCTGCAATCGAGTTGGCTGTACTGGGCGATCGGGGTCGCCATCGGCATGCCGGTGGTGCTGATCGCGCTCACCGAGCTGCAGAACTCGCTCCGCCGGAGGGGGAGCGAGCTCGCCTCGGCGGTGCAGCTGGCGCGCATCCTCCTCGTCCCCTCGATCGCGCTGCTGGTCCTGCTCGTCAAGGCCGCGGAGATGCCGGTACAGGCGACGGGGGTGCGCCTGGTCGCGACCGCGGTCGGCATCGTCGTGCTGATACTCGCGCTGTCCGGGCTGCGCGCCTCCCTGTTCCGGGGTGCCTCGGCCAGTAGCTGGAGGTCCCGGGTCCCGTCGATCTTCGTCGACGTCGCCCGCTTCGTCGTCATCGTCGTAGGCATCGCGATCATCATGTCGTCGGTCTGGGGGACCAACGTCGGGGGCATCTTCACCGCCCTGGGGGTCACATCGATCGTCATCGGCCTGGCGCTCCAGAACGCCGCGGGACAGATCGTGTCCGGGTTGTTGCTGCTGTTCGAGCAGCCCTTCCGCATCGGCGACTGGGTGGACACCCCGGCGGCCAGGGGGCGGGTCATCGAGGTCAACTGGCGGGCCACCCACATCGACACCGGGTCCCGGGTGCAGATCACCCCGAACTCGGTGCTGGCGGGTGCCTCCTTCGCCAACCTGAGTCATGCGCGCATCGCGCACTCGATCGCCGTCGAGACCGAGTTCGATCTGCACGATTCGGCCGATCTGGTGTGCCGGACCCTGGTCGCCGTCGCCTCCGCGTCGCCGTACCTGACCGACGGCGCTGTCCCGTCGTCCGTCCCGGTCGGTGCGGGGGTCTACCGGACGACGATCCCCGTCCGCTCACCGTCCGACGACTCGCGCGCCCGTGCGACCTTTCTCCGGTGGATCTGGTTCGCCTCCCGGCGGGCGGGCCTGCACCTCGACGGTGCGCAGGACCTGCCGCCGAGCGCCGCGGATCTGGCGGCGGCGCGCGCGGTCGTCGATCGGACGCTGCGACTGTCCGGCGAACACACCGACCGCGTGATGGACGTCGCCGAACTCGTCCGGTTCGGCACGGACGAGACGGTCCTGCGTACCGGCAGCGTCCCCGAGACGATGGCGCTCGTGATCGCCGGCCGCATCCGGCTCACCGTCAAGGGGGACAGCGGTGCCGTCGCCGTGGTCCGGGTCCTCGAACCCGGCGACATCATCGGCCAGACCGCGCTCACCCGTCAGCCGTCGCTCGTCGATGCCGTCGCGCTCGAGGAGGTACTGCTCGTCTCCGTTCCGCGGGAGACGGTGGAGTCGATCAGTCGCGCCGACGCCCGCCTGCTCCGCGTCCTCGGGCACACGATCGACAGCCGGCGGCGAGACGCACAACGCCTACTGAACCGGATGGCGGAGGGCAAGCCGGTGAGCGACGGCGCTGGGGTATCGGGGGGCGGCGCACCGTCGGTAGAGTGAGGTCGGACACGTCAGGCGGACCGGGAGCTGGGCGACATGTGGTGGTTGATCTTCAAGTGGGTGCTGATCGGGCCGGTCCTGCGGCTGCTGGGCCGGCCGCGCGTGGTCGGGGTCGAGAACCTGCCCAAGGACGGTCCGGCGATCCTCGCGAGTAATCATCTGGCGGTGATGGATTCGTTCTTCCTGCCGCTCATGGTGCCGCGGCCGATCAAGTTCCTGGCGAAGAGCGAGTACTTCACGGGTAAGGGCGTCAAGGGCGCCTTCAAGAAGTGGTTCTTCTCGTCGGTGGGGTGCATCCCGATCGTTCGCGGCAGTGCGAGCGCGGCGCAGGACGCGCTCAACGCCGGCGTCGGCGCGCTGCGGGACGGCCAGCTCCTCGGTCTGTACCCGGAGGGCACCCGCAGCCCCGACGGACGTCTGTACAAGGGCAAGACGGGGATGGCCCGCATGGCGCTCGAGACCGGCGCGCCGATCATCCCCGTCGCGATGGTGGACACCGAGAAGTTCAACCCGCCCGGCTCCACCCTTCCGCATCCCACCCAGGTGCGGATCCGGATCGGGAAGCCGCTCGACTTCTCCCGGTTCGAGGGCATGTCCGGCAACCGGTTCATCGAGCGCGCCATCACCGACGAGGTCATGTACGAGCTGATGAAGCTGTCCGGCCAGGCCTACGTCGACGTCTACGCGCAGGACGTGAAAGACGGTGTCGTCGTCCCGGGCGAGGAGCGCGAGACCGGCGCAGCGTAGCGTCGACCCCCGTGAAGTACTTCTATGACCTGGAATTCATTGAGGACGGGAGGGTCATAGACCTCGTCTCGATCGGCATCGTCGCCGAGGACGGGCGCGAGTTCTACGCCGTCTCCACCGAGTTCGATCCCGAGCGGGCGGGGCCCTGGGTGCGGGTCAACGTGCTGCCGAAGCTGCCGCCGCCGGCGAGCAAGTCGTGGCGGTCGCGCGCCGCGATCCGCGACGGGATCCTCGACTTCCTCACCGCGGGGCCGGGCGACATCGAGCTGTGGGCGTGGGTCGCTGCCTACGACCACGTCGCGTTGTGCCAGCTCTGGGGCCCGATGACGGCCCTGCCGCGGTCCATGCCGCGGTTCACCCGCGAGCTCAAGCAGCTGTGGGACGAGCGGGGTCGCCCACCGCTGCCGGCGGCACCGTCGGATGCCCACGACGCGCTGGCGGACGCCCGGCACAACCTGGCCAAGTACCGGGCGATCGTCGGATGACGAACGCCGCGTAACCTGATCGTCGTGGCAGTGAACTGGACCGTCGACGTCCCCATCGATACCCTCCCCAAGCTCCCGGCGCTTCCGGGTGACCTGCGTGAGCGCCTCGACGACGCGCTGGCCAAGCCGGCGCTCCAGCAGCCGAGCTGGCCGCGGGAGCAGGCCGATGCGATGCGCACCGTCCTCGAATCGGTGCCGCCGATCACCGTGGCGCCCGAGATCCAGTCGCTGCAGGACCAGCTGGCCGAGGTCGCGCTCGGCCGCGCCTTCCTCCTGCAGGGCGGTGACTGCGCCGAGACCTTCGTCGACAACACCGAGCCGCACATCACCGGCAACATCCGCACCCTGCTGCAGATGGCGGTGGCGCTGACCTACGGCGCATCGATGCCGGTGGTGAAGGTCGCGCGGATCGCCGGCCAGTACGCCAAGCCCCGCTCGTCGGACACCGACGCCCTGGGCCTGACCAGCTACCGCGGTGACATGATCAACGGCTTCCCGCCCGACGAGGCCGTGCGCAAGCACGACCCGTCGCGCCTCATCCGCGCGTACGCCAACGCGAGCGCCGCGATGAACCTGGTGCGCGCCGTCACCGGCTCCGGCATGGCGGACCTGCACAAGGTGCACGAATGGAACCGCGAGTTCGTCGCGAACTCGCCCGCCGGCGCCCGGTACGAGGCGCTGGCCGCCGAGATCGACGGCGGTCTGCGGTTCATGGCCGCCTGCGGCGTCGAGGACCGCAACCTGAAGTCGGCCACCATCTTCTCCAGCCACGAGGCGCTGGTGCTCGACTACGAGCGGGGCCTGCTGCGGCTCGCGGACAACCCGGACGATCCCGAGGCCCAGCAGGTGCTCTACAACCTCTCGGCGCACTTCCTGTGGATCGGGGAGCGGACCCGCCAGCTCGACGGTGCCCACGTCGCCCTGATGGAGCTGATCCACAACCCGATCGGCGTGAAGATCGGTCCCACGACCACCCCCGAGCAGGCGGTCGAGTACGTCGAGCGCCTGGACCCGCGCAACAAGCCGGGCAGGCTCACGCTGATCTCCCGCATGGGCAACGGCAACGTGCGCACCGCGCTGCCGCCGATCGTCGAGGCCGTCGAAGCCACCGGCCACAAGGTCATCTGGCAGTGCGATCCGATGCACGGCAACACCCACGAGTCCTCCACCGGTTTCAAGACGCGGCACTTCGACCGCATCGTCGACGAGGTGCAGGGATTCTTCGAGGTGCACCGCGCGATCGGCTCGCACCCGGGTGGCGTGCACGTGGAGCTCACCGGCGAGAACGTCACCGAGTGCCTCGGCGGGGCGCAGGACATCTCCGACGCCGACCTCGCAGGCCGCTACGAGACCGCCTGCGACCCGCGCCTGAACACCCAACAGTCGCTGGAGCTGGCCTTCCTCGTCGCGGAGATGCTGCGCGGCTAAGCGTTGTGGATCGGCGCTGCGCCGCCGGAGACGGTGATGCCGCCCGCGGCGGGGATGTCCACGATCAGGCGGCTGGGGCGCCCGACGTGTGCGCCCTGCAGGATCGTCACTCGACGGTTCGCGGGCACCTTTCCGATCTCCCGGAGATAGGCGCCGGTCGACGCGGCCGCCGAGCCGGTCGCCGGGTCCTGGGTGATCCGCCCGACGGGGAACAGGTTCCGCGCTTCGTACGTCTCGTCGTCGAGGCGGCTGAGCACCGTGACAGTGCCGGCCCACTCCTCGCCCATGAGTTCGGCGAGGGGCTGCGGGGCGAACGAGAACTGGTGGAACAGTTCGCGGTCCGCCAGTACGAGCATCGGGTGCCACGCCCCGGCGAAGGACTGTAACGGCGGGTAGCCGGCTGCGAGGTCGGCGCGGGTCAGGCCCAGCAGGCCGAAGAGCGCATCCAGCCGTTCGTCCGGGATCGGCTTCGTCGCCGGTTCGACACTCGTGAACGCGACGGTGACGGCACTCTCGCCCGCGTCGGCCGCCCGGCTCGTCTCCAGGCGCACGTCGCCCGACTGCGTGGTGAAGACGAACGGGCCCGGGCCCTCGCGCTCGGCGAGCGCGGACGCCAGGGCGACGGTGGCGTGCCCGCAGAAGGGCACCTCCGCCGCAGGGGAGAAGTACCGGACCCGCAGCCGACGGGGCTCGCCCGGCGCCGTGCCGATGCGCTCGATGACGAACGCGGTCTCGGAGTACCCGACCTCGCCCGCGATCCGGAGCATGTCCTGCTCCGACAGGCCCGAGGCGTCGAGTACCAGTCCGGCAGGGTTGCCGCCGTGCGGTGCGTCGGCGAAGGCGACGTAGCGGAGTATCTCAGCGTCCATGGTCCGGGACAACAGACGCCGTTGCCCCGCTATTCCGTGCCCTTGCCGAGGGCGGCGGCCCCATTGTGGTCCGGGCAGAAAAAATCCCGGCCCACGAGGGGCCGGGGGGGTTATGACGTCAAGAGTAGCGGACGATCCGTGGTTTCACCACATGTCCGGCTTGCGGAAATGTCCGACGACATCGGGGAGCTGGTTCCCGGTGAAGTCATGCGGCTGGAGATTCCGGTTCCAGTGCGGTCCGGCGCCCGGCGCGTGATTCGGGCGGAGGTCGCCGACGGCGTTACGCGAGTTCCGCGGGTTGATCACGCCTACGGGGATCAACGTCCTGGTGTGCGCCACAGGGAAGCGGAGGTCGCTGTCGTTCGAGACCACGATCGCGGCGTCGATGGTCGACGCCATCGCGTCGATGATCAGGTGACATCCGACGTTGACGTCGGACCCCTTCTCCTCGTTATGCCAGACCGAGACCATGAAGCGTGCGTCCCGGACGTCCTCGCCGGTGGGGGCCTGAACCATCACCGGCCACTGCGATGTGACCAGTCGCGGCACACCTGTTGATCGATCGTTCACGGCCAACGGTGCCACCTTCGTCCGTGTCGTGTACCTGCCGTACTCGATGACGTCCACCGAGCCGTGCGCGCGGATCGCCTTGAGATACGCGTCTTGGTCGATCGGCGCTGATGGGTTCTGATGCGGGTTCACCCGCGCGGTGCAGTACACGACCCTCGAGATCCGGGAGCCGTCCCATGTCGCGGCCGCGTTCGTCCATCCCGAGGCGTGCATGAACGAGATCTGGTCGTGCAGGACGGATTCCGCGAGCCATCGGATGTCGAGCCACTTCCACTGCGCGGACCCGTTTCCGCAGTGGGCCTTTCCGCCGTAATACAGGTTGTAGCCATCGACGTACACGCCGACGCGCAAGGGCTGGGTCATGGTGATTCCCCCGTCCGGCGCGGCCCCCACCGCGCACTGCTCCAACGAGACTACGCGAGTACCCCTGGGTACAGGGAGAGCGCCGTTGTCGGGATATCGGATAGAGGTAGGGGATCGACCCCCGCGCCTTCCGCAGAGCGTTGGCGAGCTGCCGTAGTTCATAGGTGGGCGCATGCACCCCTCGGGGGGGGAGAGACCGGGGGCATTCATGATCAGACCGTCGTACGTTTGCGGCATAGGGTAGTCGGGGGCGTCGTGTTGTTTCGTGCTCGAAATCAAATGAAAGGATCGACCGATGGCAGCTCTCGAAGACCTCAGTCAGCATGTTGCTGCAAACACAGCCGCGGTGGAAAACTTGACTCAGAACGTGACAGCGCTCGCAGCCGCTGTACGGGATCTGACCGCGGCCACGAAAGAGCAGACCCAGCAGGCAAATTCGAGCGGTATCAACGTCGCAATGGGCAAGCTTGAGGGTCGGCTATCGGACCTGACCGTTGCGCTCATGAAGTCGTCCAACTTCTAAGTCCTGTTGTCTGGTAACCATACTGTTTCGCGTTTGCCGTTGCCGCGCGCGATTCCGCACCTGACCCCATGGGCCGGATCAGCGTTCGTTGAGCGGCAGCGGTCCGTCGCTGTGCGCGCCCTTGGAGAGAGCCGAAATCACGCACGCCCTGTGGAACGGACCGTAGGGTCGGCCGTATGGGTATGTACAGCGACGAGTACCGGCGCAGCACGATCGATCCGGAGGGCTTCTGGGCGGAACAGGCCGCCGCGATCGACTGGATCGTGCCGCCGTCACGGATCCTCGACGATACCGACGCCCCGCTGTACCGGTGGTTCCCGGGTGCGGAGCTGAACACGTGCGTGAACGCGGTCGACCGGCACGTGGCGGCGGGCCGGGGTGATCAGCCTGCGGTGATCCACGATTCGGCGATCACCGGCGAGGTGCACACGCTGACCTATGCGCAGCTACTGGAGCGGGTCGCGAAATTCGCCGGTGTGCTCGCCGGACTCGGCGTGACCAAGGGCGAGCGGGTGGTGATCTACCTGCCGATGATCACCGAGGCGGTGGTCGCGATGCTCGCGTGCGCGCGGATCGGCGCGGTGCACTCGGTCGTCTTCGGCGGCTTCGCGGCGCCGGAGCTCGCGGCCCGGCTCGACGACGCGCGGCCGAAGGTCATCGTCACCGCATCGTGCGGGCTCGAGGGCACCAAGGTGCTGCCGTACCTGCCCATCGTGCACGCCGCGATCGACGCGGCCACGGCGAAGCCGGATGCCGTCGTGGTGTGGCAGCGCCCGCAGCTGACGGCGGAACTCGGCTCCCGCGATCACGATTGGGCCGCCGCGGAGGCGGCGGCGCAGCCCGCCGGACCGGTCGCGGTGGCCGCCACCGACCCGCTGTACATCCTCTACACCTCCGGCACCACGGGGAAGCCCAAGGGCGTGGTGCGCGACAACGGCGGCCATGCGGTGGCGCTGGCCTACTCGATGCGCGCGATCTACGACGCGCATCCGGGTGAGGTCTGGTGGACCGCCTCCGACGTCGGCTGGGTCGTCGGCCACAGCTACATCGTCTACGCGCCGTTGATCATCGGCGCGACCACGGTGGTCTATGAGGGCAAGCCCGTGGGTACCCCGGACGCGGGCACCTTCTGGCGGGTGATCGAGCGGCACGGCGTGTGCAACCTGTTCACCGCGCCCACGGCCCTGCGCGCCATCCGCAAGGAGGACCCGGACGCGGAATTCCTGTCCCGCAGCGACATCTCGAGCCTGCGGACGCTGTTCCTGGCCGGCGAACGGCTCGATCCGGACACCTACGAGTGGGCGTCGGCGAAGCTCGGCGTGCCGGTGATCGACCACTGGTGGCAGACCGAGACCGGCTGGCCCATCGCGGCGAATCTCCGTGGCGTGGAGCCGATGCCGGTCAAGCCCGGCAGCGCCACGGTCCCGGTGCCGGGGTTCCGGGTGCGCATCGTCGACGATGCCGGACAGGACGTTCCGGCGGGAACCGAAGGCGCGGTGGTGATCTCGCTGCCGCTGCCACCCGGGACGCTGCCGACGCTGTGGGGCGCGGACCAGCGGTACATCGACTCGTACCTGTCCGCGTTCCCGGGGAACTACCTCACCGGTGACGGCGGTTACCTCGACGAAGACGGCTACCTGTTCGTCATGGGCCGCACCGACGACGTGATCAACGTTGCGGGGCACCGTCTCTCGACCGGTGCACTGGAGGCGGCGATCGCCGGGCACCCGGCGGTCGCGGAGTGCGCCGTGATCGGTGTGGCGGACCAGCTCAAGGGGCAGCTGCCGCGGGCGCTGGTGGCGCTCAAGGCCGGCGGCGACTGGGACCACGAGACGGTGCGCGCCGAGATCGTGCAGCGGGTGCGCGAGACGATCGGCGCCGTGGCCGCGCTCCGAGAGGTCTCGATCGTCGCCGCCCTGCCGAAGACGCGTTCCGGAAAGATCCTGCGGCGCAGCATGCGCGCCATCGCCGAGGGCCGCGACGAGGCGGTCCCGTCGACCATCGAGAATCCCGCCGTCCTCGACGACCTGCGCGGGGTGCTGCGGGGCTGAGTCAGCGCTGCAGCAGCGGCGCGCTCCGGTAGCTCCACATTCCGAGGGTGCTCAGCGCGTCACGGTAGATGCTGCGCAGTTCGTCGGCCGACGGGGTGGCCAGGTCGGCGAGCGGCTTGTCCACCGCCGCCACGGCACTCACGGTGAACGTGGCGGGCAGGTTCTCCCGCGCGGCCAGCACCAGGTCGACGGTGCCGCGCCGCACGTGGCTCGCGGAGCTCACCAGGACGGCGTGCTCGGACCGCTTCGACGCGAGCACGTACGAGCTGTACAGCGCGTTCTCGACGGTGGTCCGGGCGAAGTTCTCGTCGGTGATCCGCGCGCCGTCGACCCCGTGCTCCACGAGCCACGTCTTCATCAGCGCGCCCTCGGTGTTCCCCGCCTGCTCGACGCCGCCGGTCACCACGATCGGGGCGGCGGGCACGGCACGCGCCACCTCGAGCGTCTTCTCGAGCCGGCTGATCAGCGGCGCGTCCATCGTGCCGTCCTTCTTCAGCGCGTAGCCGAGCACCACGATGGCGGTGTTCGGCGGCACGATCGACGGCGCGGCGTCCGTGAGCGGCGCGCGCACGGCACCGTCGACGGCCGCGAACAGGGCCTCGACCTCCGGGACCCGGTCGGGCGCGATCCGGCGCAGCTGCTCGACCTCGGCGGCCGAGCCCGCGGTGTCGCCGAGGAAGCGGTTCCACACCGCGAGGTAGGTGTGCGCATCGTCGTCGTCCGGGGCGAAGCCGAGCACCTGGCGGTACAGCTCCACGGCGCCGGCCACGTTCTTCTGCGCGATCCGCGCCGACGCGGCGCTGAACAGCAGATCGGCGCGGTAGGGGACGAGCGCGGAGGCCGCCAGCAGCTTCTGCTCGACGACGGCCATGTTGTCGACCGTCTTATCGGTGTTGCCGGCGGTGGAGACCCGGGTGGGGGAGTCGAAGGCCTCCTTGGCCTGCGCGAGCAGGGCCGCGACCCGGGAGGAGACGCCGCCCTGCGCCGCCGACGGGGCCGGCGAGGACGATGCCGACGACGTGCTCGATCCCGAGTCGGTACCGCAGCCGGTGAGCGCGATCGAGCCGATCGCCGCGAGGGCGAGGACGCGGGTCAGGACGGTGCTTCGGTTCATGGGGCACACGCTATCCCGCAGCGGGGCGCGGCGAGAGGCGATCAGGGCAAGGCCGTGACGGTCACCGTCGAACCCGCCTGCACGCGCGTGCCGCCGCCCGGGTCCTGCCAGATGACCTGCGACTTGTCGGAGGCGAAGATGCCGTTGACCTTGACCTGCAGGCCGGCGTCGCGGAGCACCGAACGGGCCTGACCGACGTTCATGCCCGTCACGGAGGGCACCGTCACCCGGGAGGCCATCGTGACGGTGACCCGCGTGTTCGCCGGATCCACGCGCCCACCCGCGGACGGGCTCGTCGAGGTGACCACGGCACCCGAGCCGGTGTCGCCGGTGAGTTCGGCGACGAGCCCCGCGCGCTGCAGCAGCTGCTGCGCCTCGACGGCGGTCTTGCCGGTCACATCGGGCACCGTCAGCGCATTGGAGACGAGCAGCGTGACGCTGCCGCCCTTGTTGACCTGGCCGGACGGGTCGGTGCCGAAGACCTTCCCGGCCTCGGTGCCCGAGTCGAACTGCTGCTTGGTCTCCTTCACCGACAGGCCCGCCGACCGCAGCAGCGCGGTGGCCTCGTCGGGCGTCCGGCCGCGTACGTCGGGGATGTCGACGGGCTGGTTGCCCGCGGAGGCGACCACCGTCACCGTCGAACCGACGGGGACGCGCGTGCCGGGCGTCGGGGAGAGGCCGATGACGCCGCCCTGCGCGATGTCGCGGCTGAACTGGGCGGGACCGCGCTTGGGCACGAGGCCGTTGTCGCGCAGCTGTTTCTCCACGTTCTCGGGGCTGTCGCCGGCGCGGAACTGCGGGACCGTCGGCCGGCCGCGCGAGTACTGGATGGTGACGGTGCCGAACCGGCTGATCCGGCTGCCGGCGGCGGGGGTGAGGCCGGTGACGGTGTCCTCGGTGATGTCGTTGCTGAAGGTGCCGTCGAGTGCCACGTCCAGGCCCGCGTTCGTGATGGCCCTCTCCGCGGCCGGACGGTCCATGCCCGTCACGTTCGGGACCGACGTGTACTGCCCCGATGCCAGCCACCAGCCGCCGAAGGCGAGCAGCAGCGAGATCGCCGCGATCACCGCCACGACGACCCAGGACCGGGCGCGCTTCTTCGCCGGCGGCACCCACTGCGGCGACGCGCTCTCGGCGGGCAGCGGCTCGTGCAGGGTCTCGGCACGGGTGTGCTGCACCGGCGTCGGCGGCACGGCGGGCTGCGCGAGCGTGTGCGGCGGCGCGACCGGGGGCATGCCGGGCACCGGCTGGCCCGGCATGAGGGCGCCCGTGGGCTCCGCGGCGGCCGGGATCAGCGGCTCGCCCTGCTGCGCGTACATCGCGGCCGCGGCGCGCTGCTCGGCGCTCGACTGCGGGGCGGGGACCGTGAACGGCGGCAGGTCGAGCTCGTCCGCCATCGTGGCGAGCGCCTCGGCCATGGCGAAGCCGTCGGCGTAGCGCTGCGCCGGGTCGCGGTGGGTGGCGCGGGCGACGAACTCGTCGAACTCCTCGGGCACGCCGGCGATCGCGGCGCTCGGCCGCGGGACGTCGTTGTGCAGCCGCTGGTAGGCGAGGGAGATCGCGGTGTCACCGGTGAACGGGACCTGGCCCGTCAGCAGCTCGTAGACGAGGATGCCGCTGGAGTAGACGTCGGAGCGGGGGTCGGCGTTGCCCGACTCCACCTGTTCCGGGGAGAGGTAGGCGGCCGTGCCGAGGATCACCGACGAGCTGGTCACCGACGCCGCGGCGATGGCGCGGACGAGACCGAAATCGGCGACCTTGACCTCGCCCGCGTCGGAGATGAGGACATTCTCGGGTTTGACGTCGCGGTGCACGAGGCCGGCGCGGTGCGCGGTGCCCAGCGCCGTGAGCACCGGACCCATCACGGCGGCCACGGCGTGCGGCGGCATCGGGCCGCGCTCGCCGAGCAGCTCGCGCAACGTGCCGCCGGTGATGAGCTCCATGACCATGTACGCCAGATCGCCGTCGACGCCCTGGTCGTAGACGGCCACCAGGCCGGGGTCCTTGAGCTTGGCGACGGCGCGCGCCTCGAACTCGAAGCGGGAGACGAACTGCGCGTCGGCCGCGTACTTCGGGTCCATCACCTTGATCGCGATCGGGCGGTCGAGCCGCAGGTCGAGGCCCATGTAGACGGTGGACATGCCGCCGCGCGCGATCACCGCATCAATGCGGTAGCGGCCCTCGATACGGGCACCGATGAGCCGGTCGCGCGGGATGTTCACCTTCTCCGGGTCCTCTCGATGTGGGCGGTGCCGACAGTTCAGCCTAGCGACCCCGGGGTAGGAAGTGCCGAATCCCCGCGCTCGGTACAGTGTGACGGTGAGTTCCGTCCCGCATCTCAGCGACGATCTGCTGCCCGAGGGCACCGCCACCTACAACCTCGCGACCGTGTCCAAGGGCCTCGGCGTGTCGCAGTCGAAGGTCCTGCAGCTGCTGCGCGACCGGCAGCTGCTCGCGGTGCGGCGAGGCGGCGACCTGCACGTCCCCCGCCTGTTCTTCGGCGAGGTCGACGGGCGCTTCTCGATCGCCAAGCACTTCACCGGCCTGCTCGTCGTGCTCCACGACGGCGGCTTCCGCGACGAGGAGATCCTGCGCTGGCTGTTCGAGCCGCAGGAGGACCTCGGCGCGTGCCCGGCCGAGCTGCTGCACACCGACTCCGCGCGCGAGGTCATCCGCCGCGCGCAGTCGATGGCCTTCTAATCCGATTGAACACCGTTATGGAGACGGTGACCTGCGGTTTTCCTCTCCATAACGGTGTTCAATTCAGACGGGGGTGGGGGTCAGACCGAGGCGGGGGCGGACCTGCAGCGGGTCGGGCCGCAGGAGCGACCGGCCGGCCAGCGCGCCGAGGGCGACGGCCAGGGCCACGTTCCACAGCGAGTACAGGCCGATCGAGCCGGTGGGCATGAAGACCACCATGAGCCACACGGACAGGCCCGCGATGATCGCGAGCGTGCGCCGCGACCAGGTGAACGCGCCCGCCACGGCCAGCGGCCAGGTGTAGTACCAGGGCAGGGACGCGGGGGAGAGCACGCACACCGCGAGCAGGCCCAGCAGGATGCCCGTCACGTTGCGCCGCTCGTTCTGCCGGAACCGCCACCACAGCACCACCAGGGTGATCGCGAGCGCCGCGATGCCCAGCGCCCGCGTCACGATGAGGATCGGCGCGAGGTGCAGGTCGGTGAACGGCCCGGCGATCATGGCGAACAGCTGCGCCAGCGCGGTCGGCAGCGTGATGTAGTTGATGATCTTGATCGACCCGGCGAGCGCCGTGGTCCAGCCCAGGCCCACGCCCGCGATGAGCGAGAACGCCGCGAACAGCGCCGCGAAGGCGCCCAGCGACGCCGCCAGCACCGTGCCGAAGGCCTTCGCCGCCGACTCCTCCGGCCGCGCCTCGCGACGGTGGTGGAACCAGATCCACACCACGAAGGGCAGCGCGATCGCCGCGGTGCCCTTCACGGCGACGCCGACCACGATCACCGCGACGCCGAACAGGTGCCGGCGGTCCAGGACGAGCGCGATCCCCGAGACCATCAGGCCGACCATGAGCGCCTCGTTGTGCACGCCGCCCACCAGGTGGACGATCACCAGCGGGTTGAGCACTGCCAGCCAGAGCGAGACCGCGGGCTTCGCGCCGAAGTGGCGGGCCAGCTTCGTCACGCCCCAGACCGATAGCGCGATGCCCGGCAGCATCACCAGCCGCAGCGCGATCACGCCGGCGAGCACGTTGTCGCCGCACAGCTGGGTGACCCACTTCGCGATCAGGATGAACAGCGGACCGTACGGGGCGGTGGTGGTGGTCCAGATGCCGCTGACGTCGTCGAGCAGGCCGTTGGGGTTCACGACGGGGCCGTGCACGTACGGATCGAAACCGTCGCGCAGCAGGGCGCCCTGCGCGAGGTAGGAGTAGGCGTCGCGCGAGTACAGCGGGACCGCCACGAGCAGCGGTGCGATCCACAGGGCGACGGTGCCGGCGACCTGGGAGGTCTCCAGCCGCCCCGCGAGCGCGCCGCGCCCCAGCCGGATCCACGCGATCACCAGGAGTGCGATCCCCGTCCAGAACAGGATCGAGCTGAGCACCAGTCCGTGCCCCCACCGCAGCCACGACAGGTGCGTGGCCTCGAGCGTCGTGTCGTGCACGCGGATCGCGCCGGCGCCGAAACTGCCCAGCGTCGTCACGAGGGCGCCGAGGAGCCCCAGCCATGCGGCGCGTCCCTCGGGGGAGTGCCGCGCCGAGCGCAGGAACGTGCTGTAGCCGCGCAGCGCGGACTGAACTGATCCGGACATCCCCGCCAGTCTAGGCTGCGGGCACCGTCAGGCCAGCCCCGCGTACACGGCGACCGGGCCGCCCTCGAGCACGTGCACGGCGACGGGGGTCTCGAAGATCTCGGTGAGCAGCTCGGCGTTCATGATCTCCGACGGTGCCCCCGACGCCGCGATCGTGCCCTTCTTCAGGGCGACGATGCGGTTCGAGTAGGCGGCGGCGAAGTTCAGGTCGTGCACCACCAGGATGATCGTCTTGCCCAGCTCGTCGGCGGCGCGGCGCAGCCGCCGCATCATCGAGACCTGGTGCCGCATGTCGAGGTTGTTGAGCGGCTCGTCGAGCAGGATCACGTCGGTGTCCTGCGCCAGCGTCATCGCGACGTAGGCGCGCTGGCGCTGCCCGCCGGAGAGCTCGTCGAGGAAGCGGTCCGCGAACTCCGTCAGGCCGAGGAAGCCCAGAGCCTCGTCGACGTGCCGCTCGTCGTCGGCCGTCATCCGGCCCCGGCTGTGCGGGAACCGGCCGAAGGCGACGAGGTCGCGCACCGTCAGCCGGGCGTTGACGCCGTTCTCCTGCCGGAGGACGGCGAGCTTGCGCGCCACCGCCGTCGGCTTCATGGAGCGGATGTCGACACCCTCGAGCAGTGCCGTGCCGCTGTCCGGGGTCAGCAGGCGGCCCAGGATCGTCAGCAGCGTCGACTTGCCGGCGCCGTTGGGTCCGACGAGCGCGGTGACGCCGCCGCGGGAGAACTCCCCGGTGACCGGGCCCAGCACCACGGTCTCGGCGTACCTCTTGGTCAGGTCCGCGAAGGCGATCGCGGGGACGGTCGCGGCTCGGGCAGTTGTGTCGTTGACCGTCTTGGTCACATCGTCCCCTTTCGGCGCAGCAGCATGGCGAGGAACAGGATCCCGCCGGCGAACTCGATGATCACCGTGAGCATCCCGTTGGCGTAGAAGATGTTGTGCAGCACGAACTGCCCGGCGGCGAGCATGATCACGCCGATCAGGAAGGCCATCGGCAGCGTCGCGCGGTGCCGCCAGTCGCCCGCGAGCTGGTAGGAAAGGGTGGCGACGATGAAGCCGAAGAACATCATCGGGCCCACCAGCGCGGTGCTCACCGAGACCAGCACGGCGATGAGCACCAGTGCCAGCGTCAGCTCGTAGCGGTGCCGCACCCCCAGCGCCACAGCGGGATCGCGGCCCAGCAGCAGCACGTCGAGCACGCGGCGGCGCTGCCAGACGATCACACCGACGATCAGGCACGCGGTCGCGGCGATCGGCAGCAGGTCCGCGTTGACGGCGGTGAGACGGCCGTACAGCTTGATCGAGAGAGCATCGAAATCGGTGGGGGAGAGCAGGCGCTGCAGGAACTCGGAGAGTGACCGGAAGGCCAGCCCCAGAACGACGCCCGCGAGCAGCAGCAGGAACATGCTGGCGAACCGGCCGGAGAAGAGCCACCCGTAGAGCACCGCCGCGAAGGCCACCATGGCCGCGGTCTGGGCGAGGAACTGCGGCACCGAGTCCCCGTTGTCCACGAACCGCTTGCCCACCAGGTACACGCCCACGGTCTGGATCAGCACGTACAGCCAGTCCAGGCCGATGATCTGCGGGGTCAGGATCCGGTTGTCCGTGACCGTGTGGAAGAGCACCGTCGAGACCGCCCCGGCGAAGGCGGCGATGAGGATGGCGGCCACGGTGCGTGCCCGGCGCTCGAAGGACAGGCCGAACTGGAAGTCCCAGCGCAGCACGTCATCCGCGCCGGTGCGGATCAGCAGGTAGAGCGCGACGCTCACCAGGGCGAGCGCCCCCGCGATCGCCAGCCGGGTGCGCCAGCTGATGCGGCCCGCGCCCCCGTCGATCGACGGTGCCGAGGTCATCTCACGCAGCGACACGATTCCTCCTCGAGAGCACGATCGTGAGGAAGGTGATCGAGCCGATCACGCCCATGATCACCGAGACGGGGATCTCCATGGGCCGCACCACGACCCGGCCGATCAGGTCGCAGCCCACGATCAGTGCCGTGGCGAGCACGGCCACCCAGGGCAGCCCGCTGCGCACGTCGTCGCCGCGCAGCGCGCTGATGATGTTCGGCACCACCAGGCCGAGGAACGGGATGAAGCCGACGACCACACTGGTGACGCCGGTGGCGAGCGCCACCATGGTCACGCCGAGGCCAATGGTGAGTCCGTAGCGCAGCCCCAGCGAGGTCGCGACGTCCTTGCCGAGCCCGGCGATGGTGAAGTAGTTCGCCAGCAGGTAGGTCGCCACCGCGATGACGGCGACCGCCCACAGCGGCTCGTAGAAGCCGCGCACGATGTGCGCGAAACCGCCCGAGCGCCAGCTGGTCACGGCCTGCAGCAGCTGTGCGCCGATCGCCAGATAGGTGGTGATGGCGCCGACCACGGCGCCCAGCATGAGACCCACCAGCGGCACGATGGCCGAGCGCCGGGCCCGGATCCGGGACAGGAAGCCCAGGAAGATCATGGTGCCCACGAAGGCGGTCGCGGTGGCGAAGAGCATCCGCACCAGCGGCGTGGCGCCGGGCAGCAGGAGCATGCACAGCAGCACGCCCAGGCCGGCCCACTCGGCGGTGCCCGCGGTGGTCGGCTCGACGAACCGGTTCTGCGTCAGGCGCTGCATGATCACGCCGGAGAAGCTCATCGCCAGGCCCGCGAAGACCAGGGCGGCGGTGCGCGGGACGCGGGAGATGAGGAACATCCGCCACATCTCGTCGTCGCCGGCGAGGAGCCCGGCGAGCGTGATGTGGTATTCGCCCGTCATCAGAGAGGCGAACAGCAGTGCCGCGCAGGCGATCGCGAGCAGCGCGAGCGCAACGCGACCCCGGCGGGCCCCCTGCTGGGAGCCCGCCCGGGTCGGCGCGGAGGTCGCGGTCGTCGTCACTTCTTGGCGGCGAGGGCCTCGGCCAGTGCGGCGTAGTTCTGGCCGTAGTCCTGGATGCCCTCGCGGATGTAGAAGGCGTTGTCCAGGTAGAAGATCCGGCCCTTCTGCTGGAACTCGGTCCCGGCGAAGGCCTGCTGTGCGGCGAAGACCTGCGCCGCGGTCTGCGGCGTCTTCCCGTCGGTCGGCTCGACGGCGGCGTCGCGGTCCATCACGATGACCCACTGCGGGTTCGCCTGCGCGATCGCCTCCGGGGTCAGGCCCGAGTTCTGGTGGTGATCGCCGGCCTGCCCGCCGAAGACGTCCCGGAGGTTGAGCGGGGCGACGAAGGGCTGCATGCGCTTGGCGCCGTTGTCGATCTTGCCGCCGTTGACGATGGAGAGGAAGACGCTCTGGCCGGTGGTCTGCGCCTTCGCCGCGTTCAGGCTCTTGTCGAAGTCGGCGACGATCTGCTTGGCCAGCTCGTCCTTGCCGAAGATCTTGCCCAGGGTGATCGTGGAGTCGCGCATGGTCTCGACGCGGCCCTTCGGCGCGCCGTCCTCGGCGGCGATGTCGATGAAGGCGGCGCCGGTCTTCTCGGCGATCTTCTTGAGGTCGCCGTCGGACTTGGCGAACCGGTAGCCGCCGATGATCAGGTCGGGCTTGACGTCCTCGATCACGTCGAACTTGGGCTCCGCGTGGGTACCCGTGTCCTTGATCTCGGGGTTGGCGATCCAATCGCCCAGGACGCTCTTGGCGAACAGGCCCTTGGGGATCGCGACGGGGGTGACGCCCATCGCCTTGACGGTCTCGGCGCTCGTGTTGTCGAGGACGACGACCCGCTTCGGGTTCTTCGGGACCTGCACCTCGCCCTTGTTGGTGCTGACGGTGATCTTCTCGCCGGCGGCGGGCTTGTCCTCGTCGGCACCGGTGGTGGAACAGCCGGCGAAGACGAGGCCGGCCGCGAGCAGCGCGGCGGCGACGGGCGCGGCCCTGCGGAAGCGGGGGAACATTCGGGGTGACTCCATTCTCGCTGTAGCTTCAAGACGGGACACCGTAAGCCGATGGTAAAGAGGCTTAGGTAAACGGAACCATACCCATAGGTGGCTAGGTTTACCTAACTCGGGTGGGAGGGTTATGCCGCCCGGTCCACCAGGACCGCCGCGAGCCGGGCCAGGACGGGCCGGGCACCGTCGGCGATCGGGGCGTCGCCGATCGCGGCGGTGGCCCGGGCGGTCAGTTCCTCGACCCGCGCCTGCATGGCCGACGGTGCCCCCGTCGCCCGGAGCGCGGCGCGGGCCCGCTCGACGCCCGCGTCGTCCAGCTCGGTCCCGACGAGTGCGCGCAGCTCGGCCGCGGCGTCACCGCCGGTCGCGAGGGCGTGCGCGAGCATGGGGGTGTGCTTGCCGGACCGCAGGTCGTCGCCCGAGGGCTTGCCCGTGACCGCGGGATCGCCGAAGGCGCCCAGCAGGTCGTCCCGCAGCTGGAAGGCGACCCCGAGATCCACGCCGATCCCGCGGAGCGCCGCGATCGCCTCGTCCGAGGCGCCCGCGAGGGCGGCGCCCACGTGCAGGGGGCGCTCGACGGTGTACCCGGCGGTCTTGAACCGCACGACGCGCTCGGCGGCGGCCTCGGACTCGTCGCGGGCGGCCTCGCTCACGATGTCGAGCAGCTGCCCGCCGAGCACCTCGGTGCGCATGGCCGCCCAGGCGTGGGCGGCGCGCAGGTAGCGCTCCGGTTCCAGCCCGGCGCCGAGGAACATGTCGTCGGCCCACGCCAGGGCGAGGTCGCCGAGCAGGATCGCCGTCGCCTCCCCAAACCTGTCCGACGAGCCCGACCAGCCCCGCTCGGCATGCAGCTGTGCGAACTCACGGTGCGTGGTTGGATGGCCGCGGCGGGTCAGCGAGGCGTCGATGATGTCGTCGTGGATGAGGGCGCACGCCTGGACGAACTCCAGTGCCGAACAGGCCCGCAGCGCGGCGCGGGCGACGGCACCGTCGGCCTCGCCACCGCCGGCGAGCCAGCCCGTCCAGGCGAACGCCGGCCGAATACGCTTACCGCCGCGTAAAATGAAGCGCTCGAGCCCCGCGGTCGCCTCGGTGAACACGGGCCCGACGGGTTCGACCAGGTCACGGCGCTCGTTGAGGAAGGATTCCAGGGTCGGCTGCACGGCCGCCGCGATGTCCGTCAGGCTGGTCTGGGGCGGGGCGACGGGCAGCGTCATACCTGGAAACCTATTCTGAAAGGGTGACTGAACAAAGCCGGACCGTACTCGACCGCCTCGACGCCGTGCGCGCGAGCGGCCGAATGCCGTTCTCGGTGGAGTTCATGCCGCCGCGGGACGAGGAGGGCGAGGCGCGGCTGTGGCGCGCCGTGCGCACCTTCGAGCGGATGGACCCGGCGTTCGTCTCCATGACCTACGGCGCGGGCGGCTCGACCCGTGACCGCACGGTGCGCGTGACCGGTGAGCTCGCCGCGACCACGACGCTGCTGCCGGTCGCCCACCTGACCGCGGTGAACCACAGCATCGCGGAGCTGCGCGCCCTCATGGGCGCCTACGCAGATCAGGACGTGCGCAACGTGCTCGTGCTGCGCGGCGACCCGCCGGGCGACCCGCTCGGGCGGTGGGTGCGTCACCCCCAGGGGCTCAAGTACGCCAGCGAGGTCGTCGAACTCGTGCGCGAGCTGGGCGACTTCCACGTGGGCGTCGCGGCCTTCCCCGAGGGGCACCACCGCTCGCCCGACCTCGACACGGACGTGCGCTACTTCGCGAACAAGCTGCGGGCCGGCGCCGATTACTCGATCACCCAGATGTTCTTCGACGTCGACGACTACCTGCGCCTGCGCGACGCCGTCGTCGCCTTCGATCCGGAGCAGGGCGCGAAGCCGCTGATCCCGGGCATCATGCCGATCACCTCGCTGAAGTCGGTCTCGCGCATGGCGGAGCTGTCCAACGCGAAGATCCCTGAGGCGATGCGCGCCGAGCTGCGCGCCGCCGCGGGCGATGGGCCCGAGGAGGATCGCGCCGCCGTGCGCGCGGTCGGCATCGAGATCGCCACCCGCATGGGGGAGCGGCTCATCGCCGAGGGGGCGCCGGCGTTGCACTTCTGCACCCTGAACTTCGCCAAGGCCACCTCGGAGGTGCTGGAGAACCTGGGGATGCTGCCCGTCGGGGTCTAGGGCGTGTCTCGTAACCGATTTCGGTTTCGTGGGGCCGAGTTTCTTCGGTGTCGAGAGTTCAGGTCCTGACCGATGAGATGTGGGCGCGGATCGAGCCGTTGATGCCGGCGCCGTCCCGGAAGGGGGGCGGCCCTCCGTAACCGAGATCGCCGGGTACCGCATCGTCCGCCAGCTCGGTGCTGGCGGTAGGGGCAGGTGTTCCTGGTCGAGCACCGCGGCTGCCGCGCCAAGACGCGCTCAAGCTCCTCGATGCCGGCGTGTCCCGGAACCACGTCTTCAAGGCACGATTCACGCGCGAAGCCGACCTGCTCGCCCAGCCGTCGCACTCGAACATCGTGACCCTGCACGACCGCGGCGAGTTCGAGGACCGGCTCTGGATCACGATGGAGTACATCGACGGCACCGACGCCGGCGAGTTCGTCAAGGCGAACGGGGCCCTCGACCCCACCCTCGCGCTGGAGCTCATCACGGGCGCCGGCGCGGCCCTAGAGGCTACGCAGCTACGTGGAGATGCGGAACCCGCCACGCCCGTCAGGAAGCCGCGGGCGGTACCGATCCTCGCTGCTGTGACGAGCTCGACGACGGTGCCCGCGGCGCCAACTGTGACGGTGAGCGTGACGCCTTCGACCACGACGGTGCCAGTGACGACGTCAGCTCCCGAGACGACTTCTGCCATGACTACGGTGCAGACCACCACCGCGGCGCCGACGATCTACACAGGGATGCCGTGCGATGAACCCGGAGCCACTTCTCCCGACGGACTGTACGGCTGCAGCGGGGAACTCGGAGTCTGGAAGGAGCGGAACGCTAAGCCTCTGCCAACGATAGGTTGGGATGCGATAGGCAAGGCGTGCACTCAGCCAGGCGCTAAGGCGCGACTCACCGGCTCAGACGGTGTTCTAACGTGCACTCCCAAGTCAGGGAGCTACATCTGAGTATCGGGTCCCTACTGACAGACACATCGAGGTGCAAGAACACCGCTGGTCACGCTGGCACGCTCACACTGCAGCAGAGCTTGTGCAGACTGACCAAACTCTAGCGGGCCGTTCGTCAACGCAGGACATGGTGAGCATCATGTTAAGGCCATAGTGTGGCTCGAGACACAGCGATCTAGGAAGCGGAACAATGACACACTTCGCATATCTCCCGTGGGTAACCGGAAACCGCTTCGGCGACGCGCCCGCCTTGGCGGACGATAACGGACACTGGAGCTATCGTGAGATTGATGCTCGAACAGCTGCTGTCTCTAAACAGCTAGCTACGGCTGGAGTCGGTCGCGGCGACGTCGTTGGTGTAATGCTGCCCAATCGCGCAGAACTGATTGTCACGATTGGTGCGGCATGGAGATTGGGCGCGACCGCCATGCCCGTCAATCCTGCATTAACTGACACCGAGGCTTCGCACCAGCTCGCCGATTCGGATGCTCGGGTTATTGTCACCGTCGATGGAGTCTCGCCGCTGGCCGGCCGAACCGTGCTCGGGGTAGATGACCTCGTGGCCGACACGACCGAGCAAGAAGTCGCTAGCGAACCGGTCGAACCCGTCGATAGCGACGTTGCGTTGCTCATCTATACGAGTGGATCTACTGGCCGCCCCAAAGGGGTTCAGTTGACCCACGCTAACGTCGATGCGATGACCGCGGCGATGGTCGAGCATTTCGGATTGACTGAAGCAGATCATTGCATGCTGGTGTTGCCCTTATTTCATGTCAACGCGTTGATGGTGTCTACCTTTTCACCGATGCGCGCCGGCGGGCAGCTAACCGTTATTCCATCATTCTCCGCATCGAGGTTCTTCAATGACGTAGAACGTCTCCGCCCCACCTTTTTCTCGGCGGTTCCGACGATATTCGCGATCCTTGCAGCGTTACCGGAAGACATGGTCCCCGATACTTCGTCGCTGCGCTTCGCCGTATGTGGCGCAGCGCCGGCGACCCGACAGCTTCTTGAGGCTTGCGAACAACGCTATGGCTTCGTGATAGTCGAGGGATATGGGCTTACCGAAGGAACATGCGCCTCGGCATGCAATCCGGTTTTAGGCGTACGCAAATTGGGCACTGTCGGACCCGCTCTGCCGGGTCAGCGGGTCCGGATAGTGGATGCCGAAGGTAAGGCCGTACCCGCTGGCCAATGCGGTGAGGTGGTCGTTTCCGGACGAACGGTCATGGCAGGGTATCTGAACAATCCCGATGCTACTGCGGCCACGATTGTCAATGGCTGGCTCCACACAGGGGACGTGGGACGACTTGATCAAGATGGATACCTCCAGATTGTCGACCGGATCAAAGATATGATCATCCGCGGCGGCGAGAACTTGTATCCCAAGGAGATTGAGGGGGTCATCGCCGAGGTTCCTGGCGTCTTGGAAGTGGCGGTCGTAGGACGGCCTGACGAGGTCTTGGGCGAGGTCCCGGTTGCCTACGTGGTCGCGTATCCGCAGTCTAATCTCTCGGTCGACGTACTGCGCGAACACTGCATGCAGCGTCTGACCCGGGTGAAGGTACCAGTGGAGATCATTACGGTCGCCGAGATGCCGAAGAACCCAGTCGGCAAAATTGATAAGCTTATCCTGCGCCAGAGGGAGGCAGCTCCCTCCGTCTAGGAAAGCTCGACCCGCCGTGATTTCGGGGCAATTCTCTTCGGGTCGCCATCTCAAATTTCGGTGCACATGGAGTTCGCGGCGTCACTTTCAGTCGTCCGCTCGGCTTTGCTGCTTATATCACTCTCGGCCACACGACACAGACAAGGAGTAATCGTGGGATTCAATACGGCATCGATGCCTCCCGTTGATCCAGCAACGTTCGGCTCTATTCCATTCATGCAGAGGATGAAGATCCTCGCCATCCACTGGGCGGAGTACGGCTTCGGCGGGCCGAAGAAGCTAAATCTTCTATACGTGTACAAAATGGCGTTTTATGTCGCATTCGGCCTCATGGCCGTAGGGCTCACAACCCCTGCTATTGGTGGTTTCGGTGACTTCGCTGCCTGGTGGACGCAGCCCATCGTGTACATCAAGTTGATGGCCTGGACGGTGCTGTTCGAGGTTTTGGGCCTCGCCTCGTCCTCAGGACCGTTGTCGTTCAAATTCTCGCCTTTCATCGGCGGCTGTCTCTACTGGCTGCGGCCCGGAACAATCCGAGTTCCCCCATGGCCAGGCAAGGTGCCGTTGACCCGCGGCAACACGCGGCAGTATTGGGATGTTGCCGTCTACGTAATGATCCTTGCGAACCTCGTATTCTTGGTTGCCCACCCCGGGGTATCGGCCCCGCGGGCGAGTGACTCGGCTGGACTTCCGCCGCAATGGGCGATGTTCTCCTATGTCGGATTGATTATCCTAATGGGTCTGCGGGACAAGACGGTTTTCCTCGCGGCCCGTTCAGAGCAATACTTGGCCACCATTTTTGTCTTCGCAGCTGCGGGGTCGCTTGTCGATATGATCGTTGCGGCGAAGATCTCATTTTTGCGAGTTGGTTCGGTGCCGGTATCTCCAAGTTCGGGCGTCACTTCTCGCCGGTTGTAGCCGCGATGACCTCCAATACGCCGTGGCTCACCTCAACCCGAATCAAGCGGAGCCTCTACCGCGACTTCCCTGAGGATCTGCGAGCTTCACATCTGGCTGGCGTTATGGCACATCTACCTGGCACCATTATTGAGCTTGCACTGCCTGCGATTCTTCTATTTTCCTCCAACAAGTGGCTTACGCTGGCAGCGTTGATCGGCATGATTGGTTTCCACATTTTCATCATATCAACCTTCCCCCTAGCCGTTCCGCTGGAGTGGAATGTGTTCTTCATTTTCTCGGCATGGTTCCTATTTTGGAATCATTTTGCTGGCAGCGGATGGGCGCTCGGCGATATGTCCACTCCGTGGCTGATCATCGCGATTATCATGGCCGCAGCCTTTCCGGTGGTGGGCAACTTGCGACCCGATCTGGTGTCCTTCCTACCTTCGATGCGTCAATACGCCGGCAACTGGGCATCGTCGACCTGGGCATTCCGTGGACGCGCGGCCGAAGAGAAGTTGAACCAGCACCTCATCAAGTCCAACCTCAACCAGATCGATCAGCTGGCTGCGGCGTACGGCGAGGAGGTCGGCGAGATCTTCATGCAGAAGGCGATGGCCTGGCGCACGATGCACAGCCAGGGCCGCGCCCTGGTCTCGCTCATGATGCGGCACACCGACGACTTGGAGAATTACGTGATCCGCGAGGGCGAGTTTGTCTGTACGACGATCATCGGCTGGCAGTTCGGTGACGCGCACCTGCACGACGAGCGCACGATCGCCGCGGTGCAGGAACGTTGCAACTTCGCCCCCGGCGAGGTAGTCATCACGTGGACTGAGTCCCAGCCCATCCATAAGAACTACGCCGAGTATCGGGTGATAGACGCGGCATTGGGCGTCGTTGAGACCGGCACGTACGTAGTGAAAGACGCCACTGAGGAACTTCCGTGGCTACCGAATGGCCCGATTCCGCATACCGTGACCTGGACCCGACCGGGCTACACTGCCCCCTCTGATGGGACGGCCTACGCGGGAGACGCCCCTGCCGCTGCAAATAGCCGTAGGCTGGGCGGATGACGGACGCGGTCGTGGTTGGCAGCGGGCCGAACGGGCTCGCTGCCGCCCTCACCCTTGCCGCCGCCGGCGTCAGAGTCACGGTTCTTGAATCCGCTGACAGCGTAGGCGGTGGAACCAGGTCGACGGCCGCGACCGTTGAGGGCCTGATACACGACGAATGCTCCGGGTTTCACCCGCTTGCCGTAGATAACGCATTCATTCGAACGTTCGACCTGACCGCCCACGGTCTGACCTGGCGATGGCCGGATGTGCAGTACGCACATCCGCTCGACGGCGCGAGGGGCGGAGCCGTATACCGCTCAATAGAGCGGACAGCGGATTTCTTAGGACATGATGGGCGCCGTTATGCGAGGCTGTTCGGTCCTTTGGTCAAGCGGTTCGATGTCATTGCGGAAGAATTTCTTCAGCCCGCGCTGCACCTGCCGCGCCATCCGATCGCCCTGGCGCATTTCGGTCTTCGCGCCGGCACCCCTGCCGCAACAGTGGGGCGTCTCTTTCGGACGCCCGAAGCTGCAGCGCTATGGGGTGGGGTCGCAGCGCACGCGTTCTATCCGCTTTCGACGCTGTTGTCGTCGGCAGTTGGCACCGCACTAGGTACCGCCGCGCACCGTTACGGATGGCCGGTTGCACAAGGAGGGTCTGCAACGATCAGCAAAGCGACAGCAGCCATGTTGATTGCGTTGGGCGGCCGGATCGAGACATCGACAGTGGTCACATCACTCGCAGAACTAGGTCGGGCAGACATCATCATGCTCGATACATCGCCGGCCGCCGCAGCCGGAATTCTGCATGGACACCAACCTGCCCGGATCGAGCGGGCCTATCAGCGGTACCGTCATGGCCCTGGGGCGTTTCAGGTGGCATTTGCGGTTCGGGGTGGGATTCCATGGAGCTATCGACCGGCCAGACGCGCCGGTACCGTGCATGCGGCTGGCGACTTCGATGAGGTCGTCGCGGGCGAACACGCTCTCTGGCGCGGTCGAATGCCGACCTCGCCGTTCGTCTTGGTCGGACAGCAGTATCTCGCCGATCCAACCCGATCGGCAGGTGATCTCCATCCGATCGATGCCTACGCACACGTCCCCCATGGCTTCCAAGGGGACGCTCGCGCGGCAGTCATTGCGCAGATCGAACGCTTTGCCCCTGGATTCGACAAGCGAATCGAGGCGATGACTATTCGATCCACTGCTGCAATCGCGTCCGCCAATCCGAACTACCGCGGCGGCGATATCACGACCGGTGCAAACTCTGGCCGACAATTGATTCTACGACCGCGGGCCGCATGGAACCCGTACCGCACAGGAGTGAAGGGCGTATACCTCTGCTCGGCAGCCACCCCTCCCGGAGCGGGCGCGCATGGCCTGTGCGGGTGGCACGCCGCCCGCACCGCACTGCGGACGGCAGGGTTGGCCTTTCCCGACGATTCGTCTTCCTCGTGGGAGGCAACACCATGAAGGGCGAGGTCACCCGACGTCGTATCGTGACGCCGGGGTCAGACCAGGCCGACGAAATCCTTCGGCTATCTGCAGTTGTCGGCGATCGCCTACACGCGCGCGCTGCGACGCTTAACCAATCGATGAACGCCGCGATCGAGGCCGGCCTCGAGGAACTGAACCAGCCCGACCTGCTCGACATGCTCCATGCCAGCGTCGAGGGAAACATCGCGACAATCCTGCATATGATGCGCAACGGCATCGCCTTCGAAAACATCCAGCCGATCACCGCGGCGGACGAATACGCCAATCGTTTGGGGCAACGGGGCATCCCAGCGGCCTCGCTCCGTCGGGCATATCATTTCGGGTCTGACGACATGCTAGCCTTTATTTTCGAAGAGGTCTGCGAGCTAAACTGTTCTCCGGATCATAAACTGAGGGTGCTACACCATTTGTCGGGGTGGATGTATCAGTATGTGGACTGGATTACGCGCACTGTTCTGGAAGCCCACGAACGAGGTCGACGTTATACGATCGAGCAGAACGCAAATCTGGTCTCCGAAATGGTCACCCGTGTGCTGCGGGGTGATGACGTCAGCGAGTCACTGTTTGCCGATCGCACGCGGTATCGCCTGGCCGGGCGTCACCTGGCTGCGACGATTTGGATCTCGGGGGTGTCCCCTGGAGTGGATCTCCTTCGCGAGCTCGACCAGGCGGCCACAGGTCTCGCCGAGGCTGTGGGAGCATCGTCGCGTCCCCTGGTCATGGTGATCGATCAGTCCACTGCATGGATCTGGTTATCGCCATCGAGCCCAACATCGCCATTATCTTCGAACCAAGGCGTCCGACTGGTGGCGGCTAATCACCCGGGATTGCGGATCGCATGCGGAGCGGAGGGCGTCGGTGTCAAAGGCTTCCGCGCCAGCCACGCGCAAGCGGAATCCGTGAAGCGGGTAGCTCTGGTGTCGACTAACCGGCAGCTAACTGTGGTCGACTACCGAGACGAAGCGATGCCAGTGCTTGCGGTGCTAGCGAGCAACCCTGTGCTCCTTCGCGAGTGGGTGAGCGAGGTATTGGGTGAGCTCGCATTCGACACTGAAGCGACAGCTCGTCTGCGGCAGACGCTGCACATCTTCTTCGCCAACGGCAACAGCTATGCCGCTGCCGCCGAGAAGGGCAACCTACATCGTAACACAGTACGGTATCGACTAAACAGGGCCGCAGAACTGATGGGTCGCCCTGTCGCGAACAACCGGCTCGACACCGAACTGGCGCTGCGGGCAGCGCACGTGCTCGGGGGCGCAGTTCTCATTGCGCCACCCTGACGCGCTTGTCCGAATGATTGTGCACGGGGCACAACAAGGCCCGGAAAGTTCGGTCTCAGTGGCCATGCCCCCACAACACTCCGGTCAGTAATGTGATGGCCGTCACGTCGCGTCATTGATGTCCGCGTGACGATAGTCCAGTCTCCGGAGTAGGCGGCGTGAGGGAGTCGCCACAGTACCGCGCCGTACCCCGATTTCTCTGCCCATGAGGAGAAGCTTTGTCTCAGATGATGTCCGCCCACCGGTGGGACTACGAATCAGGCAGGTTCGTACACAAATCCGTCGCGATTCCGCAAGCTGGCGAGGGTGAGGTCCTCGTCCAAGTGAAGGCTGCAGGAGTCTGCCTGTCTGACGTGCACTTCCTCGACGGTTCGCTGCGCCTGCCTTACCCGATGTCCGGCGAGATCACGATGGGCCACGAGGTCTCCGGGGTTGTCGCCGCGATCGGCGAGAACGCCGGCTCCTGGCAAGTTGGTGATCGAGTGCTCAGCCAGGTCATGCGCACGGATTCCCGCGGAGTCACCACCACGCTCGGATTCGACTATGACGGCGGCTGGGCCGACTACATGCTAGCCCGCGACGTGGACCTGGTCGCCATCCCAGATTCTCTTCCGTTCGAGCAGGCTGCGATTATCCCGGATGCGATCTCGACGCCCTGGGCCGCGATCTCTTCGACCGCGGCCGTCCGGCCAGCCGAGTCCGTCGGCGTTTGGGGCATCGGGGGTCTCGGCGTGCACGCCGTATCTCTCCTACGAATGATCGGTGCCGTGCCCATTATCGCCATCGATCCCTCGCCCGCTGCTCGGGAACGTGCGCTCATCGCTGGGGCGGACTATGCGCTGAACCCGACCGATCCGGGCTTTGCAGAGGAGTTGGCCGGTGCAGCGGGCCCCGGTCTCGATGTCGCCCTGGACATGTCGGGAGCAGCATCGGCGCAGCACCAGGCGATCGGAGCCCTTGCCCCCGGTGGCCGAATGGTCCTGGTGGGCATCAACCCCGAGCCGTTAGCCTTCGAAACCTGGACGTTCATGAATAGCGGCAAGCGGATCCTTGGCCACTACGGGGCGGCGCCCCACCATGCCGCGGAGATAGTCCGTTTCATCGAGAACGGACGGATCGACTTCTCCTCGTCCATCTCCCGCGTCATGCCGATGTCCGACGTCACCGAGGCGGTACACCGACTTGAGAACAAGATCGACGATCCGGTGCGGATCGTGCTGGTTCCCGAGTGAGTGAGCCGTCGATCCGGTGACGAGTTTTTGCACCCAGATTCACAAACGAAAGAGGTCTTATGTCCAAGGCTCTTCTGGTCGCTCATGTCCACCCCGCGTCAGCCGATCTCGAGGACGAGTTCAACCGATGGTATGACGAAGTTCATATCCCGCAGGTCATTGAACGTATCGCCGGGGTGGTCGGAGGGTCGCGGTACCGCTACGCCGACGTGCAGCTTCTTCCCTCGGAAGCCGCCCCGGAACGCCGCTACTTGAGCCTCTACGAACTCGATACCGACGACTTGGCCGTTACCGCCGCCCGCCTCGGCGCTGCGCTCGGCGACGGCACGTTGGACATGACCGAAGCCATCGACACAGGCGAACGGGGCCCGCTGTTGTACTTCTTTGTGCCAACTCCGTAGTACATAAAATCCCACACCTAATCGAATCATCTCCCGCCTGAGGCGGAAAGTAAAGAGTAGAATGCCAAAAGCACTGAGCGGCCAGGTGGCAATTGTGACGGGCGCTGGCAACGGTCTCGGTGAGGCCATTGCAAGAAGATTTGCAGCGGAAGAAGCCCGAGTCGTCATTTCTGATATCGACCCTCAAGCCGCAGAATCTGTGGCAGCGTCAATCGATGGCGCGATCTCGATTCCTGCAGACGTTACCAATGAAGCGGAAGTCCAAGCGCTTGTCGATCAGACGATGGAACACATGGGCGGCCTCCATATCATGGTGCCAAACGCTGGCGTCGGGTTCGTCCAATCGATCAGCGAAATGTCTCTTTCCGATTGGCGACGGACCACCGCGGTCAATCTCGACGGAGTATTTTTATCCATTCGTTATGCGGCCCCCGCGATCATCGAGTCCGGCGGCGGGGCGATCGTAACGATCAGCTCAATCACCGCGACTTCCGGGTCTCCACTGATCGCACCGTATGCCGCGTCTAAGGCAGCGGTACGCAACCTAACCGAGACCGCAGCCATCGAGTTCCGCGACCACGGGGTCCGCGTCAACGCCGTACTCCCCGGATTCATCGATACTCAAATGGTGGCTACCGCCGCACCGCGGTTCGAAGCCGCCCTAGGGCTTTCCGAGGGCGGATTTGGACCTTTCATCGCGCAAAAACAGGGACGGTACGGCACGCCTGAAGAGGTGGCAGCAGCGGTAACGTTCTTCGCTTCAGACCAGGCGTCGTGGTGCACCGGAAGCAGTCTGGTACTGGACGGCGGTATGGTTGCATCGCTTCTCTAGTGAGTCGCAACCCCAAGATGAGGGAGGATCTCACGTCGTCGAAAGCGATTCATGGCAAGTCGATTTCATTCGGCGGTACCTTCGCAGAAATTTCGGACTGTCCAACATTCTGGACGGTTGCGTGACAATGGAGTTCCGTTGATTTGAATGAAAAGAATCCCGGGCGGTCGCCTTAGCTGCGTGAGCAGGTCCGCTTCCCACTGGAATCTAACCTTGAAGTCGTCGTTCCGCGGCAGGACGCATCGAGCGAATTCAACGTGTCCTGCCGCGGTCGCCGAGTGTTCGACGCGGAACACCTTGCCCATGCCTGTCGGCACCCATTTGGCGGATGACGCGGTACCCAGCGATGTCAGTGATGGACATGTGGCGGTCCTGGCGGGCCGCTGAACAGGTTTGACAGGGGGGATTGGCAGGTCAGAAGGCGTTTTGGCCGCGCACCCATCCCCAGAGGCCAACGCGGTCGCAACCGTTTCCGGTCATGGGCGCCGCACACTTGGACGACCGCGGTGGGTGGCGGTCCAGGTCGCTCAGGCCCCGGCATGGGTGCACTGCTAACGCGATCGACTCTGCTGTGAACGCGGAGATCTACGCAATCTTAGGGGAGCGAACGCCGCAGCCCCTCCGCCCGGGTAGCTGCGTTCTCGTTGCCGATAGTGCGGGTTCACAGCCGGGTTACCGGATGGCCGGGGATAAGAATCCGTTCTGCGCGATAGCCGTCGACGACAGTCTCACAGGTGACGTCCATGCGGCGCACGGATCGTGCGTGACCGTACTCCTGCCAGCCCGGCGAGCCGGACGTGATGAACTGTGACCACGCGTCGTGCATGTCGTCGGCCAGCCCTTGCGGGGTGGGTCCGGTCACTCGTGGGGCACCGGCCGCGTCGGTATTTCCCCATGCGAACGGAAGGTCCAGGCAGTGGTGCGCCGCGCCGGGGTTGACGACGCCTGCAGCCGGCCATCGGAAATCGTAGGCCCAGGTCCGCGGTCGATCCTCGGCAATCGCTGCCACCGGCGTGCGGATCAGCAGGTCGCTGAGGAGTTGGCCGAGTAGGGCTGAGCCCTCGAGCTCGGCCCGCGCGCGCCGGTAGTCCTCCGCCCGCCCCGCCGAAACATTGAGGAGCTCGATCGACTCGGTATCTGTCCGATGCTCGGGGGCCGTCGGCGGGGCACCTGATCGTGGCAGGAAGTCGTTGAACTCCTCGGCCACGGCACCGATGAGGAGCGGGAATCGGCTCCCACCGACGGAGCGCGGCGCCTCGATCAACGGCAGCCGCACGAGGTCACCGTCGAATACGGGGGCGAGCTGCAGTGACCCCAGCACGTCCCGGATAAGCCCGGCGGGCTCGGTGCCGATGCCGGCCCGGCCGGGTGCGGCGCCGAAGACGTTGTACATCCGCCACGGCACGTCGGCGAGCGCCGCAGCTGGCACGCTTCCGAGTGATCCGACGGTAGGTGCGGCCCTGAGCAGTTCGCCTATCTCGCCCATGGTGGTGGCCGCGTCGACTGGATCGGTGAGGGCGACCACCGGTGACATCGCGATCGCCCGGTGGGCCAGCTCGTCGATGCCGTCGATCCCGAGCAGGGTGAGCACCGCGCCGCCGCCGGCGGACTGGCCTCCGATGGTGACCCGGCGGGGATCACCCCCGAACGACTCGATGTTCTCCTGCACCCACGCCAGCGCGGCCAGCCAATCGCGTACGCCGCGGTTCGACGGTGCCCCCTCCACCTGTCCGAAGCCGGCCACACCGAGCCGGTAGCCCACGGTGACGACAACGATCCCTTGCCGGTTGAAGGCACCGCCGTCATACCACGGGCTGATCGGCGATCCGGCGATGTAGGCGCCGCCGTGGATCCAGACCAGGACCGGAAGTTCACCTGACGCCGACGGCTCCGGAGTGAAGACGTTGACCGTCAGGATGTCATCGCCGGGGATCGACGGCTCTGGGATCGTTCCATCGGCGAAGCCTCGATGCTGCGCGGTGGGCCCCGGGACCCGCGCGTCCCGGACCCCGCTCCACGGTTCCGGGCGGGTCGGCGGTAGGAACATCGCCGGTCCCGCGGGCGCCGTCGCGTACGGGATCCCGTAGAAGGCGGTCGAGCCGCGCCGCACCGCGCCGCGGACCGCGCCTGTCCGTGTTCGTACGACCACGTCTCCCGCGACCAGATCATCGGGCGTCACTGGTCATCTCCTCCAGCTCGCGCCCACGGGTCTCGGTGACCATACGGAGGACGAACACGAACGAAGCCGCCGTGCACAGCGCGAACGCGCCGTAGGTCAGGCTCAAGCCGATGCTCTTGATGAGGATCGGGAACAGCAGGGTGACCAGGAAGTTCGCGATCCAGTTCACAGGAACCGCGATGGCCATGCCCGCGCCCCGGATCCGATTGGGGAACATCTCACCGAGGTAGACCCACATCACCGGGCCCCAGGTCCCGCAGAAGAAGATGTAGAAGACGTGCGCCGCGATCAGCCCGACAATGCCCCACTGCAGCGGCAGCTCCGCGCCGCTGGTGCTGCCGGGCGTCCCCTGAGCGAAGGCCACCGCGACCACCACGAGACTGATCGCCATTCCCGCGGACCCGACGAGCAGCATGGGCCGACGGCCGACGCGGTCGACCACGGCGATGGCGACGAATGTCATGATGATGCCCAGAATCGAGGTCCCGACAGGGATGATCAGTGCCACTCCGGACTCGAAGCCGACCGCATTCCACAAAGTGGTGCCGTAGTACAGAATGACGTTGATACCGGTGGTCTGCTGGAAGAACGCCAACGCGATCGCCACCCATACAACGGGCTTGAGTCCGACGGCCGACCCGCGCACGTCGGCGAAGCTGGGGCGCTGGTCACCCGCCAGCGACGCCTCGATCTCGTTGAGCTTTCCGGTGGGATCCGGGTCCGCGACGGCGTCGGCCAGGATCCGGCGGGCATCGTCGGGCCGGCCGACTGCCACCAGGTAGCGGGGCGATTCCGGCAGTCGCATCGCCAGCAGGCCGTAGAGCACGGCCGGAAACACGCCGGCGATCAGCATCCAGCGCCACGCCGACAGACCGAGCAACCAGTCGGCCTCCGGAGAACCTGCTATCGCCGCGATGGTCGCGTCCGAGACGAACGCGCCGAACAGGCCGAACGCAATAGCCAACTGCTGTAGCGAGCCGAGCCGGCCACGGGCGGCGGCCGGAGCGACCTCCGCGATGTACGTCGGGACCACGACCGAGGCGATGCCGATGCCCAGCCCCGCGACGATCCGCCAGAGGATGAGGTCGTAGACCCCGATCGCGAGGCCCGATAGCACGGACGAGACGGCGAACAGGATCGCCGAGACGACCATCACCCGGACCCGGCCGTACCGGTCCGCGGCGCGACCGGCGAATATCGCGCCGAGCATGCAACCGAGAAGGGCCGACGACACCGCGGCGCCCGTCATCGCGGCGCTCAGCCCGAAGCCTGCTTCTTCGCCGCTGAGGGCGTCGACGGCGCCGTTGATGACGGACGAATCGAAGCCGAAGAGGAAGCCGCCCACTGCGGCGGTGACCGAGATTCCCAGGACCTTCCCCGGGATCTTGGTGGAAGAGTGTGCCACGAGATCTCCTTTCACGGATGACGTGTGGGGCTACGACAGTCGACCGAAATCTGTCCGTCAACGGTCAATATTCGCTGGGGCAGAATGAACGCCGTGGAGCAGGACGGGCCCGCTGAGCGGGATATCGACCGGGAACTTGTCGGGATCGATCGCAGGATGACGAAGAACGTCGTCGACACTCTCGCCCGCATCGGGCCGGTGGACCGCAAGGTCCTCGCCGACCGGCTGAAGGTGGGACGGTCGACGCTGGCCCGCGCAGTCGGGGACCTGTTGGATGCGCGCATCGTGGTGGAGCAGCACACCGCGCCGAAGGGGCGCGGCCGCCCGCAGACGCTGCTCGCGGTCAATCCGCGTTCCGCCACCTCAATCGGCCTGGACTTCGGCATGCGGCACATCCGCGGGGCCGCGGTGGACGCCGCGCACAACACGCTCGCAGCGCGGGAGATCGAGCTACCGATGGACTACTCCGTCGATATCGCCGTCGACGCGGCCGCAGAGCTGGTCGAGCGACTGAAGGCGTCGGCGATCGGTCCCGTGGTCGGCATCGGTATCGCCCTTCCAGGGCCGGTGGACCGGTCCGCGATGGTGCTGACCCGGTCGAGCATCCTCCCGGGCTGGGCCGGCGCCCCGATCCTCGATAGCTTCCGGCAGAGGATCCCGCATCCTCTGTTCGTTGACAACGAGTCGAATCTCGCGGCGTACGCCGAGAAGTTGTGGGGCTCCGCAATGGACGAGGAGTCGATGGTCTACCTCAAGCTGCACTCCGGCGTGGGCGGGGCGCTCATGCTCGACGGCACCGTCGTCCGCGGTCAGCGCGGGGCGGCGGGGGAGTTCGGGCATCTGAGCGGGGACGGAGGGGGCCGACGGTGCCGGTGCGGAAACCGGGGATGCCTCGAGGCGTCGATCGGCCTGCCGGCCGTGCTGGGCTCGATGTCGGCGCGACACGGCCGTGATCTGTCGTTCGCCGACGCCGTCCGATTGACCCGCGACGGCGATCGCGACTGCCGCGAGGTCATCGTCACCGCGGGGATCGAAGCGGGCCGGGCGCTCGGTACCCTCTGCAACGCCTTCGACCCGCAGTGCATCGTGCTCGACGGTGCCCTGCTCGCGTTCGGCGAACCTCTTCGCGAGGCCATTACGGCCGGGCACCGCGCGGCCGCTCTCCCGATGCACACCGACATTCCGATCAGATCAGCTCGGCTCGGCCGGGCGGCGTCCGCACTGGGAGCGACGGGGCTGGTGCTGGCGTCGGGATTCGACGACCTGATCGCTGCCGGATGGCGTACGTAACCCGCACGTTCCCGACCCCCACGCTCCGCCCACCGCGTCCAGGTCAGACCCTGCGCCAGAATTTCTGATTTATGTCCGTTGACGGGTATTAATCGCGATGCGAGGTTGGTCCGCGGGCGCGGTCGGACCGGATGATGATCTGCTGCGATCACGCCCGACCACCAATTGAGCGCGAATGAAAAGAGAAGGCGATGGTGCGGAAGTTCGGCGCGGCGGTGGTTTCCGTCGCACTGGTCCTGACCGGTTGTGGCGCGAACGACTCGGCGACGAGTCCATCGAGCAGTGGCGCTGCGGCAGCGGACTCGGTGACGCTGTACATCGTGCGTCATGGACGAACCATGCTCAACACCACGCACCGGGCGCAGGGCTGGTCGGACGCGGTGCTGACCCCGGACGGCGAGGCCGTGGTCACGGCGGCGGGCCGCGGCCTGACTGGAGTGAGGTTCCAGGCGGCCTACAGCAGCGACAGCGGGCGCGCCGTGCAGACCGCGAAGGTGCTGCTCGCCCAGAATGCGCTCTCCAGCGCGGTGCCGCTGGAGAGCGATGCCCGGCTGCGTGAGTTCAACTTCGGAACCTTCGAGGGTGATCCGAGCCGCGATGTCTACGCGGTCCTGGCGCAACGAGCGGGCACCGGGCAGAGTCCCGAGGACTACGAGAAGACGGTCACCCCGAAGGCGCTCGCCGACGGCATCGCCGCGCTGGATAAGGAGAACCCGGAATCGGCGAAGAACTGGCCAGCTGAGAACTACTCGCAGATCACCGAGAGGATGAAAGCGAGCGTCGGCGAGATCGCAAGGAAGGAGGCACGGAAGGGGCAAGGTAACGTTCTCGTCGTTTCTCATGGTCTCAGCATCACCGCATTGTTCGAGACGCTGGTGCCGGGCTTCACGAAGCCCGATGGTGGCCTGAAGAACGCTTCTGTCTCGATTCTGAAGTACTCGAAGGGGACCTACACGCTGGAATCGGTCAACGATGTCTCGTACATCGAGAGGGGCAAGCCGAAGTAACTGCAAGCTGCGACCGAGCCGGACCGGCCTTCCCTCGACGAACTGATTTTCGAGGAAGGGCGGTGGGGCAGGATCGCAACCCCGCTACTGCAGCGGTGTGGGCTACCTGCTTGGCAGGCAGCGGAGGTCCTTGCGGAGGATCTTGCCTGACGCAGCCTTCGGCACCTCGGCGATGAAGTCGACGAGGCGGATCCGCTTGTGCGGCGCGACGCGGGCCGCGACGAACTCGATCAGCTCCTCCTGGCTCGCGCTCGAATCGGGTTGCAGCACCACGAATGCGCGGGGGATCTCGCCGGCGTCCTCGTCGGGGTGCGCGACGACCGCGGCGTCCGCCACCGCGGGATGCGTGAGCAGGAGGGCCTCAAGCTCGGCCGGCGGTACCTGGTAGCCCTTGTACTTGATCAACTCCTTGAGCCGGTCCACGACGTAGACTTCGCCACTGCGGCCGATCTCGATGATGTCGCCGGTGCGGAGCCAGCCGTCGGTGGTGATCGTGGCCGCGGTCGCCTCAGGGTTGGCGAGGTAGCCTGCCATCACGCCTGGTCCGCGGACCCACATCTCGCCGGGCTCGGTGCGTTCGGCACCAGGGAGGATCTCGATGTCTTCGCCGGTTTCGACATCGACACTGCGGAATTCGATGTTCGGGATTGCGGTGCCGATGGAGCCGACCGACATGTGGTCGTCGTCCCAGGGCGTGATGTGCGAGACGGGGCTGAGTTCGGTCATACCGAATCCCTGAAGCAATCGGGCTGAGATGCGGGCGCGCAGGGCGCTCCCGAGGGATTCGCTCATCGGTGCCGCACCGGAGACGATCGTGTCGACCGAAGAGAGGTCGGCGTCGGCTGCGGCGGGGTGTTTGGCCAGCGCGACGGCGATCGGGGGTGCGATGAACAGCAGGTTCACTCGCTCGCGGGCGATCACTGTGAGGAAGCCGGTGAGGTCGAACCTCGGCATCGTGACCAGCTTCGCCCGGTTCCGGAGTGCCAGGTTCATGATCACGTTCATGCCGTAGATGTGGAACAGCGGCAGGACGGCGAGGACGGTGGTCTCCGGCGTCTGCTTGAGCACCGGCGCAAGCTGGGCGAGGTTGGCGACCAGGTTCGTGTGGGTCAGCATGACCCCCTTGGCCTTACCGGTGGTCCCGGAGGAGTACGGCAGCACGGCGAGCGCGGATGCCGGGTCGAGGTCGATCTCCGGTGGAACGCGGTTCTCCACCAGCAGATCGGCCAGCGACTCGTGATCGCCGGCACCGGCGTCGGCGGCACCGCGGTCGAGGACGATGATGTGGCCGGCATCCAGGCCCGCCTCCGCGGCCCCCACGATCGCGACGGGTAGCAGTCCCGCAACGGTGACGTAGGTCCGCGCGCCGGAGTCCCGGAGCTGGCTCGCGATCTCCGACGGGGAGTAGAGGGCGTTGAGGGTGGTCGCGGTCGCGCCCGCGCGCAGGATCCCGTGGAAGGCGATGACGAACGCGGGACTGTTGGGAGCGTGCAGCGCGACGACGTCGCCCTGCGACACGCCGCGTACGGCGAGTGCGCCGGCGAAGGCGTCGATGAGGCTGCGGAGTTCGCCGTAGGTGAGCGTCGTCGCACCGTCGGTGAGAGCGACCCGCGCGGCGTCCTCCGTGCTGAGACCGGCGAAGAGGTAGTCGTAGACGGTCGACCCGGGGATCTCGACGGCGGGATAGGAACTGAAGTGGATCATGGGATCGGGAATCTCTCTGAGAGTGGCAGTCTGCGGTGCGTCAGGCGCGGAAGGCGCTTCGGAAGATGCCAGGCAGTTTGGCCCAGCTCGGAGCCTTCGCGAACCGGGTCAGCCCCTGCGCGGTCTCCTTGGCGGATGCGGCGGTGACGAACCAGGCGGGCTTCGGGGAGAGCGCGAGCTCACCGTGCAGGACGGACCGGGGGAACGGGCGGAACGGCGCCCACAGCACGCTGCGCTCGACGTCCTCGACCAGGTGGGCGTTGTGCACGATCCCGATACCCGAGCCGACGGCGGCGAGCGTGTTGCCCGGGAAGGCGCCCCAGCTGAGCGCGGGGACCAGGAAGCCGATCGCGCTCCACACATTGACGCCGATGGTGCCGTACCGCAGGTCGGCGAGGACGGCGTCGAACCTCTCGCCGATCGCCTTGCGGTCCTCGGGCGCGACGATGATGCTCGCCCCCAGCGAGCCGTCGAGCCGGTCGTTGGCGAAATCGATGGCGTTGCGGAAGAACTCCTCCCCTGTGCCGGGCACCGTCGTGTGGCCGAGGACCGGCCCGAAGTACTCGGTGGTCAGCAGTTCCGTCGACGTGTCCGCCCCGACTTCGACGAGGACGCATCCGTTGACGTCCTCCGCGGCGGGGTAGGCCGCCCGCGCCGAAGCGACCTTGCGGTCCGTGCCCGGGTACCACGCGCGGGCCGGGAGCCCGGCGAGGACGTCACGCAGCTCGCGGAGGAAGTCCTCGCGCTGGGCCCACTCGTCCGAGAGGATCAGCGCTTGCCCGGCGATGCAGTTGTGGCCGCCGTTGTGCAGTCGCTGCGTCGCGACGTTCTCGGCCTGGAACCTCAGGTCCTCTTTCGACCACTCGCCGGGGACGATGATGATCGGTGAGACGCCGCCGAGCTCGGAGCTGATCGGCGTGTCCAGCCGGGGCGGCCCGGACTTGTCGCCGCCGGGCCCCCACACGATCAGGTCGTGGGTGATCCCCGAGCCGGTGATGTGGATGTGGCCGATCCCGGAGTGGCCGGTCAGGTATGCGCCGACCTGGGCGTCGCCGTTGACGATCCGGAGGAAGCCCTCCTCGATCAACGGGGCGAAGGCCGCCTCGTACGCGTCGGTCAGTCCCGCGAACGTCGGGTTCAGCTTGAGCACGCTCACCCGGTTGAAGGCGATGAGCTCGTAGAGCACGTCGAGCGGGCCGATCGCGGAGATGTTCCCGGCGCCGAGCACCAGTCCCACGCCTCCGTTCTCGCCGAGCCGCTTCGCGCCGAGCCCGGCGCTCGCGACCGCCTCCTCCGCGGTGACGCCGGGCCGCAGCCACAAGTCCCCGCTGAACCCGTTGAACAGGTTGAACTCGTACAGGTTCGCCGGCATCATCCGGAAGGTCGTTCGGCCGCCCGGCGCGGAACCGGACTTCACACCGTCGAGCGGCGACTTGCCCGCGGCGAGCTTCTCCAGGCTCTCGATCGCGGCAGCAAACCCGGACAGCGTTGCGTAGGGCCCTGACATCCATTCCTCGCCCTCGAGCCGGCCGGCGGGAACGCGCTTCGCCTCGATCGCGGCCAGCGCCCACTGCTCCGCGGCATCACCGATGGCCCGGTGCGTGCGGCGCAGGACGTCGACGCGGGCGCGGTGATCGAGGGCGGCCCAGCGGACGGCGCCGTGGGCGAGTTCGCGGAGCGCGTTGTCGACCTCGGACTCTGTGGCGAAGTCGATGGTGTTGTCGGTCATGTCGTTTCCTCGGTGTTCGGGTGGACAGGGGTGGGAGTCAGACACTGTGCATCGTGCGACGCACAGCCGCCCGGCGCGGAGGGGAGCCGATACCGGCGGTGCCGGCGAGGCCGTGCACGACGAGGGTGTACGAGACGAGGATCGGGAACGCGATGCCGACCATCAGGCCCGCCAGCAGCCCCGACGGGGCGCCCCACAGCACGCCGGCCGCGAGGTCCACGACGAGCGCCGAGATCGGCGCGGTCGCCGCTCCCCAGAGCAGGATCCGCCATCGGGCCTGCAGCTCTCGGTCCTCCCGCCGCGCGCTGCGCGCGGCACCGAGGGCGCACACCGCGAGGTAGGCCGCGGCCGCGCCGAGCGGGACCCAGACGATGCCTGCCGGGAGCACGTCGTCGACCTGCCGGTACCGCAGCACCAGGAGCGCGCCGCCGACGAGCCCGATCAGGAGGGGCAGGCCGGCGCGGACGTTCGGGACCGCGCCCCAGAGCGCCGATCCGCTGCCGCCGCGCGACCGCAGCGACAGTTGCATGGCGATGGCCGCGCCGCCCGGCGCGATGACGCCGAGCATGCTCGAGCCCATGCCGAGGTTGTCCAGGAGCACCTGATCGGGGAACAGCGGGGCGGCGAAGATCCACATCACCCGCAGGAACGGGGCGGTCATCATGAGCGCGAAGTTCAGGTACATCCACGCCTGATGTCCCAGCAGGTTGCGCCGGCGGATCGCCAGCAGGCCCAGCGCGCCGCTCAGCAACGTCCCGAAGTCGAGCGCCCACAGCTGCAGGTAGAAGGCGTTGCCGATCAGAGCCTCGACGGGGTCGACCGACATCAGGAAGATCAGCGCGGTCAGCATGCTGATCACCATCAGGACGAAATAGACCCGCCCCACCCAACGGTGGGTGGCCAGGCTCCGCCGCCGCAGGCTGGGCGCCAACTGGTGCACCATCAGCAGCAGCGCGATCCCGCCGAGTCCCGTGTGCACGAGCATCACCCAGCGGTTGTCGAGGTAGTCGACCATCCGCACGGAGTCGACCGACCCGGCCCGGTAGGTGTAGTCGCCGCCGTTGACCGCGGCGGTCAGCGCGTCCTGCCACCGGCCCGCGTCGGAATCGAACGCAAACCACATGTAGTTCACCGCCAGTGGCGTGTACAAGACAGCCGCGCCGAGCACGGCCGTCAGCAATGCTCGGCGCAGCACGATCCGTCGCCAGGCGGCTTCAACCTCGTTCATATCACTGTTATGGCATCGACATAACTGTTGCGGTAGCCTGGAGTGGTGACGACATCGACGACCTCGCGGCGCGAACTCCTGACCCGGGCCGGCGTCGAGCTGCTCGAGGACAGCGGCCCCGACGCACTTTCCACGCGGAAGGTCGCCACCCGCGCGGGGACCACTACGATGGCCGTGTACACCGAGTTCGGATCGATCAGCGGCCTCATCGCCAGCATCGTCGACCACGGCTTCGGCCTGCTGACCGATGAGCTCGCCGCGGTTCCGCACACCGACGACCCCGTCGCCGATCTGCACTGGATCCCCGAGCAGTACCGGGCCTTCGCGCTGGCGCATCCCCACCTCTATCGGGTGATGTACGCCGTGGGCCCGGTCGGCGGCTACATGCGCAACGGTACCGAGCTCCTGCAGGGCTCCACAGCCTTCGCCGTGCACCTAAGGGCGGTCCGCCGCGTCATCGACGGCGCGCCGTCCGTTGACAGTTCGGCAGCCTTCGACCTGGCGGTACAGATCTGGGCATCCGTGCACGGAGTCGTGCTGGTCGAACTGTCCGGCTTCCTCGCCAGCATCGACGCGCAGAACCCGCAAGATGTCCTGCACAGCGTCGTTGACGGCCTGGTCGGCGCCGCGCTGTCTCGTCACCCCGTGCGGTGACGACGGTCCCCCGCGAGGGGGCAGCTACCCGCGCGTAGCCGCCCTTCATTCACTTCAAGGAAAGCGCCTAGCTGTACCCGGCCACCACGTTGGTAGCGGCGTGGCTGGTTGAACGAGGGAGAACCTCCGACGCGCTGCAGCCACGTCACCGCCGGCTGCGTCCGGCCCGGGTGGTGGCCCATCGTCGCGACGGGAGTGCTCGCGGCGACCATCGCGATCACCACGACAACGCGCCGGGCGATGCGCACCACCGAACAGGTGCGCAAACTGCTCGCTGAGGAACAGGTACCCGAAGCAGCCGCAGACACCGTCCGAGCTCTGTCAGGGGCCGAGCGCCTAGAGCGCGCCGCGCAGCACCAGATCAACGACAGCAGACGGCAGGCCTTCCGGGATCTCAGCTTGAGTGAGGAGCGCGCGCATGTGCAGCGGCGCGACGACGGCTTCTAGGATGAGAGAGCCGTCGACGCCCTCTCTGAGTTCGGTACGAAGCTTGGCACGATCGATGACAGCTGCGAGTTGTGACCACCGGCCGTTCCAGAAGGCCTCACGCTGGGCGTCCGTTGCGGCGTCGCTAATAGCGCCAGCACGCAGTAGAGCGCGACCAATCGGTGTGGAGATGAACGCCGCGACGCTGCGGGAGATTTCGATGAGGTCGTCGCGCAGGTTGCCGGTGTCTGGGATGGGAATCGCGTCGGCACTCGCGCCCAGCAGCGCATCGAGGGCAAGCGCCTCCCGCGTTCCCCACCGACGGTAGACCGACGTCTCGTGAACGCCGGCGCGGGCAGCGATCCCCTTGACCGACGCCGCGTCGAAGCCGACCTCAGCGATCTCGTCGATTGCGGCCGCGAGCACGGCCTCTCGCAGAGCTTCGCCACGACGCCCCAATCGATTACCGGCTGCCATGTTCTCAGACTAATGCAGGACGACTTGCGTCACTCGGGGCATCATGATTTATTGCAAGTGTACTTGTGATAGGAGTGGCGATGAGCGAGAGCGTAAGAGGCACGCGCGGATGGTCGCGCGCAGAAGGCGTCGTGGGCTACCACGTCTTCCATCCCGATGTGAGCGTGAACTTCCAGTGCAACCGCTGGGTTCAGTGGATCGGGAAGGATGCCATCCCCGAGGTGGCCGGCCTCGGCCGGACCTGCCAGACGTACCCGGACTGGATCGATGGATTCCTCGCTCTGGCGGATCGCGCGCGTTCTGCGGGCCGTGACGCTGCTGCGGCGTACTACGACCGCGCAGCCGAGTTCTTCATGCTCCCCAGTGATGAGCGGCGCGCGGGTGCACGCGCCCGCTTCCTCAAAGCGATGAGGTCCATGTACGCGGCCACACCGATCTCGGTGGCGTACGCCGATGAACACCAGACCGGGGTACTGCCAACCTACGACTGGCGACCGAACGACCCGGCACACGACACCTTGGTGGTGTTCGGTGGCTTCGACAGCTACGTCGAGGAGTTCTTCCCCCTGCTCGCCGACATGGTGGACCGCGGGTTCCGCGTTATCGCATTCGACGGCCCCGGTCAGGGTGGAGCGCTAGAAGATCACGCGCTGCACTTCACCCCTGAGTGGGAGCGACCGGTGACGGCCATCCTGGACCACTTCGGACTTCAAGACCCTGTCACTGCGATCGGCGTCTCACTCGGAGGAGGTCTGGTACTTCGTGCAGCTGCCTTCGACAATCGGATTGCTCGTTCGATCTCCCTCGACGTGCTCGACGACGCGCTCGGCTCGGTGGCGGCACAGATCCGGCCTGGAATCGAAGTCCCCCTGCGACTGCTCGTAGACCTGCGCGCCCGACGGCTCATCAACCTGATCGCCCGTCGGCGCATAGCGAGCTCCCCGATCGCCGAATGGGGCATCAGGCAAGGCATGTACATCACCGGCACTTCGACGCCGTTCGACTTCCTTCAGGTCATGCGCCGAACCCACACACGAAAGATCTCGCACCTCGTCACCGCAGACGTTCTCCTATTCGCGGGCCTCGATGACCACTACGTGCCCTACCCGCAACTCGCGCGGCAGGTCAAGAACCTGACGAACGCGAGGTCGATCAGCACGTCCACATTCACGCAGGCGGACGAAGCTAGCAATCACTGCCAGATCGGCAACGTAGGTCTCGTCGCCCAAATCGGCGTTGCATGGGCCGATCAAGTAATGCGACGGCACCTACCGCACATGTCGCCGAACCGGGGCTCGTGACACTTCGTTGACCCCGGTGACAGTGCCGGCAACATCGCAGCTACGCGGCCATCCGCGTCGGGAGGCGGGCCGCACGCGGCCGGAATTGCCCCCGGACCCTATTGAGTTCGAGCGGTCACGCCTGATATCCGCGCACGCAGAGGGCGCACCTCCCCTGGAAGACGACATGGCACCATCCGTCACCCCACGTCCCGGTTACTGGCACCCATCGTGGCAATCTCACGGAGAGCAGACCGCACATCGTTGCACGCAAGTTTCCCGTCGCCGTGTACGGGGCCAGACAGTCGGCGCTGGACCGGCGCCCAGTCGCCGCGGCAGGTGATCGCCCTCCACGACGGGCGGGGAAGCCGTGCCAATTGCGGCCGCTTCGCCTTGATCCGCGCGACGTTGATCGCCATCTGCGTGAGATAGTCGGCCAGGTTCTCCACCGCCACCATGCGACAGGCGCTCCTAGGGCGTGTCTCGTAACCGATTTCGGTTTCGTGGGGCCGAGTTTCTTCGGTGTCGAGAGTTCAGGTCCTGACCGATGAGATGTGGGCGCGGATCGAGCCGTTGATGCCGGCGCCGTCCCGGAAGGTGGGCGGCTCTGGCGTGATCACCGCACCGTGATCGAGGGGATCATCTGGCGCTTCCAGGTCGGTGCCCCGTGGCGGGATCTACCGGCCGAGTTCGGCGCGTGGCAGTCGGTGTGGCGGCGCCATGACCAGTTCAGCAAGGACGGCACCTGGGAGAAGATCCTGATCGCGTCGCTCGCCGACGCCGACGCCGCGGCGTTGATCGATTGGGACGTCAGCATCGACTCGACGATCAACCGGGCGCACTAGCACGGGACGAACCTGCCCCGCGGCGCCGCCCTCACAGGGGGATCTATCGAACTACAAGAACCTGGCGCAGGAACCTGCTGATCACGGAATCGGCAGGTCGCGGGGCGGACTGTCGACGAAGATCCACCTGCTCGTTGATGGCCACGGACTGCCCCTGGTGGTGATCTGCGGTCCCGGGCAGGGCGGCGACAGCTCGATGCTCACCCACCTGCTCGACACCCTGCGAGTACCCCGGGGCGGCCGCGGCCGGCCCCGGACCCGCCCGGACACCGTCCTCGGCGACAAGGCGTACTCGTCCGCGGCGACCCGCGCACTGCTGCGGATGCGGGGCATCACCGCGGTTATCCCCGAACGCGCCGATCAGATCTGGAACCGGAAGAACAAGGGGTCCGCCGGTGGCCGGCCGCCCGGCTTCGACCCAGTCAAGTACCGCGATCGCAATGTCGTCGAACGCGGATTCAGCACCCACAAGCAGTGGCGCGGGATCGCCACCCGCTACGAGAAGTACAACGCCAACTACTGCGGCGGTGTCCTGCTCCGCGGCATCGTCCTCTGGCTCAAACGGTTACGAGATACGCCCTAGTGGCGGGTGCCCGCAGGTCAGCGGCGCAGCTTCTCGCGCAGCCACTGCGGCAGCTCGATGACCGACTCGGGCTCGTCGGACTCCTGGCCGGGCTTCGGGCTGCGGTCGCGGCGCGTGTAGGCGAGCGCGGCGACGAGCGCGGCGGCCAGGAAGGAGACCGCGGCGGTGATCCACGCCCACGTGGTGAACGAGGCGATCGACGGGTCCGCGTACTCGGCCTCGGCGGTGAGCGCGGCGGACGTGCCGCCGTTGAGCGTCCAGGTCACGAGGTCGTCGGCCTCCTGCTGACCGTTGGTCGCCCGGACCGGGCCGGGGAACTGCAGCGAGACCACGATCACCGCGGAGTTCGGCGGCAACGAGGACAGGTCGGCGGTGCCGGAGAGGATCACCGTGCCGCCGGTGCGCTGCACGCGCATCTTGATCGAGGCCGACGAGGTGTCGAAGGCCTGGGAGACCACGTCGCCGACCTGGTTGAACTGGCCGAAGGTGATGTTCTCGAAGATCATCTGGGTGCCGACTCTGCCGTTCGAGTCGTACGCCTTGACCTCCGCGAGGCCCTTCAGCTCGCCCGGTGCCGCGATCTGCGGTCCCTGCGGGTTCGCCGCCGGCGTCTGCGCCGCGACGATCTTGCCGGACATGCGGTCGCCGGGGCCGGGACTCGAGCACGCCGCGGGGGCGGCCACCAGCGCGAGCACCGCCAACGCCGCGAACATCCTTCGGAGAATCACGCTCGCCATCGTGCCAGGTGCCCCAGGTCCCGGGCGAGCAGCCGCGCCGCGATCCGCCCGCTCGAGCCGTTCACGCCGCCGCCCGGATGCATCGACGCGCCAGCCAGAGCCAGGCCGGGCGCGTCCGGGACCCGGCCGCCCGCGAGCGCCGGGACCGGCCGGAACAGCAGCATGTTGTGCAGCGCCATCTCCACGTGCATGACGTTCCCGCCGAGCAGCCCGAGTTCGGACTCCAGGGTCGACGGGGTCTGCACGAACCGGTGCTCGATCGTGTCCTCGAAGCCGGGGGCCCAGCGCGCCGTCTCCGCGACGATCTGATCGGCCTCGCGCTCCGCCACGTCCGCCCACGCGCCCTCGGCGAGGGCGTAGGGGTACCACTGCGCCCACAGTGTGGTGTTGTGCCGCCCGGCCGGCGCGATGGACGGGTCCAGGCCGGAGAAGGTCATCGCCAGTACCGCGGGCCGACGGGGCGCGTCCCCCGCCAGCATGTCCCCGCGGGCGCGGGCCAGGTGGCCGCGGTCCGCGACGAGCAGGCCCAGCCCGGACTGCTCGGCGAGCGGCACGCCGGCGAAGGCGGGCGGCGCGGTCGTGCCGAGGCGCAGCACCATCCCCACGCCCGGTCCGACCTGGATGCTGCGGCGCCACCCGGCGAGGCGCGCGGCGTCGTAGCCGCCGCGTTCGAGGAGGTCCAGCGTGGTCAGGACGTGACAGCCGGCGAGCACGGTGCGGGCCCGGACGGTCCGGGCACCGTCGGGCCCGCCGACGGTGACCTCCCACTCCCGTCCGGTGCGGCGCAGGGCCGTGACCGGAGCGCCCGGCTCGACGGTGCCCCCGTCGGCCGACAGGCGGGAGATCAGGGCCCGGGTGAGGGCGCCGCTGCCGCCGACGGCCCGGCCGGGCGGCAGCGTGTGCATCAGGGCGGCGAAGCCGACCATCGGGGCCGTGCCGGGCTCGCTCATCGCGGGGCCGGACTGCGCCCCGAACCAGGCGAGCGCGGCCTTGAGCCGCTCGTCGTCGAAGTACTCGTCCAGCAGCTGATCGCCCGACGCGAGGTAGGCGCGGGACATCTCGGTCAGGCTCGCGCGGCCCTTGGTGGGCCAGAAGGCGCGGCCGAGCCGCGGCGCGCTGGGGGAGGAGCCGAAGGCGGCCATGGTCGCCCGTGCACGGGGCGTCCAGTCCGCGACGAAGCGCCGGTACTCCGCCGCCTCCCGCGCGCCGCACGCCGCGGCGATGGACGCGGCGGTCGCGTCCAGGTCCTGCCGGAAGAGGATCGGCGGCGCGTCCGTTCCGGGCGGCGTGGGCGCGAAGGCCCACGGATCGCAGTCCAGGTAGCGCAGCCCGTGCGCCGCGAGGCCGAGCTCCTCGGCGATCCCGGTGTGCCGGAACATCAGGTGCGCCGACGAGCCGCGATCGACGCGGTATCCGGGGAACCGTTCGACGGTGCTGACCGCCCCGCCGGGCACGGTGTCCGCCTCGAAGACGGCGGTGGAACGGCCCTGCGCCGCCAGGTACGCGGCGCCGACCAGCGCGTTGTGGCCGGAGCCGACGACGGCGACGTCGAGCGCGGTGCTCACGGCGACGGCGGGACGAACGGGAGGTCGTGGCCCAGCACGGCGAAGGGGCGCGGATCGCCGGAGAAGCGGAAGTCGCGCAGCACGTCGTAGAAGCCGGTGCGGCGGTAGAGGCGCCACGCCCGGTTCTGCTCGGCGGCGACCTCCGGCGTGGAGAGCAGCACGCGCGGTTCGGGGCGGCCGGCGAGGAGGGCACGCAGGAGCGCGGCGCCCGCGCCCTGCCCCTGCGCCGTGGGGTGCACGTGCAACTCCGTGAGTTCGAAGTAGGACGCGGCGACGGCCTCGATCTGGGACGGGGTCAGGCCGCGCCGGCCGAGGCCGACGCGGAGCTGGCGGTTCCACCACTGATCGCCGGCGCCGCTGTAGCCGTAGGCGATGCCCACCAGGTGGTCGGTCACGCGGCCGTCCGCGGCCGGCAGTGCCTGGACCGCGCCGAAGGCGGCGTACCCGGGCCGGTTCAGGTGTTCGCGCCACATCGGCAGCCGGTGCGACTCCGTCCCGGCGGGGTAGTCCATGGCAGCCACGTAGATCTGCAGGGCGGCGGGCAGCCACAGGGTGGCGTCCTGCGGCGACAGGGCCTGGATCCGTGGTGGCGACGGCGACGGCACTGCGGTCACGGATTTCCTCCCCTTGACGTGTCGGATGCTCACGCTATATTAGAAGTGATCGAATGATTGTTCGATCACGGACCGTCGGATGGGTGCACGTGTTCTGGCGCCGGGGCTCGGGTCACCGGTCCGGGTTCGTCGGCGGGACTGGCGCGGAACGAGGGAAGCGTTACGTGTCAGTCCCGTCCGGTACAACACGCAGTGACAGCGAAGTCGGTTCCACGGAGCAGGAGGAAGGCCATGGTCGAATCGAAGGCACGGATCGATCACGTCGGTTCCCGTCGTCGCATCGGCGAGTCGGGCGCGTCGCGCATCCTCGACCGTGCGGATCAGTTCCTCGCCCGCGCCGGCGGCTCTCCCGCTCCGGCGGATCAGTACCGCGAGATCTACCACGCGGCGTTGCGCGGGGCGGCCGCGCTGTTGGCGGAGCGGGAGACGGGGGTCCGCCGTCCCACTCGCAACGCCTGGCTGCGCCTGGCGAAGGCCGCGCCCGGGTACGCGGAGTGGGTCGCCTACTTCACCTCGGTCTCGGGCGTCGTCGCGGCGTTGGAGACCACGGCGCGCTCGGTCACCGCCGAGGAGGTCGCGGTCCTGCACGCCCGCGTCCAGAGCTTCCTGAATTCGGTCGAGTCCGATCTGAGTCGTGCCGCCTGATTTGTCACAGTGAACGCTGAGAGTTCGGCCGATGGTGGTCGTCGGGTCGCAAGCCTCGTATCATGAAAGCAGGAGTTGGAACCCACGAGTGCTGAAGGAGGGGAACGTGCCACTCTCCGAGCACGAGCAGCGCATGCTCGACCAGATCGAGAGCGCGCTCTACGCCGAAGATCCGAAGTTCGCGTCGAACGTGCGCGGCGGCCGGTTCGCCGGTGCGACGGGCAAGCGTCGCGTCATCGCCGCGATCGGTTTCGCGGTCGGATTGATGCTGCTCATCGCTGGAATGCTGCTGCCCAAGGTCGAATACACGGTGATCGTGGGCCTCGTCGGCTTCCTGCTGATGTTCGGCTCGGTGGTCTACGCGCTGTGGTCCGGTCCCACCAGGAAGGGGCCGCGCGGCACCGTCGGGGAGGACGGATCGGTCCGCGCATCGTCGGGCCGCGGGCGCTCCACGGGCGGCGGTCGTGCCTCCCGGCAGTCCTTCGTCGCCCGGATGGAGGAGCGCTTCCGCCGCCGCTTCCCGTGATCTGAATACCGTGAGAGAGCCGCCGACCCGAGGGTCGGCGGCTCTTTTCGTTGCGCCTTGAGCGAAATCGTGTCGTACGCCGCTGTGGCGTCTCGTGGGGGACCGGGCGCCGCGTGGGGGACGGCTGAGCCCCCATGGCACGACCGGCGTCCGGTGGGGGCTGAACCGCGGGGCGGGGGATTCGGCGCCGCGCGGGGGACGGCCGGCTTCTCGTAGGGGACGGGTGCGAGTCCCCACTTCTCCCCACCCGCATTCCCCACATCTCCCCACCATGCGCCCTGTCGGCGCCAATCTCGTCTCAGGCGTCCCGTTGGTCGCGCTGATCGCGGGTGTCGCCGCAGGTGTGACGAACCGCGCAGCGCCGCGGCGCGCGCGGCGCCCCACTTCTCACCACGGCAATGACCTGCTGTAACTCTGAGAAAACGCCGCGAAACGCACGGCGATGTGGTTGAAAGTGGTGGATGGTGGGGTAATGTGGGGCGCACTGGAGAGAGACGAGCTAGTCTGAAGTCTCGATCCAGTGATAACCCCTCGGGGTAGGCGGGAGGTGGCCGTGATGTTCACGGGTACCTACACGCCGAAGCTCGACGACAAGGGACGGCTCACCCTCCCCGCGAAGTACCGCGAGGAACTGGCGGGTGGGCTCACGATCACGAAAGGACAGGATCGAAGCCTCACGGTGTACCCCAAGGCGGAGTTCGAGCGCATCGCCGAGAAGGCGGATGCCATCGAATGGACCGACCCCGCGGGACGCGCCTTCTACCGCAACTTCTTCGCCAGCTCGGACGACCAGCGGCCCGACTCCCAGGGGCGGATCTCGCTCTCGGCCGATCACCGTCGCTACGCGGGCCTGACCAAGGACTGCGTCGTCGTCGGATCGCGGAGATTCCTGGAGATCTGGGACGCGGAGGCGTGGGACGCCTACCAGGCACAGCACGAAGACGACTACGCACAGCCGCAGTCCGAATCGCTCAAGGCGATCTTCTGACGACCGCGCTCGCGCGCGGCCCGGTCCAGGTGGACCGAGGCCTGCGCCCGAACCGGCCCTGACGTACTTCCCCAACGCCAGGTACGGGTCGGGCGGGGACCCCGCTCCACCTGCCACGAAACCCTGTCAAACGCCACCGTGTGCCCTGGAGGACTCATGCCCGTCGACCCGCGGAGCGGACGAACCGGCTCGGAGTTCGGTCACGTGCCCGTCCTCGCGACCCGCGTGCGTGAGCTCCTCGCCCCGGCCCTGCGGCACGACGGTGCCGTCTACGTCGACGCGACCCTCGGCGCCGGCGGGCACGCGGAGCTGATTCTCGAATCCTTCCCGACCGCGCGGGTCGTCGGCCTCGACCGCGACACCGACGCCCACGCCATCGCCGGCGAGCGCCTCGCCCGCTTCGGCGATCGCTTCGTTCCCGTCCACACCCGCTACGACGGCATGGCCGTGGCCCTCGACGAGCTCGGCATCGGCCGCGCCGGCGGAGGGCCGGGGGTGGACGCGATCCTGTTCGACCTCGGGGTCTCGTCCATGCAGCTGGACCGGGTCGAGCGCGGCTTCGCCTACTCCGTCGACGCGCCGCTCGACATGCGGATGAACGCGGAGGACCCGCTGACCGCGGCCGACGTGCTCAACACCTACTCGCACGGCGATCTCGCGCGGATCCTGCAGCGCTACGGCGACGAGCGGTTCGCCGGCAAGATCGCCTCCGCGGTGCTCAAGGAGCGCGAGAAGGAGCCCTTCACCACCAGCGGCCGCCTCGTCGAACTGCTGTACGCGACGATCCCCGCGCCCGCGCGCCGCACCGGCGGCCACCCCGCCAAGCGCACCTTCCAGGCCCTGCGGATCGAGGTCAACGCCGAGCTCGCCTCCCTGGAGGCCGCCGTCCCGCAGGGGCTCGACGCGCTGGCCCCCGGCGGCAGGATCGTCTTCCTCAGCTACCAGTCGCTCGAGGACCGCATCGTCAAGGCCGCGCTCGCCGAACGCACGCGGTCGACCACGCCCGCCGGCCTGCCTGTCGACCTGCCTGGCACCGGCGCCACCTTCGAACTGCTCACCCGCGGCGCCGAGCGCGCCACCGACGACGAGATCGCCGAGAACCAGCGGGCGGCACCCGTGCGGATGCGCGCGGCCCGCCGCCTCGAGGACCCCACCGACCGGACCCGCAGCACGAGGAGCGCGCGATGACCGCACCGAACGCGACCCAGGCACCGTCGACCCCGGACACCCGGGCCCGGCGCGCCCCCGCGCGCCGCGACGACCGGGACACCGCGCGCCCCCGGTCGTCGTCCGCGCAGCGGGCCCTCGATCGCCGGCGCAAGCGTGTCGAGCAGCAGCGCGCCGTCCTCGACGCGGGCGGCACCCTGCGGGAGACCCCGGCCGAGCGGGCGCTGCGCCGGCATCGCGCGGGAGCCGAGTCGGCCGGGCTGATGGCGCGGCTGCCGGACCCGCGGACCGTGGTGCGCCGGGTCCCGTTCGTGCTCGCCCTGATCGCGCTGGTCTGCGCCGGACTGGGCCTGACGCTGTGGCTGTCCACCGGCAGCGCGGAGAACTCCTACGACCTCCGCAAGCGCGAGTCCGTGAACAACTCCCTCGCGGAGAAGAAGGCGGCGCTCGAGCGCGACGTGAAGTCGGGGGAGAGCGCGCCCGGGCTCGCGGAGCGCGCCACCGCCCTCGGCATGATCCCCGCCGGCACCGTCCCGGTGCTGGTCGGCAAGGACGACGGCAAGGTGCTCGTCGTCGGCAAGCCCGCGCCCGCGACCGGCGTGGCCAAGCCGGCGCTGAACCCGCCCGCGCCGCGGACGGGCGATCCCAGCGGCGCCACGTCGAACGGGTCCGGCACGCCGGTCGCCGGGAATCCCGGGTCCGCACCCGCGGGCGGGGAACAATTGGTCACCATGAATCCCGGCAGCCCGACCGTCGCGAACACGCCGGCGACCGCACCGTCGGCGGCCGCATCCAGCCCGACCCCGAGCCCCGTCCGTCCCCCGGCGCAGAACCCCGCCCCGACCCCGGCGGCGCAGGCTCCCGCGCAGGGGACGCCCCGGTGACCCGCGCTCAGCGCACGTCGACGAAGACCCGGCCCGCCGCCCGGACGGGGGCCGCGCGCACGCCCGCCCCGAAGCCCGGACCCCAGTCGGCCCGCGCCCGCGTCAAGGGCGGGCGTGCGCCCGAGGTCTCGACCGCCTTCGTCGGCCGGGCCCGGTTCGGCGGCTGGGTGATCGTCGCCGTCTTCGCCGTCATCGCGGTGTGGCTCGGCGTCGTCCAGTTCGTCCAGGCCCCGAGCCTGTCCGCGAAGGCGGAGAGCCAGCGGCAGGTCAAGGAGGTGCTGCCGGCGGTCCGCGGCTCGATCACGGACCGCTCCGGGCAGCCGATCGCCTTCACCATGGAGGCCAAGTCGCTGACCATGCAGCCCGTGGTGATCCGTAAGCAGCTCCAGGAGAAGTACGACAAGGCCGTCGAGGCCAAGCGCAGCGGTGCGAGCACCGAGGAGCCGGTGTCCGTCGACGACCGGCTGCAGGCGATCGCCAAGAAGATCGTCTCCGTCCTCGGCGACGCCGTGAGCGAGCAGAAGCTGCTCGAGCAGATGCGCGGCAACGAGACCTTCGTCTACCTCGCCCGCGGCGTGGATCCGGCCAAGGCGTCCGCGATCACCGACGAGTACGAGGAGGTCGGCGCCGAGCGGCAGTCGATCCGCAACTACCCGGGCGGCTCGCTCGCCGCGAACGTCGTGGGCACCACCGGTTTCGAGGGACAGGGCCTGATCGGCCTCGAGTCCTCGCTCGACTCGATCCTCGCCGGCACCGACGGCTCGCGCACCTACGACCGCGGCTCCGACAACGCCGTCATCCCCGGCAGCACCCGCGACGTCCACCCCGCCGCGAACGGCGCCCGCGTCGTGCTCACCCTCGACAACGACGTGCAGTTCTTCGTCCAGCAGGCCGTCGCGCAGGCGAAGGCGAAGTCCGGCGCGAAGAGCGTGCAGGCGGTGGTCCTCGACGCCAAGACCGGCCAGGTGCTGGCGATGGCCGTCGACAACACCTTCAACCCGGCGAACGGCATGAACAACCAGCCGGACTCCGCGCGCACCGGCAACCTCACCGTCACCACCCCTTTCGAGCCGGGCTCGGTGAACAAGCTGATCACCGCGGTCGCCGCGATCGACGGCGGCAAGACCAAGCCCGACGAGGTGCTCCAGGTCCCGGGCCAGATCCGCATGGCCGGGGTCACCGTCAAGGACGCCTGGGCGCACGGCACCGAGCCGTACACCACCACGGGCGTCTTCGGTAAGTCGTCCAACGTCGGCACCCTGATGCTCGCGCAGCGGGTGGGCGAGGACGCGTTCGCCGACTACGTCGACCGCTTCGGCCTCGGCAAGGCCACCGGGGTCGGCCTGCCCGGCGAGTCCGGCGGCTCCGTCCCGGCGCGCAACCAGTGGTCCGGCGGCACCTTCGCGAACCTGCCGATCGGCCAGGGCCTGTCGATGACGGTGCTGCAGATGGCCGGCATGTACCAGGCGCTCGCCAACGACGGGGTCCGGATCCCGCCGCGCATCATCAAGGAGATCGACGGTGCCGCGAACCCCGCGTCCGGCGCCGAGCCGGTCCGGGTGATGAGCCCGGAGACCGCCCGCACCGTGCTCGACATGTTCCGCGCGGCGCTGCAGCGCGACCCGATGGGTTACCAGCAGGGCACCGGCGCGCCGGGCGCGGTCGAGGGCTACCAGATCAGCGGCAAGACCGGCACCGCGCAGCAGGTCGACCCGGTGACCAAGGCCTACTCGAACTCGCTGTACAACATCACCTTCGCCGGGGTCGCGCCCACGAACGACCCGCGCTTCGTCGTCGGCCTGATGATGGACGCGCCGACCCGCAGTTCCGACGGCTCGGGCGGCCAGTCCGCGGCGCCGCTGTTCCACGACATCACGTCCTTCCTCCTGCAGAAGTACGGCGTCCCGCTCTCGCCGCCGTCGCGGCCGTTGACGTTGGTGGCCGGTAAGTAGTTAACCGGCGGGTAGGATCTACCGGTGCCCGAATCGACTCTCACCCGCCCCGCCCACCCCCGCGGAGCCACGCCGGCCGAGGTCGCCCGGCAGGTCGCGGGCGTGACGCTCGCCGGCGCGGAACCCGCCGAGCTGTTCCTCACCGGGGCCACCGTGCGCGCCCAGGACGCCCGGCCCGGCGACCTGTTCTGCGCCGTCCCCGGCTCCGCGACGCACGGCGCGCGGTTCGCCGCCGGAGCCGTCGAGGCCGGGGCCGTCGCCGTCCTCACCGATCCCGACGGTGCCGCCGTCCTCGCCGCCGAGGGTGTCGACGTCCCCGTCCTGCTGCACGACGACCCGCGGTCGGTCCTCGGGCCGGTCGCGTCCGTGGTGTACGGGGCACCGTCGGCCCGGATGACGCTGATCGGCATCACCGGCACCTCCGGCAAGACCACCACGAGCTACCTGGTCGAGGCGGCGCTCGCGGCGGGCGGCCACCCGACGGGGCTGATCGGCACCGTCGGGACCCGCATCGCCGGGGTCGACGTCCCGAGCTCGCTCACCACCCCCGAGGGCACCGCGCTGCAGGGCCTGTTCGCGTCCATGGTCGAGCGGGGGGTGACCGCCGCGGTGATGGAGGTCAGCTCGCACGCCCTGGCGCAGAACCGGACGGGCGGCAGCCGCTTCGCCGTCGGCGCGTTCACCAACCTCAGCCAGGACCACCTGGACTACCACCCCACGATGGAGGACTACTTCGCGGCGAAGTCGCTGCTCTTCCTCCCCGGCGACCGAGGGCCGGAGACGGTCTGCGCTCGCGCGGTGATCTGCGTCGACGACGAGTGGGGCCGGCGGATGGCGGAGCTGCGTCGCGCGTCCGGTCTGCCGCTGGTCACTGTCGCCACCACCGGTCCCGCGGACTGGACCGCGGGCGGGGTCGCCGCGCACGCCGACGGCACCCAGCGGTTCACGCTGAGCGGCCCGGACGGGCGGAGTGTCGCCGCCGCGGTGGGCCTGCCGGGCGCCTACAACGTGGCGAACGCCGCCCTCGCGCTGGTGATCGCGCACGAGGCGGGCGTCCCGCTCGCCGACGCGGCTCGGGGCATCGGCGAGGTCGCCGTGCCCGGCCGAGTGCAGCGGATCGACCGCGGGCAGGACTTCCTCGCCGTGGTGGACTACGCGCACAAGCCCGCGGCGCTCGACGCGGTGATCGCCACGCTGCGCGGCCAGGCCGAGGTGTCGGGCGGGCGCATCGCCGTCGTGGTCGGCGCGGGCGGCGACCGCGACCGCGGCAAGCGGCCGCTCATGGGCGAGGCCGCGGCGCGCGCCGCCGAGCTGGTCATCGTCACCGACGACAACCCCCGGACCGAGGATCCGGCCGCCATCCGCGCGGCCGTCGTCGCGGGCGCCCGCGCCGTCGCCGGCGGCGGTGAGGTTCGGGAGATCGGCGACCGCCGGGCCGCGATCATCGAGGCGGTGAACTGGGCCCGCACCGGCGACGTCGTGCTGGTCGCGGGCAAGGGCCACGAGGCGGGCCAGGAGATCCACGGGGTCAAGAACCCCTTCGACGACCGCGACGAGCTCGCGGCCGCACTGGACGCGCGGCGCGCCGCGGGGGAGGCAGACGCATGATCGAGCTCACCCTGCGCGAGATCGCCGCGATCGTCGGCGGCACGCTGCACGACGTCCCGGACCCCGAGGCGAAGGTCACCGGCACCGTCGAATTCGATTCCCGCGAGATCGGCCCCGGTGGCCTGTTCCTCGCCCTGCCCGGGGCCCGCGCCGACGGGCACGACTTCGCCGCGGCGGCGGTACGGAAGGGTGCGGTCGCCGTGCTCGGCGCGCGGCCCGTCGGCGTCCCCGCGGTCGTGGTGCCCGTCTCCGGCGAGACCGACAACCGCGTGATGGCGCTGGAGAACGACACCGACGGCGCCGGGGCCGCGGTCCTGCGGGCCCTCGGCGACCTGGCCGCGCACTGCACGAGGACCCTGGCCGACGGCGGGCTGACCGTCGTCGGGGTCACCGGTTCCGCGGGGAAGACCTCGACGAAGGACCTCATCGCCGCGGTGCTGCGCCCGCTCGGCGAGACCGTCGCGCCGCCGGGCTCGTTCAACAACGAGATCGGCCATCCCTGGACCGCGCTGCGCGCGACCGCGTCGACGAAGTTCCTGGTGCTGGAGATGTCGGCCCGCGGCGAGGGCCACATCGCGGCGCTCGCGCGGGTGGCGCCGCCCCGGATCGGCGTCGAGCTCAACGTGGGCACGGCGCATCTCGGCGAGTTCGGCTCGCGCGAGGCGATCGCCCGCGCCAAGGGCGAGCTGGTCGAGGCGCTGCCCGCGGACGGGCTCGCGATCCTCAACGCGGATGACGCTGCCGTGGCCGCGATGGCCTCGCGGACGGCGGCTCGCGTGGTCCTCTACGGAACCGGGGAGGCGCAGGTCGCGGCCGCGGACGTGCGGATCGACGCGCAGGCCCGCGCCTCCTTCACGCTGCGCACCCCCGCGGGCTCCGCGCCCGTGGCGCTCAAGGTGCACGGCGAACACCAGGTGCACAACGCCCTGGCCGCCGCGGCGGTCGGCCTGGAGTGCGGCGCGAGCGTCGACCAGATCGCGGCGGCGCTCTCGTCGGCGGGGGCGGCCTCGCCGCGCCGGATGGACGTCTTCACCACCGACGGCGGGGTCACCGTCGTCAACGACACCTACAACGCCAATCCCGACGCGGTGCGCGCCGCGCTCCGCAGCCTCGTGCTCATGTCCGAGCACGACGAGGCGGGGGAGCGGCTGCCCGGGCGGCAGCGGCGCCGCACCTTCGCGGTGCTCGGCGAGATGGGCGAGCTGGGCGAGGACTCGATCCTCGAACACGACCGCCTCGGCCGCTTCCTGGTGCGGCTCGACATCACCTCGACCATCTGCGTCGGCACCTCCCGCGCGGTGCACGCGCTGTGGCAGGGCGCCGTGATGGAGGGCTCGTGGGGGAGCGAGGCCGTGCGCGTCGACACCCGCGAGGAGGCCGTGGAGCGGCTGCGCGCCGAGCTGGCACCGGGTGACCTGGTTTTGGTCAAGGCATCGAAGTCCGAGAAGATGTGGGAGGTCGCCGAGCACCTGGGCACGGCCGGCCCGCGCACCGATAACGAGAACGGGGAGTCACCGAAGTGATCCAGATCCTGTTCGCGGGAGGCATCTCGCTGGCCGTGGCGATCCTGCTCACGCCCGTCCTGATCCGGGTCTTCTCCCGCCAGGGCTTCGGCCAGGAGATCCGCGTCGAGGGGCCGCAGAGCCACCAGAAGAAGCGGGGGACGCCGTCGATGGGCGGCGTCGCGATCGTCGTGGCGCTGTGGGCCGGGTACCTCGGCGCGCACCTGCTCGGCTGGAAGTCCGGCCCGGCGCCCAGCGCCTCCGGCCTGCTGGTGCTCGGCCTCGCGACCTCGCTCGCGATCGTCGGCTTCCTGGACGACTTCATCAAGGTGCGCAAGCAGCGCAACCTGGGCCTGAACAAGACCGCCAAGACCGTCGGCCAGACGATCGCGGCGGTGATCTTCGGCGTGCTGGTGCTGCAGTTCCCCAACGCCAACGGCGTGCGCCCGGCCAGCCAGTTCCTCAGCTACACGCGTGACATCAACACGCTGTCGCTGTACTCCATCGTCTTCGTCGTCTTCTGCTGGTTCGTCGTCTCCGCCTGGTCGAACGCCGTCAACTTCACCGACGGTCTCGACGGTCTCGCGGCCGGCTCGATGGCGATGGTGCTCGGCAGCTACGTGCTGATCAGCTTCTGGCAGTTCCGCTACGCGTGCGAGACGAAGCAGGTCGCCGGGTGCTACGACGTGCGCGACCCGCTCGACCTCGCGCTCATCGCGGTCGCGGCGGGCGGCGCCTGCCTCGGCTTCCTCTGGTGGAACGCCGCGCCCGCGAAGATCTTCATGGGCGACACCGGCTCGCTCATGCTGGGCGGCCTGCTCGCGGGCCTGTCGATCACCACCCGCACGGAGCTGCTCGCCGTGGTGCTGGGCGCCCTGTTCGTGGCCGAGATGGTCTCCGTGGTCGTGCAGATCGCGGTCTTCCGTTCGACGGGCCGCCGCGTCTTCCGGATGGCGCCCTTCCACCACCACTTCGAGCTCTCCGGCTGGGCGGAGACCACGGTGATCATCCGGTTCTGGCTGCTCACCGCCATCGCCTGCGGCCTGGGACTGGTGCTCTTCTACGCCGACTTCCTCGGTTCCGGCGCGGTCGTCTGATGCTGCCCGACGTGCTTCCGGGACCGGGCACCGCGGTCCTGGTCGCCGGCGGCGGCGTGACGGGGCCCGCGGTCGCGCGGGCGCTGCTGCGGCTCGGGGCGGCGGTCACCGTCGCCGATGGGAAGCCCGAGGCCCGCGCCAAGGTCGCCGCCGAGGTGCCGGGCGTGACGGTCGCCGATCTCGACGGGCACGACCCGTCCGGGTACGCGCTCGTCGTGGTCGCGCCCGGCTTCCGCCCGAACGCACCGATCGTCGCGGCGGCCCGGGCCGCGGGCGTCGAGGTGATCGGCGATGTCGAGCTGGCCTGGCGCGTCGATCGCGCGGGCGTCTTCGGCCCGCCGCGCGACTGGCTCGTGGTGACCGGCACCAACGGCAAGACCACGACCACGCAGATGCTCGAGTCGATCCTGCTGCACGCCGGCGTGCGCGCCGTGGCCTGCGGCAACATCGGCCGCCCCGTGATCGATGCCCTCGGCGACGCCGCCGACCCGCGGGTGCTCGCCGTCGAGCTGTCGTCCTTTCAGCTGCACTGGGCGCCGTCGGTCCGCCCGCGCGCGGGAGTGGTGCTCAACATCGCGGAGGACCACCTCGACTGGCACGGCTCGATGGCCGCGTACACCGCCGACAAGGCGCGCGCGCTGTCCGGCGAGCTCGCGGTGATCGGCCTCGACGATCCGGTGGCCTCCGGCCTGCGCGGGACGGTCACCGTCGGCTTCACCACGGGCGAGCCCGGCCCGGGGGAGTACGGCGTGCGCGGGGGCCTGCTGGTCGACGGTGCCGGCGCGCCGATCCTGCCCGCCGACCGGGTCTCGCCGCCCGGCCCCGCCGGGGTCGCCGACGCCCTCGCCGCGACCGCGCTGGCGCAGGCCGTCGGCGTGACCGCCGCGCAGGCGGGGGAGGCGCTCGCCGCGTTCCGGGTGGGCGCGCACCGCGCGGAACCCGTCGCGCAGGTCGACGGCGTCACCTACATCGATGACTCCAAGGCCACCAACCCGCACGCCGCGCTGAACTCGATCGAGGCGCACGAGCGGGTGGTCTGGGTCGCGGGCGGCCAGCTCAAGGGCGCCGACGTGGGCCCCCTGGTCGAGCGCGTCGCGCCGCGGCTCGTGGGCGCGGTGCTGTTGGGCGTGGATCGGGAGGAGATCGCGCGAGCACTGGCGCGACACGCGCCGGATGTCCCCGTGGTTCGGGTGTCTTCGGGCGACGATGTTCCTGTGTCTCCTGTGACTAATGATGCAAATCGTTCTGTAGGGACGTCTGGTGCAGTCGATGTACGAGTGTCCGGCGGTGCGGATGCGGTGATGGCGGCCGTCGTGGCCGAGGCCGCGAGGATCGCCGGCGCCGCAGCGCGCGCCGGCGACGCCCGCAGTAGTGAATCGGGCCCGCTCGCTCCGCTTCCGGCACCCGTCGTGCTGCTCGCACCCGCGGCGGCGTCGCTCGACATGTTCACCTCGTACGGGCACCGCGGCGACAGCTTCGCCGCGTCCGCCCGCGCGCTCGGAGCCGCATCGTGAGCCGCACCGGCAAGGCCACGGCCGGCTCCGATCCCGACACCGACACCGATCTCGCCCCCGGCGCCCTCAACGCGCCCGAGAGCACCGAGTTCGACGCGCAGCCCCAGGAGACCGGCGCGTCCACCGACGGTGCCGGCGGGGTGGGCGCCCGCGGGGCGGCCGCCGCCTCCGCGGCGCGGTCGAGCGCGGAGGTCGCCCGCAGCGGCGCCTCCCTCCTGCGCAGCGCCGCCGTCGGGCTCGTGACGGCGCTGCGCCGGCCGCTCGCCTCGTTCCACATCGTGCTCGGCCTGACCGCCGTGCTGACGGTGATGGGCCTGATCATGGTGCTCTCCGCGTCCTCCGTCGAGGACATCAGCGCCACCGGCTCGCCCTACGACAAGTTCACCAGCCAGCTGATCTACGTCGGACTCGGCGTGGTCGCCTTCGTCTTCGCCCTGTACCTGCGGCCCGCGCTGCTGCGCCGGGTCGCGCTCGGCGGCGTCCTCGTCTCGATCGCCCTGCTCGCCGCGGTCCTCGTGCCCGGCGTCGGCACGAAGGTCGGCGGCGCCCGGCGCTGGATCGACCTCGGCGGCTTCACCCTGCAGCCCTCCGAGATCGCCAAGGTCGCGCTCATCATCTGGGGCGCGCACCTCCTGGCGGACCGCGGCCGCAAGGGCAACATCAAGGAACTGCTGCTGCCGCTCGGCCCGGTCGTGGTGCTCATGGCGGCGCTGGTCGTCGCCGAGCCGAACCAGTCGACCGCCATGATCATCGTCGGCGTCGGCGCGATGCTGCTGTACTACGCCGGCCTCTCGTCGAAGCTGATCGCCTCGCTGATCGTGGTCTTCACCCTGCTCGGCGTCTTCTTCGCGCTCGCCGAGGGCTACCGCTCGGCCCGCGTGCAGGCCTGGCTGGGCCGCACCGACGACGCGCTCGGCGCCAACTACCAGTCCAACCAGGCCCGGTACTCGCTCGCCGACGGCGGCCTGTTCGGCGTGGGCCTCGGCAACTCCACCGCCAAGTGGAGCTACCTGCCCAACGCCCACAACGACTTCATCTTCGCGATCATCGGCGAGGAACTCGGCTACCTGGGCGCCGGCGTCGTCATCCTCATGTTCGGCATCCTGACCTGGGTCGGCATGCGGATCGCCGGCCGGGTCGCCGATCCGTTCCTGCGGCTGGCCGCCGCCACGATCACGACGCTCATCGCCCTGCAGGCGATCATCAACATGGGCTACGTCGTCGGCCTGTTCCCCGTGACCGGCATCCAGCTGCCGCTGCTCTCCGCGGGCGGCAACTCCGTCATCCTCGTGCTCTTCATGATGGGCCTGCTCGCGAACACCGCCCGGCACGAGCCCGAGGCCATCGCCGCGCTCGCCGGGGGCCGGGAGAGCCGCGCCGGACGCCTGCTGCGCCTGCCGAAGCCGCTGCCCTACATCCCGCCGCGCCCCGAGCGGCCGGCCGGCCGCGGCCCGGCGCCCCGTCGGGACCGCCCCGCGCCCGCACCCCTCCGACGTGCACCTTCGCCGCGGTCCGCGCCGTCACCGTACGATCGACACCCGTACGGTGACGAGAGCCTGACCCGGCGCCGGGAACTCCCGCCCATGCGCTCGGTGGGTCGGACCTCGGAGCCCTGGCGGGGCGAGCGCGCCGGACAGCGGAACGCGCCGCGGCAGCAGCAGCGGCGCCGAGGACAGGAAAAGGGCAGACGGGCGTGGTGAGTTCTTCTCGATCGGTTTCGGTGGTCGTGGCCGGTGGCGGCACCGCAGGACACATCGAACCCGCGCTGGCGGTGGCCGACGCCGTCCGGGCCCTGCGGCCCGACGCCGTGGTCACCGCCCTCGGCACGCCGAAGGGGCTGGAGGGACGCCTCGTCCCGGAGCGCGGCTACCCGCTCGAGATGATCCCGCCCGTGCCCCTGCCCCGGAAGCCCGGCAAGGATCTGGCGAAGCTGCCCATCACCCTCACCGGCGCGGTGCGCCGCACCCGGAAGGTGCTGCGCGAGACCGGCGCCGACGTGGTGATCGGCTTCGGCGGCTACGTCGCCCTGCCCGCCTACCTCGCCGCGCGCAGCATGGGCGTGCCGATCGTGATCCACGAGGCCAACGCCAGCGCCGGCGTCGCCAACAAGGTCGGCGCGCGGCTCGCCACCAAGGTCTTCGCCGCGGTCCCCGGTTCGGGCGTCGCGGCCGAGGTCGTCGGCATCCCGGTCCGCGGCTCGATCACCGCCCTCGACCGCGCGGCCCTGCGCGCCGAGGCCCGCGCCCACTTCGGGCTGCCGGCCGACGGTCCCGTCGTCCTCGTCTTCGGCGGCAGTCAGGGCGCGGTCCGGCTCAACGACGGGGTCGCCGGCGCCGCCCGGGACCTCGCCGACGCGGGCATCGGCGTGCTGCACGCCTACGGCCCCAAGAACTCCGTGGACGTCGACGTTCCCGGGTACGTCGCAGTGCCCTACCTGTCCCGAATGGACCTCGCCTACGCCGCCGCCGACCTCGCCGTCTGTCGGTCGGGCGCGATGACGGTGGCCGAGGTCGCGGCGGTCGGGCTGCCCGCGGTCTACGTTCCCCTCGCGCACGGCAACGGCGAGCAGGCGCTCAACGCGCGCCCGGTGGTCGCCGCGGGCGGCGGTCTCCTCGTCGACGACGCGGCGTTCACGGCCGACGTCGTCCGCGAGACCGTGATCCCGCTCGCGACGGATCCCGAGCGGCTCGCCGCCATGAGCGCCGCCGCTCGCGGCACCGGGCACCGCGACGCGGCGGGCACCGTCGCGGCCGCGGCCCTCGCACTGGCACAGGAGAGGCGGAAGTCGTGACCGACTCGATCGCGGAGCTGCCGCAGCGACTGCAGCGCGTCCATATGGTGGGCATCGGCGGCGCCGGCATGTCGGGCATCGCGCGGATCCTGCTCTCCCGCGGCGGACTCGTCTCGGGCTCCGACGCCAAGGAGTCCCGCGGCGTCATCGCGCTGCGCGCCCGCGGCGCCCAGATCCAGGTGGGGCACAGTCCCGAGGCCCTGGACCTGCTGCCCGGCGGCCCGACCGTGGTCGTGACCACGCACGCCGCGATCCCGAAGGACAATCCCGAGCTGGTCGAGGCGCACCGTCGGGGGATCCCCGTGATCCTGCGGCCCGAGGTCCTCGCGGACCTGATGGACGGCTACCGCACCCTGCTCGTGAGCGGCACCCACGGCAAGACCTCGACCACGTCGATGGCGGTCGTGGGCCTGCAGCACTGCGGCGCCAACCCGTCCTTCGCCGTCGGCGGCGAGCTCAACGAGTCGGGCACCAACGCCTTCCACGGCACGGGCGAGGTCTTCGTCGCCGAGGCCGACGAATCCGACGGCTCGCTGCTGCAGTACTCGCCCGACGTCGTCGTCGTGACCAACGTCGAGGCCGATCACCTGGACTTCTTCGGCTCCGAGGAGAAGTACGTCGCGGTCTTCGACGCCTTCACCGAGCGGATCCGCCCCGGGGGCACCCTGGTGGTGTGCCTCGACGACCCCGGTTCCGCGGCACTGGCCCAGCGCACCTGGGCCGCGCTGCGCGACCGCGGGGTCCGCGTGCTCGGCTACGGCGAGGGCACGCGCCCGGAGCTCGCGCCCGACGTGCCCCTCGCGGCCCGGCTGATCGACTACAAGCCCCGCGCCGAGGGCGGCATGCTCAAGGTTCGGTTCACGGACGCCGACGGTGCCGTCACCGAGCGGGCGCTCCTGCTGTCGGTTCCCGGCAAGCACATGGCGCTCAACGCCGTCGCCGCGACGCTGGCCGTGGCCGCGACCGGCTTCCCGATGGCGAAGGCGATCGCGGGCATCGAGGCCTTCGGCGGTGTGCACCGCCGGTTCCAGATCCGCGGCGCCGAACAGGGCGTGCGGGTCTTCGACGACTACGCCCACCACCCGACCGAGGTCCGCGCCGTCCTGACCGCCGCCGCCGAGATGGTCGCCAAGCAGGCCGGGCCGGGCCGGGTGATCGTCGCCTTCCAGCCCCACCTGTACTCGCGCACCGAGCAGTTCGCCGCCGAGTTCGCCGAGGCGCTGAGCCTGGCCGACGAGGTCGTCGTGCTCGACGTCTACGGCGCGCGGGAGGCTCCGCTGCCAGGCGTCACGGGGGAGCGGATCGCCGAGCGGGTCACCGCACCCGTGCACTACGTGCCGAGCCAGGCCGACGTGGCCGGCGTGGTCGCCGGTCTCGCCCGCCCGGGCGACGTGGTGATCACCATGGGCGCCGGCGACGTGACCATGCAGGCACCGGCCATCCTGAACGTACTGGCGCAGCGCGGCGCCGAGGCTGGCGCGTGAGTGCTCCCGCGACGCGCAGGCGCGTTCCGGGTCTGCGGCGGCTGCTGCTGATCCTGCTCGCGCTGATCGTCGCCGGCGGCCTGGTGGCCGCGGCGTACTTCTCGCCGGTGCTCTCCGCGCGCGATGTCTCGGTGACGGGAGCGGCCAACGCGCCGTCCGACGAGGTCGCGAAGGTGGTCGAGCCGCTCAAGGGGCGCCCGCTGCTGCAGATCACGCCGGGCCAGCGGGACGCCTACGCGGCGCAGGTGCTCGCGGTGAGCCCGTGGATCGACCGCGCCACGGTCACGGTGAAGTACCCGTCGACCCTCGTGGTGGAGGTCGTCGAGCGCGAGGTCGTGGCGTACGCGCAGCGGCCCGCGGGCACCGTGCTCGTCGACGCCAAGGGGGTGCCCTTCATCAAGGTGCCCGAGCCGCCGATCCTCACGCCCAAGCTCGTCGTCGCCGATCCGAAGTCCGACGATCCGTCGACGAAGTCCGCGATCGCCGTGCTGCGGTCGCTGCCGCCGGACCTGCACGGGCAGGTCGTCGAGGTCGGGGCCGATTCGCCGGCGAACGTGCGTTTCGTGCTGCGCGACAAGCGCGTCGTCTACTGGGGCGACGAGTCGCGGGCCGACGCCAAGATCGCGGCACTGCGCCTCGTGCTCACCCGCCCCGGGCACGAGTTCACCGTGATCAACCCGGACATGCCGACCACGCGCTGAGTGTGCTCTTCCGCTCACCGAGAACGTTTTTCCCGACACGCCCATGCGCCTGCGGGGTTTGCGGCGCGACGCCCTCTACCTTGGTTTCAGACCAGCTACTTGACATAACTTTAAGCCTTCTGTTGAGGTTTAGAGTTCGTCTCAGGGCACAGACTCCACACCCATAGGGAAGGCGAAACATGACCGCCGCGCACAACTACCTCGCCGTAATCAAGGTCGTCGGCATCGGCGGCGGCGGCGTCAATGCCGTGAACCGGATGATCGAACAGGGGCTCAAGGGCGTCGAGTTCATCGCGATCAACACCGACGCGCAGGCGCTCATCATGAGTGACGCCGACGTCAAGCTCGACGTGGGCCGCGACTCGACCCGCGGCCTCGGCGCCGGCGCCGACCCCGAGGTGGGCCGCAAGGCCGCCGAGGACGCCAAGGACGAGATCGAGGAGCTCCTCAAGGGCGCCGACATGGTCTTCGTGACCGCGGGCGAGGGCGGCGGCACCGGCACCGGCGGCGCGCCCGTCGTCGCGAGCATCGCCCGCAAGCTCGGCGCGCTCACCGTGGGTGTCGTGACCCGCCCGTTCACCTTCGAGGGTGCCCGGCGCGGCAAGCAGGCCGAGCAGGGGATCACCTCGCTGCGGGAGTCCTGCGACACGCTCATCGTGATCCCGAACGACCGCCTGCTGCAGCTGGGCGACGTGAGCGTCTCCGCGCTCGACGCCTTCAAGAGCGCCGACGAGGTCCTCCTCAACGGCGTGCAGGGCATCACCGACCTGATCACCACCCCCGGCCTGATCAACGTCGACTTCGCCGACGTCAAGAGCGTCATGTCCGGCGCCGGCAGCGCGCTCATGGGCATCGGCTCGGCGCGCGGCGAGGGGCGCGCGCTCAAGGCCGCTGAGGCCGCGGTGAACTCGCCGCTGCTCGAGACCTCGATGGAGGGCGCGCACGGCGTGCTCATGTCCATCGCGGGCGGCAGCGACCTGGGCCTGTTCGAGATCAACGAGGCCGCCTCGCTGGTGCAGGGCGCCTCGCACGAGGACGCCAACATCATCTTCGGCACCGTGATCGACGACAACCTGGGTGACGAGGTCCGGATCACCGTCATCGCTGCGGGCTTCGACGGTGCCGCCCCCGCACGTCGCATCCGCGTCGTCGGTGGCCAGCACACGGCCGCGGAGCAGCCGGTCGCCGAGCCGGAGGAGCCGCGCCGCGGCAATCCCTTCGGCGCCCGCCCGGCGCGCACCGATGACCCGTTCGCGACCGGCCCCGCGGCGCGCGGGACGCGCTCGGACGACGACTTCGACCTCGACGTCCCGTCCTTCCTGCAGAACCGCCGCTGAGCTTTCGACCACGACGGCGCCCCCGGCTCTGCCGGGGGCGCCGTCAGTAGTCTCGACGACATGACTGAAGCCGCGAACGCTCCTGTCCCAGCGCACCGGGTCCGACGGGTGACCACCACCCGTGCGGGCGGTGTCTCCAAGGCCCCGTACGACACCTTCAACCTCGGCGACCACGTCGGCGACGATCCCGCCGCCGTGGCGGCCAACCGGCAGCGCCTCGAGCGCGAGATCGGCGTGGAGCCGGGCCACGTGGTCTGGATGGAGCAGATCCACAGCCGCAACGTCACCGTCGTCGACGGTCCGCGGGACGAGCCCGTGGAGGCGACCGACGCCCTGGTGACCGCGGTACCGGGCCTCGCGCTGGCCGTCCTCACCGCGGACTGCGTGCCGATCCTGCTCTCGGACGACGAGGCGGGCGTGCTGGCCGCGGTCCACGCGGGGCGGGTGGGGGCGCGGATCGGCATCGTGCCCGCCGTGATCGACGCCATGCGCGACCTGGGCGCCCGCCCGGAGCGGATCGGCGCCTTCCTGGGCCCCGCCGCGAGCGGCGCGCAGTACGAGGTGCCGGCGGCGATGGCCGCGGACGTCGAGCAGCACCTCCCGGGCAGCCGGTGCCGTACGGCGAAGGGGACCGACGGGCTCGACCTGCGCGCGGGCATCCGCCGGCAGCTGCAGGGCCTCGGTGTGGCCGCGGTCGCGGAGGACCCGCGGTGCACGATCAGCGACCGCACGTTGTTCTCACACCGACGGGGCGCGCCGACGGGGCGGCTCGCCTCTGTGATCTGGATCGACACCCCGTAAATGACATCGATGGAATTCGTGCGCGTGTCGGAACCGCCATTCGCACGGGTTCCCCACTAATCTCACTTCCATAACGACAGTCACAACCGTCACACCAGCCCATGCAGGCGCCGAGGAAGGGCAAAGATGAGCACTCTGCACAAGGTCAAGGCGTACTTCGGGATGGTTCCGCTGGATGCCTACGACGACGGATACGTCGACGAGGGCACCCCGCAGCCGCGCGGACGCCGCAGCCTCGACGACGACTTCGACGACTACCGCTCGGACTACCGCGGTGACCGCGGCTACGCCTACGACGGTCGCCACGCCGACGAGTACGACTCGTACCGGCCCGCCTACGAGGACGGCTACGCCGCCCGTGGCGCAGGCTACGACGACCGCTTCGAGCGCGGCTACCGCGAGCCCGCGCGGGCCCCGCTGCCGCGCCTGGAGCCGCTGCGGGAGGCCTCGCGGCCCGTCGCCCCGTCCACCCGTGGCGCGCTGGCGATGGACACTCGTGCCGACGTGCTGAGCCAGGAGAACCCCATGTCGCGCATCACCACCCTGCGTCCCACCTCGTACGAGGAGGCGCGCACGATCGGTGAGCGGTTCCGCGAGGGCATCCCGGTGATCATGGACCTGACCGCGATGGACAACGCCGACGCCAAGCGCCTCGTCGACTTCGCCGCCGGCCTGACCTTCGCGCTGCACGGCTCCTTCGACCGCATCACGACCAAGGTGTTCATGCTGGCCACGGCCGATATCGACGTCACGGAGGAGGATCGGGCCCGGATCGCGGAGACCGGTTTCTACAACCGCTGACGGACTCGGGCAGACTGGTACCCGTGCAAGCGTTCTGGCTGACCGTCCTCATCTTCCTGTCGATCTACTCCTTCCTGCTGCTGATCCGGCTCGTCATCGAGGTGGTGAAGTCCTTCGCCCGGGAGTGGTTCCCGTCGGGGATCCTGGCGATCCTGCTGGAGGCGCTGTTCACCGTCACGGACCCGCCGCTCAAGCTCCTCCGGAAGCTGATCCCGCCGGTTTCGCTGGGTTCGGTCCGGCTGGATCTGTCCTACATCGTTCTGTTCGTGCTGATCTGGGTCGCGCGCGAGCTGATCTACGCCTTCGCCTTCTGAGCCGGTCAGCGGGGTGATCGCACGGATGATTTCGGTCATTTCATCGCGTGATTCTTGGGTGATGAGGAACAAACGGGTCTGGTGTGACAGGATGTGCACTAGTTACAGTGTTGGTCCGAGTGACTTGAGTTCTGTCGAGCAGCCGAATTGAGGGGAAACGACCTATGAAGCTGACACCCGCCGACGTGAGGAACGTGGCGTTCAGCAAGCCGCCGATCGGAAAGCGCGGCTACAACGAGGATGAGGTGGATCAGTTCCTCGATCTGGTCGAGACCGAGCTCGCTCGGCTGATCGACGAGAACAACGATCTGCAGCAGCGCAACGCCGAGCTCGAGCGCGAGCTCAGCGAGGCCCGCGCGGGTGGCGGCGAGCAGCCGTCGGCCGACAGCACCGTCGCCTTCGCCGCACCGGCGCCGAACGCGCCCGCCGTTGCGGAGCCCGCGGCCCCCGCCGCTGCTGCTGCCGCCCCGGCGTCCACCGAGGAGGCGCACGTGCGCGCCGCCAAGGTGCTCGGCCTGGCGCAGGAGACCGCGGACCGCCTGACGAACAACTCGCGGGCCGAGGCGGAGAAGCTCGTCGCCGACGCGCGTGCCCAGTCGGAGGCCATGGTCACCGACGCCCGGCAGAAGGCCGAGGCGATGGTCTCGGACGCGCGCCAGCGCTCCGACGCGCTGCTGGCCGACGCCCAGACCCGCTCCGAGAACCAGCTGCGCCAGGCGCAGGAGCGTGCCGACGCGCTGCAGGCCGAGGCCGAGGCGAAGCACACCGAGATCATGACCACCATCAACCAGCAGCGCACTGTGCTGGAGGGTCGGATCGAGCAGCTCAAGACCTACGAGCGCGAGTACCGCACGCGCCTGAAGACCTACCTGGAAGGCCAGCTCGAGGAGCTGCAGTCGCTGCGCAGCGCCGCCCCGGTCGATCACGGCCAGGGCCGCGGTGGCGACTTCAACGATCCGGGCAACGCCGGCGGCAACCAGCAGTACAAGTAGCCGCTGGTACCGGAGCATCGGTACGAGGGCGGGATTCTCATGCTGCTAGCCGCACTGGGGGCGACGGTCATCGGGTTCATCCTGCTGATCGTCGCCCTGGTCACGGCCAATCTCTGGCTCGCGATCGCCTGCGTGGTGGTCTCGGTGGTGGGCGTCGGCCTGCTGCTCGGCGACGTGCTCACCTATCGCCGCGGCGACCGGGACAAGGCCGACGATGCCGGATCCGACGGTGCCGCCGGCGCCTGGAGCCCGGGGGACCGGTCGGAGGACGACCGGGACGAGACGGCACCGTCGGGCGGGGCGGCCCGCGCCGCCGGCGACGGCCCGGACCCCGCGGATTCGGAACAGACCCCGGACGAGGGCGAGCAGCCCGTCGACGAGGCCACGCGGGAGGCGAGCACCGTCGGGCACGAGGAGTTCGGGCGGCACGACGGCCCGGACGAGGATGCGCGCCCGACGACCCAGTTCGGGATGGGCCCCCTGGGCGGGCCCACGGGCTGGGAGCACGAGTCCCCGGCCGACACCGACGACGAGACCACGCGCGGGCTGTTCGCGCCCGGGACCTACGACCCGGACATGACCGATCAGATCCCGCAGATCCGGATCGATCAGGCCTGGGGCACGGAGTGGACTCCGCCCCAGGAGCCCGAGCCGGAGTCGGACGATCCCGGCAAGAAATGACCTTGCACCAACCGCTATCCTTGGTGATAGCACTGCGTTGATCCGGCCATCACCGGGGAGCATCCGGAAGAACGGGCGGTCCCGCCTCAGTAGAACCGGACGGGTGGGCCCGTCACAGCCTTCGTAAGAAAGTGGCGCCGCCCCCGGCACGACCGGGGAGGCGCAAGCGGGGTGGTACCGCGGAGTCCGGTCACAGGGCCGGGCATCGTCCCCGTGCTGGTAGTAGACGGCACGAGGAGTCACCGTGAGCAGCAAGCGCCCCTATCCGCTGGTCGACATGACCCGCGACGACGATGCCCCCGCCCGCACGGGCACCCCGTCGTTCCCCGATCTCGAGGAGCGCGTCCTCGCGTACTGGGCCGAGAACGACACCTTCCGCAGGTCGATCGCGAACCGTGAGCACGGCGCCGGGAGCGCAGCGAGCGGGCCGGATCAGCGCAGCACGGAGGAGTTCGTCTTCTACGACGGCCCGCCCTTCGCCAACGGCCTGCCGCACTACGGCCATCTGCTGACCGGCTACGTCAAGGACCTCGTCCCGCGCTACCAGACGATGCGCGGCAAGAAGGTCGACCGCCGCTTCGGCTGGGACACCCACGGCCTGCCCGCCGAGCTCGAGGCCGAGCGCCAGCTGGGGATCAAGGACAAGTCCGAGATCGAGACCATGGGCGTGGAGAAGTTCAACGACTACTGCCGCACCTCGGTGCTGCGGTACACCGAGGAGTGGCGGCAGTACGTCACCCGACAGGCCCGCTGGGTGGACTTCGACAACGACTACAAGACGCTCGACCTGGACTTCATGGAGTCCGTCATGTGGGCGTTCAAGACGCTGCACGACAAGGGCCTGATCTACCAGGGCTACCGGGTGCTGCCGTACTCCTGGTACGAGCAGACGCCGCTGTCGAACCAGGAGTCCAAGCTCGACGACGCCTACAAGATGCGGCAGGACCCGGCGGTCACCGTCGGGATGCCGCTGCGCACCAAGGGCACCCCGCTGGAGGCGCTCGACGGTGTCGAGGCCCTGATCTGGACGACCACGCCCTGGACGCTGCCCTCGAACCTCGCGATCGCCGTGCACCCGGACCTGGACTACGTGCACGTCACCGGCGCGGACGGCAAGGATTATCTGCTGGCCGAGGCGCGGCTGGGGCAGTACGCGCGCGAGCTGGGGGAGTCGCCCGAGGTGAAGGGCCGGTACAAGGGGCGCGAGCTGGAGTTCGCCGCCTACGAGCCGCCCTTCGACTTCTTCGCGGGCCACCCGAAGGCGCACGTCACGCTCCTCGCGGACTACGTGACCACCGACTCCGGTACCGGCGTGGTGCACCTCGCGCCCGCCTTCGGTGAGGAGGACATGGACCTCGCCACCGGTAAGTACGGCATCGAGGTCGTGCAGCCGCTGGATCCGGGCGGCAAGTTCACCTCGGCCGTACCGCCGTACGAGGGCCTGCAGGTGTTCGACGCGAACCCCGTCATCGCGAAGGATCTCAAGGCCAAGGGCCGGCTGCTGCGGCACGAGACCATCGAGCACAGCTACCCGCACTCGTGGCGCTCGGGCCAGCCGCTGATCTACATGGCCGTGCCCTCGTGGTTCGTCGAGGTCACCAAGATCATCCCGCGCATGCTGGAGCTGAACCAGGACATCACCTGGAGCCCCGCGCACATCCGCGACGGCCAGTTCGGCAAGTGGGTCGAGGGCGCGCGCGACTGGAACATCAGCCGCAACCGGTACTGGGGCGCCCCCATCCCGGTATGGGTGTCCGACGATCCCGCGTACCCGCGCGTGGACGTCTACGGCTCGCTGGACGAGCTCGAGCGCGACTTCGGCGTGCGCCCGACGAATCTGCACCGCCCGTACATCGACGAGCTGACCCGGCCGAACCCGGACGATCCCACCGGCCGGTCGGTGATGCGGCGGGTGCCGGAGGTGCTGGACTGCTGGTTCGAGTCGGGCTCGATGCCCTTCGCACAGGTCCACTACCCGTTCGAGAACCAGGAGTGGTTCGACAGCCACTTCCCGGGCGACTTCATCGTCGAGTACAACGGCCAGACCAAGGGCTGGTTCTACAACCTGCACGTGCTGGCGACGGCGCTGTTCGATTCCGCCGCCTTCCGCACGGTCGCCGCGCACGGCATCGTGCTGGGCCACGACGGCCTCAAGATGTCCAAGTCCAAGCGGAACTACCCGGACGTCAACGAGGTCTTCAACCGCGACGGCTCTGACGCCATGCGCTGGTTCCTCATGGCCTCGCCCATCCTGCGCGGCGGCAACCTCGTGGTCACCGAGCAGGGCATCCGCGACGGCGTGCGGCAGACCCTGCTGCCGCTGTGGAACGCGTACTCCTTCCTGCAGCTGTACGCGGAGAAGCCGGCGGTGTGGCGCACGGACTCCGAGGACGTGCTGGACCGGTACATCCTGGCCAAGCTCGCGCAGACCCGCGACGCGATGACCGAGGCGCTCGACACCTGCAACATCGCCGACGCCTGCGAGGAGCTGCGGCTCTTCGTCGACGCGCTGACCAACTGGTACGTGCGTCGTTCCCGGGCGCGGTTCTGGGACGGTTCGGACGACGGTGCCTTCGACACGCTGTACACCGTGTTGGAGACCACCTGCCGGCTCGCGGCGCCGCTGCTGCCGATGGCGACCGAGGCCATGTGGCGAGGCCTCACGGGCGGGGAGTCGGTGCACCTGACCGACTGGCCGTCGGCGACCGACCTGCCCGCCGACCCGGAGCTGGTCGCCGCGATGGACGAGGTCCGCGACGTGTGCTCGGTCGCCTCGTCGGTCCGCAAGGCGAACAAGCTGCGCGTGCGGCTGCCGCTGCACTCGCTGACCGTCGCCGGGCCCGGTGCGGAGAAGCTCGCGCCCTTCGCGGCGATCATCGCCGACGAGGTGAACGTGCGCGACGTGCAGGTCTCCTCCGATGCCGATCAGTACGGCCGGGTCGAGATCGCGGTCAACGCCCGCGCCGCCGGCCCGCGCCTGGGCAAGGACGTGCAGACGGTGATCAAGGCCGTGAAGTCCGGCGACTACACCGTCGCCGACGGCGTGGTGACCGCCGCGGGCATCGCGCTGCAGGACGGCGAGTTCACCCGCAAGCTGGTCGCCGCCGCGCCCGATTCCACCGCGGAGCTGCCCGACGGTGCCGGGCTCGTCGTCCTCGACCTCACGGTGGATGCAGAGCTGGAGGCCGAGGGCTGGGCCAAGGACCGCATCCGCGAGATCCAGGAGGCCCGACGGTCCGCCGGGCTCGACGTGAGCGACCGGATCTCGCTGGTCCTGGACGTGCCGGCGGAGCACCTGCCCGCGGCTCAGGCGCATAAGGACCTCATCGCAGGCGAGGTGCTCGCCACCTCTCTCGAGTTCGGTCCCGCGCCCGACGGCGTGGACATCGGCGACGGTGCCCGCGCGACGCTGGTGAAGGCGTGACGATGAGCGAACGGAGCGAGCAGGCGGGCGCCGCCGAGCGGGTGGAGTACACGGCGGCCGGCGGCGTCGGCACCGTCGAACTGGTGCGCCCGGGCGGCAACGCCCTGGACCTGGACCTGGCGGAGGCGTTCCGGGGTGCGACCGAGCGGCTCGCTGCGGACGCCGCGGCGGGAACCGTGCGCGTCGCGGTCGTCCGCGCCCGCGGGAAGCTGTTCAGCGTGGGCGGCGACCTCGAGGACTTCGCGACGGCGCCCGACCGCGGCGCCCGGGTGAAGGCCATCGCCGATGCCATCCACGCCGGCCTGGGTGTGGTCCACGGCCTGGAGATCCCCGTCGTCTCGGTGATCCACGGGACCGCCGCCGGGGGCGGGCTGGGCGTCGCCCTGTGCGGCGACGTCGTGCTCGCCGCCGAGGAGGCCAAGCTCCTCATGGCCTACACGGCGGCCGGCCTGACGCCCGACTGCGGCCTCGGCTGGGTGATCCCGGACCGGCTGACCTGGCCCCGCGCGATGGACCTGCTGCTCACCAACCGCGCGCTCACGGGCCGCGAGGCAGCCGACTGGGGGCTGGTCAGCCGCGCAGTGCCCGCCGACCGGCTCGACGCCGAGGTCGCCGCCGTGGTCGAGGGGCTCCGTACGGGACCCACCTCGGCGTTCGTCGCCGCGAAGCGCGTCATGCGCGAGGCCGCGGGACGTACCGTCGTCGAGTCCATGGCGGCGGAGGGGGAGGGCATCGCCCGGGCGATCACGGCGCCCGACGGCGTGGAGGGCGTTGACGCCTTCCTGGCCAAGCGGCGGCCCGTGTTCCACCCCGAGGACTGAGGCCGTTCGCGTGAGCAGCGCGCGCTGGGTGCTGCATTTCGATATGGACGCCTTCTTCGCGTCCTGCGAGCAGCTGACCCGCCCTACGCTGCGCGGGCGTCCCGTGCTGGTGGGCGGGCTCGGCGGCCGCGGCGTGGTGGCCGGGTGCTCGTACGAGGCCCGGGTCTTCGGCGCGCGCTCCGCGATGCCGATGCACCAGGCCCGCCGGCTCGTCGGCGCGGGCGCCGTGGTGTTGCCGCCGCGCGGCGCGCTGTACGGCACCGTCAGCCGACGGGTCTTCGCGACCGTCCGCGAGCTGATCCCCGTCGTAGAGACGCTGTCCTTCGACGAGGCCTTCGGCGAGCCGGCCGAGCTCGCGGGGGCGTCGTCCGGCGAGGTGGTGGCGTTCGCGGAAGAGCTGCGCCGACGCATCCGGGAGGAGACCGGGCTCGTCGCCTCCGTCGGCGCGGGGGCGGGGAAGCAGGCCGCCAAGATCGCCTCCGGCCTCGCCAAGCCCGACGGGGTCTCCGTCATCCCGCCCGCCGCGCAGGAGTCGATGCTCTACCCGCTGCCGGTGCGCAAGCTCTGGGGCATCGGCCCGGTGGCGGGGGAGCGGCTCTCCCGCTTGGGGATCGACACGATCGGCCAGTTCGCCGCGATGAGCGAGGTCGAAGTGGTGTCGGTGCTCGGCGCCACGGTCGGGCCGGCGCTGCACCGGCTGGCGCGCGGTGAGGATGACCGGCCGGTGGCGGTGAACGGCGAGGCGAAGTCGATCAGCGCGGAGCACACCCTCGAGACCGACGTCACGACGATGAACGCGCTGCGCCGGGAGATCGACCGCAGCGCCGAGCACGCGCTGCGGCGGCTGCGCCGCGACGGGCGCGGGGCGCGCACCGTCGTCCTCAAACTCAAGCGGTCCGACATGTCCCTCCTCACCCGGTCCGCGACGCTCCCGTCCGCCACCACCGACGGTGCGGTGCTCTCCGCGACCGCGCAGCGCCTCGCGCTCGACCCCATGGAGATCGGCGGCCTGCGGCTCGTCGGCGTCGGTTTCTCCGGGCTGAGCAGCGTCGAGCAGTTCACGCTGTTCGGCGAGGAGAACGACGACGCCCCCGCCGTTCCCGAGGCCGACGCCGCCGCCCCGGAGCCCGACACCGCGGACGCGCCCGCCGACGGCGTGGCGTGGCGGCCGGGCATGGACGTCCGGCACCCGGACTTCGGGCACGGCTGGGTGCAGGGCGCCGGCCACGGGGTGCTCAGCGTGCGGTTCGAGACCCGCACCTCCGGCCCCGGTCGCATGCGCTCCTTCCGCGCCGACGATCCCCTGCTCCGCGAGGCCGACCCCCTCGACTCCCTCGACTGGCCTGCCGAACACCTCCGGAGCGACGACGACGAGGAGGACTGACCGGGGGCGCGCGATCATGCCGCGTCGTCGAGTGGGATGTGCTGTGGTTCCCAGTCGGTTTCTGCGTCGTGTTCGGCGAGGAGGGTTTCAAGAATCGGTGGGCCGTGGGGGCTGTCGAGGATCGCGGCGATGTCGTCGTGAATGGTCCCGACGCAGTCCTCGTATCGCACGCGGAGTTCTTCGGTGCGCCAGAGGTTGATGAGGTTGGCGCGGTGGCGGTGCCAGCGTTGTAGTGCCTGGCGATACAGCTCATCCGCGTGGTGCTTGTGGTTCACCTGGTACTCGCCGGTGGGGTCGGCGGTGCGTCGCCAGCCGGTGCGTCCGGCGTACGGCCCATCTCGGAGGGTGATGGTCTCCCACCCTCTCGGGAAGTCACTGGTGTCCGGGGTGATTTTGCCGTGGTGTTTGTCGCAGGCGAGGGTGAGGCAGGTGATGTCGGTGGCGCCGCCGTCAGCCCATTCGGTGATGTGGTGGACCTGGCAGCGGGTGGCGGGGGCGTCGCAGCCGGGTGCGGTGCAACCCTTCTCGGAGCCGTAGAGCGCGATCCGCTGATCCGCCGACGCGAGCCGTTTTTGGCGGCCGAGGAACAGCGGCCGCGAGGCCAGGTCCAGGACGAGGACGTATCGGGGGTTGGCGCCCATCATCCGCAGGGCGTCTTCGACGGGCATGCGGCCGCCGGTGGCGGTGGTCGCTATTCCGGTTTCGGATTCGACCTGGTCGATCGTCAGGGTGATGATCGGGACGCACGCCACCCCGCGGTGCTGCCCGAGCGCACCGGAGTTCACCGCCACGCGCAGCGCCGCGACCAGAGCATCGTGGTTGCGCTGCGCAGTCGTCCGCGTGTCCCGCTTCGCCGCCGCGCGCACCGCGTCCTGATCGGTGGGGTCGACGGGATCGTCGGCGTCGTCGGGGTTGTTCACTCCGGGCCGGGCGAGTTTGTCCAGGATGGTCTCCAGCAGGGCGCGCCCTTCGGGGGTGAGATAACCGTCGAGCGGGGACATCAGGTCGTCGTCCTGCTTACGCAGGGTCACCCCTCGGGCGCGGTTGATGGTCTCGCTGTTGGGTTCGGTGCCGTCGGGGTCGAGGTAGGCCAGCGCTCGTTTGCCGATCACATGGAGGTCTTCGGGCGGCACGTCCGCGGCCGCGGTGACAAGCACATCTTCGAGGATCGCCGCCTGGTCTGGCTTGATGGTCCTGCGGCAACTGTGGAAGATCCGCTCGATCACGGATGCGTGTCGGTCGGAGATGGTTCCGTCCCGCTGGGCCTCGGCCACGAGCGGGAACCGCGGCTCGGGTGGTTCGCCGTGGATGTGTCGGGGTGCGCGGTCCCGGGCGCCGTGGATCCGGTCGCGGGCTTCGGACCCGGCGAGCCGCAGCCGTTGGATGAGCAGTTCCCGGATGCCGGTGTAGCCGAGTTGGGCGGGCAGACCCTGCTCCACGGCGACCTGGGTCAGTGCGTGCTGGGTGTAGGGGACCTTCCGGGCGGCGGTCTCCAACCGGCCCAGCGCATCCAGCACCGCCTGCGAGCCGAGCAGAACGGGGTCCGCAGCGGCGAGGGTTTCGGCGGCGTGTTCGAAGGATTCCAGGGCGGCCATGTACTCGGCAACGGTACAGGTAGTGCCGGTCATCGCCCCTCCCTCCGTTCCCTCCATCCTACGCCGAATTTCGATCATGCGCCATAAATATCGATGGTGCGTTCGATGAAGTGCTTTGGGCAGTCTGGGCCGTGCTCGATCGCCGCCCGCGACCTATGGCATGCTCTCGCGATCAGCGGCGGGCGGCGTCAGGCGAATCGGTTCAGGACGCTGCGCACCGACTGGACGACGGTGGTCCGGTCGAAGGTCTGCACGAAGTCGAAGGTGCGCTCCAGATCCGGGCCGTTGTCGTGCAGGTCCCGGGCGGCGATGAGGGCGCTGAAGTGCGGGCCGACGAGCGCGACCGTCCACTCGTCGACGAGCGGGTCCCCCGGTGAGAGGGGCGCCCGGTGCAGGTTGTGCTCACTGACTGCGCTGATGCCGGTGCCGTACACCCCGGCGAAGCCGACCACGTCGGACAGCGCGCCCCAGCGGGCGGCCGTGGAGGGCGTGAAGTGGTGCGCGTGCTGGAAGGTGCCGATCGCGACCATGGGCCCTCCGGCGGTCGTGGCCTGGGCCTCCAGGGCCTTGCTCATCTCCACCAGCAGCGCCTTGGTGCCCCGTCGGGGAGTGCTGTCCCGCGTGGCCAGCGCGAAGGGCGTCGTCGACCCCACGTCGGGGGTGGTCCACACGGGAGCGTCGGGGAGCGCGGCGACCGGTTCGGTGAGGAGGTCGCCGGCCGGTAGGTCGGGATACAGCGCGCCGATGCCGTACGTCGCCCCGATCGTCTCCGCGACGGCGCGGCCGTGCTCATCGTCCACGCCCTCCGCGATGATCACGCAGTGCGACCGTTCGGCGTGGGCGGCGAGCGCCTGGACGGCGCGGGCGGTCTCGGCGGACGCCGGCGCGTGCAGGAACTCCGGGGTCACGATCACGACATCGGGCTCGATGAGGGAGAGGAAGGCGAGGGCGTGGTCGTCGTCCGTGCCGACCTCGAGGCAGATCGTGTTCCCGCGTTCCCGCGCGGCGGCCAGGGTCGCCAGGGCACGGTGCGGCGCGGCGCCGAAGAGCCGCGCCGAGGCCGAGGCCAGGATCCGCGTGCTCGGAGCCGGAAGCGGGGCCTGCTCGTCGCCGAGGTGCAGTGCGTCGAACGCGGCGACCACGGGGATCTCGCCGACGAGCGCTCGAAGCTGCGGGTCGGACATGCACTCGGCCTTGATCCGGTCCAGGTCCTCCTTCTGGTCGACGAGCCGCGCGACCCGGCGCAGGTCCTGCGCCGACCGCAGGGCGCCGTCGTTCGCGGCGTGCAGTTGCAGCTCGACCGCGGCGAGGGCACCGTCGGCGAGCCGGCGTACGGGGGCGAGAGTCACGTCAATCTCGATTCCGGCGACCGTGCGATTCGGCCGCGGAAGTGTGCTCGTCATTAGGCGAGTTAATCACACATTTCTCCGTATCGGTGCGATCGGGTTCCACGGCGTCCATCCTGTCCGCCGAACGGGCACGATCCAAGCCGGGGAGGCGATGGTTACGGAATTGGTACCTGGATCACGACAAGGTCACGACGAGCGCCCATGCGAGTGAAAAAGCATGGAGTGCAGCCGATTCCGGATCTCCGGCGATGTGGTGGCATTGCAACAATTGATTCTTCATGTCCCGTTGCCCGCTTTTCCGCGTTCCTCGGGTAGCGGCACACCTGACGGAGCGCCTAGCGTTCAGGACACGGTCGATGTGAGGAGTGGGATGGAATCGGAACAGTTGTTCGCGCATTGGCTCGAGGGCCCGGAGGCTCGGCGAATTTCAGCCCAGCTCGAAGGCTGCGGAATCGGCGAACGATTGTGGGCCTTCGCGGAGGCGTACCGCCGCGCACACGCGCGGTCGGCCTACGCCGTCGAGATCGACGGCGCCGCTGTGACGCCGGGCATCCCGGGGGCCGGCGACCAAGCCCTCACGGCGTAGGCCGTTCGGCGGCAGCGGAGGCGGCACGCCCGCGCTCATGCCCCGCCCGCGGTCAGCAGCTCGCGGTCAGCAGCCCGCGCAGACGCTCGAGGTCGGCGAGCACCGTCGCGCAGTCCCGGTCGTAGTCGGCGTCGCTCGCGCCGAGCCGTCGAACGGTGAACAGGACTTCGGCGCCGTCCGGGTGCGCGAGGACGCGCAGCGGATTGTGCACGACGGTCCCGTCGGGCAGGGTCACGTCGTGGTCCAGCACGCCGAACTCGTTGTCCGGGGCGAACCGCACCCGGACCTCGCCCATCGGCGAGTCGGTGATCAGATCGTCCTCGTCGCGGCGCACGCCCGTCGCCAGACCCACCGCCCACGCGACGAGGTTGTCCGGATCGCGGGCGAAGGCGTACACCTGCGGCGCGGGACGTGCGATGACGACGCTGATGTGGCGGGACTCGTCGGTCATCCCGCCACGCTAGCCGTACCGGCCGCGGCGGGGGTGTGCCGGACCGGCCGTGACCCCGGGGGGAGACAATCCGGTGGGAAACGCAGGCCGACCGATACGGATGGGGATGACGATGGCACCGATACTCGACGGGATCATGGTCGCGGACTTCAGCCGGGTGCTGGCCGGCCCCCTCGCGACGGTCATGCTCGCGGACCTGGGCGCCGACGTGATCAAGGTCGAACGCCCCGGCGTCGGCGATGACACCCGGGCCTGGGGGCCGCCCTGGACCGAGCGCACCAGCGCCTACTTCGAATCGGCGAACCGGTCCAAGCGCAGCGTCGAGCTCGACCTCGACGATCCGGAGGACCGCGCCGCGGCACGGGAACTCGTGCGCCGCGCCGACGTGGTGGTCGAGAACTTCCGCAGCGGCGCGCTCGCCGCCAAGGGCTTCGGCTACGACGAACTCGCCGAGCTGAACCCGCGCCTCGTCTACTGCTCGGTCACCGGATTCGGCTCCGACGGTGGCGCGGCGCTGCCGGGCTACGACTTCCTCGTCCAGGCGCTCGGCGGACTGATGAGCATCACCGGCGAACCGGGCGGTGACCCGATGAAGGTCGGGGTGGCCCTCGTGGACGTCCTCACCGCGAAGGACGCCGTGGCGGGCATCCTCGCCGCGCTGTACGAACGGGAGCGGTCGGGCCTCGGCCAGCGCGTCGAGGTGAACCTCCTCTCGTCGCTCCTCGGCTCGCTCGCGAACCAGGGCACGAACTTCCTCGCGACGGGCGCCGCACCGTCGCGCCTGGGGAACACCCACCCGTCGATCGCGCCGTACGAGGCGCTGCGTTGCCGCGACGGGCTGCTGGCCGTCGCGTGCGGCAACGACGGGCAGTTCGCGCGGCTCGCCGCCACCGTCGGGGCCCCCGAACTGGCAACGGACCCGCGGTTCGCGACCAATCCGGACCGGGTCCGCCACCGCCCCGCGCTGGTCGCAGTACTCGAGGAGCGCCTCGCCGCGCGCGATGCGGGGGACTGGGCCGATCGGCTCACCGCCGCGAGCGTCCCCGCGGGAACGGTCGGCGACATCGCCTCCGGCTTCGCGCTCGCCGAGCGGCTCGGTCTGGACCCGCGCGTCGCCGTCGGCGACGGGGCGGTCGACCAGGTGCGCAACCCGATCCGCTTCTCCCGTACCCCGGTGACCGACTACCGGCGGCCGCCCGCGCTCGGCGAGGACAACGACGCCGTGCGCGCCGAACTCACCGACTGAACGTCCTACCGCCCCAGGTACGCGCCGATCCACCGCGGTCCCACCCCGGCGGCCAGTAGCGCGAGCAGCACGATCCGGGCCTGCCCGGGCCGCAGTCGCCGGGACACCAGGGCACCGGCCGCGACCAGATCGGCCGCGCCGCCGCCCCCGCCGTACGCGGCGTCCACCGGGCCGGCGGCGATCCGGGTCGACACCACGACCACCACCCCGGCGTCGAGGGCGCGGCGGACCGCGTCCGCCAGCGCGACGGTCGTGTTTCCGCTGCCCGTGCCCGCGAGCACGATCCCGCGGGCTCCCGCGGCCACGGCGGCGTCGACGAGTGCACCGTCGGCCCCGGGGTAGGAGGCCACCACGTCGACCCGGACACCGGCGATCGGCGCGGCTTTCGCGAGGAGCCGGTGCGGCGCCGTGCCGCGCAGCTCGGCGACCGGGACGCCGCCGGCGAAGGGCTGCGGTGCGGTGGTCGAGACCTTGGCGAGCCCGCGCACCGTCTGCACCTCGCCGGCGAAGGACAGCAGCACCCCGAGCCCCCGGTAGGCGGGATCGGCGGCGACGGCGATCGCCTCGGCCAGGTTCGCCGGGCCGTCGGCGGCGGGGGAGTCGGCGGGGTGCTGCGCCCCCGTGAAGACCACGGGCCTCGGGTCCGCGTGGCTGAGGTCCACCAGCAGGGACGTCTCCTCCATCGTGTCGGTGCCGTGCGTCACCACCACACCGGCCACCTCGGGGTCCGCCAGCGCCGAGGCCACCGCCGCGCGAATGCCGTCGAGCTGCTCCAGGGTCAGCGCGGACGAATCCACCGCGGCCACATCGCGCACCGTCACCCCGACGCCCGGCACGCCGCCCACGGCGGAGACCAGGTCGGCGGCGCCGTCGGTGGGGACCGCGGCACCGGAATCGTCGTGGCGGCTGGCGATGGTGCCGCCGGTGGCGAGCACGATCACTTCAGGCATGTGAGCAGCATCGCACGCCGCCACCGGGGCGGTGGCGGACCGCACCCCGTTTGGCATAGTGGAGGCGGCGAAGCGACGTCTCGGACGGAGGTGGATTCTCGATGCGCGGATGGGTCCCCCTGGCCCCCGTCGCGGTACTGGTGGGCCTGGCCTGCGGTGCGTGCGGCGGGCAGAACACGCAGTCCCAGTCGAGCGCGCCGTCGACCGCCTCGATCCAGGTGACGGAGGCACCGTCGAGCACGCCGGACCGGGCGCCGTCGACGCAGCAGCTCGAGGAGATGCTCAGCCGGGCGGTGGACCCGCGGGTCCCGCTCGCGGACAAGACCCAGCTGGTGCAGGGCGCCACCGCCGCCGACGGCCCGCTGTTCAACGAACTGGTGCAGCTGCGGCGCGACAACCCGCAGGTCAGCTGGCACATCGGCCGGCCGGTGCTGGAGCAGCCGGGGCTCGCCAAGGCGCAGTTCTCCGTGCTCATGGACGGCACGAATCAGCTGGCCTACGCCTCGCTCGTCTTCGACGACGGCCGCTGGAAGCTGCAGAAGTCGTACGCCTGCCAGATGATCATCCAGGTCGGGCGCGACTCGCCCTCCTGCCACTGACAGCGCTACCGCGGGCCGAACCGGTAGACGCTGCCGGTCCTCTGCGTCAGCTTGCGCGCCGGATCGTCGCCCACCAGGGTGCGCCCGCCCTGCAGCTGCACGCCGCCCTGACCGAAGGCGCGCGCCGGGTCGATCTCGATCGAGCCGCCACCCTCGGAGCTGTAGCTCTCGATCGTCAGGGTGCGGTCGCTGCCGGGCACCCGGAAGACCGAGTCGTCGGGCGACTCCTCGACCTTCGCCTTCAGTTCGGGCTTGTCGACGGTGCCGGCCAGCGTCACGTGCATCGTCTGCGTCAGGGTGCTCTCGGCCCGGATCGACCGGGTCGCGGTCCACGTCGCGCCGATGCCGACCGGCTGGGCCGGGAGCGGGATCAGCCGCAGGAAGGTCTGCAGGAGCGCCTGCTCGAAGGCGCTCTGCGCCTCGGCGGCGACGCCGGGAGGCGCGGCCAGCGTGAACGAGCGGACCTGACCGCCGTCCGTCAGGCGGACCAGGGCGACCGATCCCTCCTCGACCTCGAGGGCCTTCGCGGTGGCGGGATCGGTCGAGGTCGGGGCGCCGAAGTACAGGTAGACCTCCAGCGGGTCCGCGCACGCGGGCTGGGCGGCCATCGGCAGCGTCACGTCCCGGTTGCCGCCCGAGGGCTGCTCCCCGGCCACCTGGGAGACCTGCAGCGAGTTCGTGAACAGCGCGTATTCGGCCACCGCGGTGGGCCGCACCGCGAGCGCGCGGGGCGTTCCGGCGCCGGGCGCGTCGAGCACGATCGTCGCCTGCGGCACGTCGACGGTGACCGCGTGGCTCGGGAGCGCGGGCGGCGCGGCGGCACAGCCCGCCGTCGCCGCGGGGGCCGGCACCGACTGCCGGGCGGGCGCCGACGACGAGGCCCCGGCCCCGGCCGGATCCCCGCCGCCGCACCCCGCGAGGGCCGCGCCGAGCGCCACCGTCGTCACCGTCACTACCGGGACCAGCCGCAACCGCTTGCCATGCACACCGCCACCGTAGTGGATGATGGAGACATGGATTCCCCCGCAACCGGACGGCCGAGTTGGTATCGGAACCCGCGCATTCTCCTGGCGGTGGTCGCGGTCGCAGTGCTGCTCATCGACCTCGCGGCGAAGACCGCCGTCGTGCGGAACATGAGCCTGGGCCAGCAGATCCCCGTGCTCGGCCCCTTCAGCCTGTACTACGTCACGAATCCCGGCGCCGCGTTCTCCATGGCCACCGGGTACACCTGGGTGCTCACGCTCATCGCGGTGGGCGTGGTCGTGTGGATCGTGCGGATGGGCAGCAAGCTCACCTCGCTGCCGTGGGCCCTCGGGCTGGGCATGGTGCTCGGCGGCGCGCTGGGCAACCTCACCGACCGTATCTTCCGGGCCCCCGGCGTCTTCCGCGGGCACGTCGTCGACTTCTTCTCGGTCGGCGACTGGTTCCCAGTCTTCAACACCGCTGACAGCGCGATCAGCGTGGCCGCGGTGCTCCTGGTCGCGCTCACGCTGTTCGGGCGCGACCCGTACGAGGGCTTCGGCGAGAAGCGTCCCCGCACTCCCGAGAAGACCACGACCGGGGACGCCCGCACCACTGGAACGGAGACCACCGATGCGTGAGTCGCGCACCATGCCCGTCCCCGACGGGCTCGACGGCCTCCGGGTCGACGCGGGCGTCGCCCGCCTGCTGGGCCTGTCCCGCACCGTCGTCACCGAGTTGGTGGCCGAGGGCGCCGTGACGCTCGACGGGGTCACCGTCGGCAAGTCCGACAAGCTGCAGGCCGGCGCGCTGCTCGACGTGACCCTGCCCGAACCCGCCCGGCCGCTGGAGATCGTCGCCGAGCCGGTGCCGGGCATGAACATCCTCTACTCCGACGAGGACATCGTGGTCGTCGACAAGCCCGTCGGCGTCGCCGCGCACGCCTCTGTCGGCTGGACCGGGCCGACGGTGATCGGCGGCCTCGCGGCCGCCGGCTTCCGCATCTCCACCTCGGGCGCGCCCGAGCGGCAGGGGATCGTGCACCGCCTCGACGTGGGCACCTCCGGCGTGATGGCCGTCGCCGTCTCGGAGCGCGCCTACACGGTGCTCAAGCGGGCCTTCAAGCAGCGCACCGTCGACAAGCGCTACCACGCGCTCGTGCAGGGCCACCCGGACCCGATGTCCGGCACCATCGACGCGCCGATCGGCCGGCACCGCAGCTCCGACTGGAAGTTCGCGGTCACCCGCGACGGCAAGCCGTCGATCACGCACTACGACACGATCGAGGCCTTCCAGGCCGCGACGCTGCTCGACGTGCACCTCGAGACCGGTCGCACGCATCAGATCCGTGTGCACTTCGCGGCGCTGCATCATCCGTGCTGCGGCGATCAGACCTACGGCTCGGATCCCGTGCTCGCGAAGAAGCTGGGCCTCGACCGGCAGTGGCTGCACGCCCGCACCCTGGGCTTCACTCATCCCACGAAGGGGGAGTACGTGGAGTTCACCTCGCCCTACCCCGACGATCTGCAGCACGCCCTGGACGTCCTGCGCGACGCGTGAGCCGCACGCTCGCGGGCTGGGCCGCGCTGCTCGCCGTCGCGCTGGGCCTCGCGTACTGGCTCGGCTCCGCCACGCCGGTGCGGTCCTTCCGGCCCGACGGTGACCGGCTCGGCCCGCAGTCGGGCCAGGCCGTCGCGGACTATCTCGCGTCGGCGCGCGCGTCGCTGGCCGCCGCGCCCCCGGGGGCGCGGCGCTGGGCGCTGATCTCCCCGGCGGCGGAGTGGACTGCCGACGAGGTGTGGAACCGGGCCGCGGGCTTGGACCGCGTGGGGCGGGTGCTGGTCCGGGTGCGCATCCCGGGCGTCGCGACCCCCACGGCGACGGTGCCGCCGGGCCAGAGTGCCGCGGGCGTCGCGGCGGTGCCGGAGCTCGCGGCGCTCGCGATGCCCTCGCTCGTCGCGCCCGGTCCGCGCGGCGAGGCGGTCGCGCGCGTCACCGCGTCCCGGCTGCGTGCCGGAGTACCCGCGGTGGTCGGCGTCGTGGTGCTCGGTACGGGCGACGCGCTGCGCGCGGTCGCCGATCGGCCCGGCGTCCGGTCCGTGCAGGTCCTCGGGTCCGACGGTGCCCGCTTCGGCGTCTCCGCGCTGCTCCCGTCGTACACCGACGTCGCCGTGCCGGGGCCCGACGACGGCCTGGTGCCCCGCGCCTGAGACTCGCGGATCTCGTTCCCGCCGCGGCGCACCGCCCCGCCGCGGGAACGAAGCGGTATCGCCGGGAGACTGGGCAGGGGGTTTCGCAGCGTGTCGTCGCTACTTGGACTATCCGCTCCAGTTCCCGGTATCATGGACGGGAGTGGCGAAAGAAAGGACGTGACATGTCGCCGATGTTTCGCAGCAATGCGGCTCAGGACGCATTCGCGTTCGGAAACGGCTGCCTGGCGGCGGCCGGCCATGTAGTCTCCAGCCCGTCTGCGGACGCTGATCTGTGGAGCGCGATCGACGGGAGTATCAGCTTCGACGAGGCCGTGGAGCGCGCGTACATCACAGCTACCCGCATCTGACCAGCGGGTTCAGTGGCGCAGTTTCGCAGGTGGAGTGACTACGTCTATCCCGGCAGCGAGACCCTGGTCAACCTCCGTGGGCTCACCGACCTCGACCAGTTTCGGGCTTTCGAGGAGACCGCATCGCGGATCCGGGCAACGGAGTACTTCGCCCGAGGCGGGATCCCGGGGAAGTTCGACCGCGACCACATGTATACGATCCACCGCTACCTGTTCCGGGACGTCTTCGAGTGGGCAGGCCAGCCGCGCGTCGGCCCCAGCGGGCGCATGAGCAAGGGCGGTCCCTCGCCCGCGTCGATCGCGCGAGGCGATTACGCGGCGAGGGACGGCTACCCGTACGAGTACTTCCCGGCCGGCGAGAGCATGATCGAGCACTTCGACAAATGGTGCCAAGCGCTCAGCACTGCGGGCGACCTCGACTCGATGGATGCTGCCGAATTCATCGATGTCATCTGCGAGCCATGGGGTGAGATGAACGTCGCGCACCTCTTCCGTGAGGGCAATACGCGCACGCAGGTGGCGTTCTTCCACTCCTTCGCCGAGCACCACGGGCACTTTCTCGACGTCGCGCGGTTTACCCACGACCCGGGTTTCCGTGGATGGTTCAACGCAGGCAGGTTCATGATTCAGGGGAACGGTGACGACACCCTGTTTCGGCGGGCGCTGGCCGAGATCGTCGACCGCCGCGCTGAGCCTGCCGCTGCGGGTTCACATGATGATTTCCGCGACCCGTACAGCCCGAATTACGCCGCTGACGGCGAGTAGCGGAGGTCGACATGCCGTCGTAATCCGGCGACCGCACGGGTCCCCGGGCGTGCTCTGACCCGGCGGGTTCTCGGTACCGTGGTGAGATGACGTCGCGGGGGCGGGGTTGGTCGGAGTGGCACTGGTGGTCGCACTGGTCCCCCTTCTGACAGCTTGCATCGACGAGAGCCGACGTTGAGTTCTGCGGACGAGGACGCCATCCGCACCATGACCGTGGGGTGGACGGGCGTGCCCCTACCCGAGCGGACCACTCTGATTCACGGCAGCCATGTCTCGGACTTCCTCGCCCCGTCGCTCACTGCGATCTTCGATGCGTCGTCGCCGGATGTCGACCGGTTCGTCGGGGCTCTGGGTTCGCGGACCATCCGCGACTTAGTCGCAGACTGCCGCGCGGATGGGCCCGGCCGATCCTCGCCGAGGTGTAGGGAAGCCCACGGGGTCTCGATTCAGGCCCGAACGCGGCCCACGTGACCGGCGACGCCGGACGGGTTCTGAGGTCGTACGTCTCCGGTTTGGTCGGACGCGGAACCACCGAGCGCTGCCGCAATGTCGTCTTCGTCGACGCCAGGCTGAAGGGCACGTTCACCGATGTGACGGTCCAAGTCGGTGCTAGCGGGACGAGCCGGGGTCGTCTGTCCGTTGTGACCACGTGATGCGGGGCAATGCGTGCAGGACGCGGGACCTGGCCCGCGCGGCGAGGCGATCGCCCGGTGCCGCTCCGGTAGCGCCCTACTTCGTGATCTCCGGCCAACTCAGGCGAGGGTACGCACCGAGAAGGTCGCCGCCGCCGTCGTGGGAGCTGGCCTTGCACGCGGCCGCCCACAGCTGGTTGACCGCCTCCTGCTGGCCGTGCGCCCCGGCGAGCAGGAGGACGCGGTTGCGCAGGGCGATCCCCGCGGCACCGTCGTTGAGCCGGACCTCCGCGTCGGAGACGCCCTCCGCCCAGGCCTCGCGATTCTGCTCGGCCTGCTCGGCGGAGTTGAACTCCGTGCCGTACTCCGGCGTGGGCGGGGAGCCGAGATCGGTGGCGAGGTAGACGAGGGTGTACGACCAGGCGCGCATGTACACACCGTCCCGCTGCGTGTTCACCGCGCGGTAGCCGGCGATCACCATCTTCGCGACGTTCCAGAACCACTCGATCGGGTCGAGTTCGCCGCGGAGTGTCTTGACCAGGTTGATTCCGGCGTCCGTGACCTCGGTGCTCGTGGCGAGGAACTCCGCGGTCTCCTCGCTGCCCAGCCGGCGGGCGAGGTTCTCCGCTGCGCGCAGGCCGAGGAGCGCCGCTCCGCCGTCGAAGAACTCGACGCCCGACTGGATCACCTCCAGCGTCGACAGTGCGGTGGTCGCCGGGTCCGTGGGCGGGGTCGGGACGGCCCCGATCGGTTCGCCCGTCGCGGGATCGCACGGGTTTCCGTTCGGGTCGCTGAGCGTCATGCGGCCGTCGGCCTCGATGTTGAGGACGTACGCGTCCGGGTACTGGACCATGGCCACCCCGTCGGAGTAGTCGGTGCGGGTGGTCCCGTCCGGCCAGGTGGTGGTCGTGGTGCCGTCGCCGTTGTTCGCGGTCTCCGAGCCGTCGCCCTCCGTAGGGCTGATCCGGTCGAGCTGTTCGAATGTCGGCATGTCTACTCCTTCGGCGGGCCCGCGGGGAACATCTCGGGCGTGATGGTGAGGATCGGGAACTGCGAGAAGTCGTGCTCGAGGACGGCGCTCACGGCGTCGCCGCCGTCCGACGGCGTCGCGATCAGGGTGACTGTGGCACTGAGTGAGACGAACGTGCTGTTCAGCGGCACCGTCCAGATCAACTGCTGAATCGGGTTTCCGGCATCGAGGGTGACCGCCGGCATGATCGTCTGCGGCAGATTCGTCAAGGCGGAGGTCACGGCCACCGTCCGGTACCTGCCGATCGCACCCGCTGCGTTGAATCCCAGTGCAATCCGGACCTGCTGCACGTTGGAGACATTGATGTGGACGTATCTGCCGATCTCGGTGCCGTAGCCCCCGGGTGGCTCCACCAGCCGGCCTTCGACACCGACGACGGCTCCCGCTACGGCCGGACAGTCCGCGGTGCTCGCCGCGGCGATGGTCAGATCGGCGGCGACCGCGGTGATCGCCGGCGTGGTGGTCGGCGGCGAGCCGGCCTGCTGGGAGTACACGGCGGTGACGTGGACCGGCAACGGGCCGGCGTTGTGGAGCAGCCGGCGATCCTCCTCGGTGACCACCGTGATGTCGTCGGAACCTGTGGTCGACGAGAACGCCAGGACCAGCGAGCTGCCCACATCCGCGGAGTACCGGTCGTCGAGGACGAAGGACAGGTGGCCGACGAGCGTCGGCACGGGCTGGGCCGAGAGCCGCTTGAGTATCAGGTTGACCGCGGCGATCGCCGGGACCGCGCGATCACCGACGGTGAACGTGACGATGAACGTTCCAGGGGCGGACCCGGACTCGACCCCGAGACCGGTCACGTCCACGCCCTCCAGCGAGACCGGCGCGCTGCCGCGGAGCCGGCCCGGGAACTGCACCGCTCGCACCCGCTCGGCGAGCCCGGGCTGCGCGGCGATCTCCGCGGTCAGCGCCGCGATGTCGTCCGGGGGGACGAGCGGAGCCACCGCGAACGTCAGGTGGAACCCGGCTCCGCTCGACGTCGCGGACGGATCGATCACCGCATCGCAGGAGCACGCGAGCCCCTGCGCGGTCCGGACGAGGCCGTAGTGCGCGGGCACCGCGATCACGGTGCCGCTCACCCGGCCCAGGTACAGCGCACGCAGCGAGGGATACCGGTCCGTGAATCCGGCGAGCGCGGTCAGCTCGACGAACTCGCTGGCGTCGTTCTCGAAGGTGGCGAGGTCGTCGACCGAGTCGATCACCCGCGAGCCGCCCTGGGTGGTGACCACGAACCGGGGCCGGTACGACGGGGTGCCGTACTCCGAGCCGACCGGGCAGGAGACGAGCTCTGTAGTCGCCAACAGGTCGCGCTGCGGTGAACTCTCCGGCACCGGGATCAGGTCGGGGTTGAATTCGACGCGGGCTATCACGTCCCGCAGGCGGGCGCTCGGCGTCGCGGGTGTCACGAGCGTGGCCGCCACGGCCGGCCGGAGGACTGCGCGGCTCACCGCGGACGAGAGCAGGACCGGCCGCTGCTCGAATTGCGGCCCCGGCCGTGGTGGCACGAACTGCGGGAACTCCACCGGACGCAGGATGTCCGGAAACCGTGGGCGGACCACGTGGCGGGGCCCCGGCGGAACGGACGCGACGGTGTACCCGACGGTGATCGCAAGGATCGCGGTCCCCGTGGCGGTGAGTGCGCTGTACGCGAGCGTCGCGGCGCTACCGGTCAGGGTGGCGGTGAACCTCGACGGTGCCGGGCCGAGTTCGCCGGGAATCCGCAGCCCGCCCTGGCTGCCGTCGTCGTTGCGGAACGAGAGGGCCAGTTCCGCGGCGCGCACGCCGAACATGATCGGAGTCACCGTCGTCCCGGGGTTCGCGGCCACGAACTCGCCGACCTGCGGCGGCTGCACGGCCTCGACGCCGATGCTGAGCGTGACCAGGTTGAACGGGCGCCCCTCGTTGTTCATCTCCTGCTGGGTCACGGTGAACGCGAACTCCGGGTCCGGTGCCATCACCCGGAACTCGGGGAGGTACCACCGGCGGTCGGGCTCTCCGACGGACTCGAACAATGCGCCGTCGCGGGTGTCCGCGTCGGGGAAACCGGTGGCATCGGGCCGGTCGCCGGCCGCGCCGATGGCAGCGACCAGTGCATTGGAGACGGAGCAGTCCAGCGGGGTGCGGATCCGCCGGCCGGCGCCGGCGAACGACGGGGTGAACCGGACCGGACCGTCGAGGGGTGCGTCTTGCGGGGCCATCACGTCTCCTATGGCGTCGGTACCGCCGCGCGGGCGGCGGCGATATAGGCGTTGACGGTGTCGCGGCGATCCGCCGGCACCGGCGGAAGCGGCACGCGCAGCGCGGGGATCATCTTGGCGCGCCCGGTGGGCAGCGCGACGGTCCTCGGAGTGTCCGTCGCCCAGGAGACCGGGTCGTCCGTGAAGTCCGGCCCCGATACCTCGACCGTCGCGCTGTAGGTGAACGCGGTCTCGTCGATGTACTTGTCCGACCACACCTGCCACACGACCCCGTGCTGGTTGTCCCGGTTGATCACGATGGTGTCCGTCCGGCCGCCGATGGTGCACGCCAGCGTGATGGTCACGTTGGCGGCGGGGATGGGACGGTCCGGTGCGAGGCGCACGTAGATGTAGCCCGCCTCGTCCGCTGTGAGCTTGGGAGCTCTGTGATTGCCCGTCGTCTCGATGACCACCGTGCTGGTGCCGTTCGCCAGCTCCACCCGCGGGTCCTCGCCGTTGAAGACCAGCGTCTTGCGGATCGCCACCTGATCGCGCGGCCACTGCGGGATGTCCTGGTCGAGCCGGAGGAAGGCGATGTTGACGATGTCGTCCGGGTTCGCCTTGGTCCACGTCGCGAGGCTCCGCTGGCCGGCGGCCGCGTTCCCCGTCAGGTAGTGGTAGCCCTCAGCCTGCCAGGTCAGGTTGACCTCGCCGTCGGGGGTGAGCGGGTTGTCGTAGTCGGGGTACCCCACCTCGAGTTGCACCGAGCGCAGCGGATCGGCGAACTCCCCGCCGCCCACGTTGTTCGCGAAGTCGACCGCCGATATGCCGGCCACCTGCACCTTCTTGAAGTACTCGCCGATGTCCACGATGGCGAGGTACCGGTCGAGGTGCGCCTTGATCGCGGGTTCGAGGTCGTTGAGCGTGCCGGTCGCGGCGTGCTCCACCGTGATGGTGCCGTTGAGATCCAGGGTCTGCGGGAGCACCACCTCCCGGACCTGGTGGCTGGCCTTGAGCGAGACCGACGCACCGCCGAAGACCCGGGAGAAGAGCCCGCGTTCCGCGCTGGCCGGCGTGTCCTCGCGCGGCTGCCAGTCGAAGATCTCCGACTTGAGCACCTGCATGGCCGAGTCCTTCATCGCGGCGATGTTCTTCATCACCCAGTCCTGCAGCTCGGGCGTCAGCGCGCTGCCGTTCATCGTGACGGTGGTGGTGATGGCGCCCGACGTGGTCATCTTCGAGTACGCCGCCTGCAGCGACGCCTCCCCGATGCCAAGGAAGCCGCCCACGCTCAGCGCGGCGGACATCTGGTCGTAGCACTTGCGGACGTCCACCTTCACCTCGGCGTGGCATCCGTTGACGTAGAACGACTCGCCGAGATAGGAGTGCACCGTGAAGGGCGACATGCCGTCCTTGAGGCTGCCGACGATGGCACCGGCGGCGAATTGGTTCGCCGTCACCAGGAAGCTCGCGATGCCCTGTGCCTCGATACTGCCCTTGCCGCCGCCCTGGGCATCCAGGTACATCGGTACCTTGCTCCCGCCAGCCGCGTCCTTGAGGCGGGGTACTTCGAGCGAGACGGTGTTGGACACGATCGTCACCGCGCCGAGGCTGGGGAGCTGATCGTCGGGGGCGAAGAGCACCGCGAGCCGGCCGGCGGGCGCCTCGTGGTCGCCGGAGCGCAGGATCTCCCTCGCCTTCTCGATAGCCGACGGCGGGACGGCGAACGTGGTGGAGAACGTGCAGAAGCCACCGCCGATCTCGGCATTGCCCCGCTCGGTCATCTCGTCGGTGACGCCGATCGTGGTCTCCCCGGTCATGAGGCCCTTGAAGAGCGTCATCCCGAAGTCGAAGTCCTCTGGTGAGGTCTGTTTGCGGGCGAGGTAGATCCGGCTGGGCTGCCAGTAGTAGTGGAGCTGCTGCCCCGCGGCGCGCAGCTGCTCGTTCGCCGCGTCCGGGTAGATCTCGAGCTCGTACGGTGCGCCGGTTTCGTCGTTGGTGGTGACGGTGACGAAGTCCGGGCCCCAGATCGGGCCGAGGGGTGTGATCGGTTCGCTCATGGCCGGATCTCCTGTTCGACGGCATCGATGGTTCGACTCGTCGAGCGTCGCCCCCGCCGGACCGCGGCACTAGCGTGCGCGGCTACTCGAACCCGGGCGGATGCGGTACCTGCGCAGTCCGTCGGCTACCCGAGCGATCGCCGGCGCTGCGCTGACGGGTCGGTACGTGATCCGGGCCGCGGGTCATTCGTCGTCGAGACCGTCCAGAATGCTCGTGACCAATCGCTCCCGCGATGCCGGACTCATCGGCGACGACAGGATGCTCTGGTATCCCCAGAAGCCGTCGGCGGCCATCCGGGCGGTCAGGCAGCGGAGCGAGAGGTCGTCGAGCTCGCTCACCGGTTGTTCCTCCTCAGGGAACCAGCGCCGGTAGATCCGTTCCCACGGTGCGATCCACTCCGGCTCGTTGCCGGCCTCCAGGATCAGACGCATCTCGACGGTGCTCGCCGATTTCAGGGTGGCCCGCACGTACCCACGGGTGCGCTCGACCAGACTCGCCCCCTCGGGTTCGCGGCCGGTCGCCTCCAGCAGATCCGCCTCCGTGCGCGCCGCCAGATCCTCATGAATGCCGGTGAGGAGCGCGTGTTTGCTGGGGAAGTGGTAGATCAGGCCGCGCTTGGTCACCCCGGCCTCCGTGGCCACCGCGTCCAGCGTCAACGCGGTGATGCCCTGCTCCTGCACGACCTTCAGGGCCGCCTCGATCATTTTCGGTCGCGCACTCGGTCGTGCCATCGCTCTCTCCCGTCGACAGGATTAGTATACCTGATGGTGTAGTATACTAATTGGTGAAGTTATGCCGACAGGAGAAGGAATCATGAACGGAACTGCCCCGCGGGCCACGGCCCGCATCTGGGTGGGATTGGCGGTGCTCGTGCTGCCGATGCTGCTCATCGCGATCGACGGCGTGGTGCTGATCTTCGCGCTCGCCGACATCGCTGAAGATCTGGAACCGACCGGCGCGCAGCAGCTGTGGATCCTCGACATCTACTCGCTGATGCTCGCGGGGCTCCTGATCACGATGTCGTCGCTGGGCGATCGGTTCGGGCGGCGGACGGTGCTGCTCGCCGGAGCGGTGATCTTCGCGATCGCCTCGGTCTTCGGGGCGCTCTCGTCGGAACCGTGGATGCTGATCGCCTCCCGCGCCCTCCTCGGTGTCGGCGGCGCGATGATCATGCCCGGAACCCTGTCGCTGATCCGCAACATGTTCCTCGACCGCGATCAGCGACGCACCGCGATGGCCGTGTGGTCCGCCTCCGGCGCGCTCGGAGCCGCCGCGGGCCCGATCGTCGGCGGCTGGCTCATCGAGGCCTTCACCTGGCACGCGATCTTCCTGATGAACATCCCGGTCATGGTGCTGCTGCTCATCCTGGCGCCGATTCTGGTCCCGGAAAGCAAGAACCCGAGCCCGGGCCGGATCGACCTTCCCAGCATCCTGCTCTCGCTGGTGGGCATGATCTCGTTCGTCTACGGCGTGAAGACCTTCGCCGAGGGTGATGAACCGGAGGTCGCCCTCGTCACCTTCGCCGCGGGCCTGATCCTGCTCGTGCTGTTCGTGATCCGTCAGCTGCGCCTGCCGGTACCCATGCTCAACGTGCGTCTCTTCCGCAGCCGGTTCTTCGCCGGAGCGGTGGTCATCGACTTCCTGTCCGTCTTCGCGCTGGTGGGGGCGATGTTCGCGCTGACCCAGTTCCTCCAGCTGGTCGCGGGACTGAGCATCATGAAGTCGGCGCTGTGGATGCTGCCGCAGGCGGGTATGTCCGCCTGCGCCGGGTTCATCGCCGCTGCGCTGGTCAAGAAGTTCCCGACGTCGATCATCGTCGCGATCGGCGGAGCCATCACCGCCGGCGGTTTCTCGGTGCTGCTCACCCTCACCACGGACACCGAGCCGTGGTTCATCGCCATCGCCCTGGCGCTCGTCGGCCTCGGTGCGGGCGTGGGTATGACCCTGACCAACGACATCATCATGAGCTCGGTGCGCCCCGAGGAGTCGGGCCAGGCCGCCGGCATCAGTGAGACCGCCTACGAGCTCGGTACTGCCTTCGGTACTGCGATCCTCGGTTCGGTGCTGCTCGGCTTCTACCGCAACGGCCTCGACGACAAGGCCCCGTCGGGTCTGCCGGACGGTGTCCTGGAGTCGGCCGAGGAGACCCTCGCCGGTGCACTGCTGCACGCCCGCGAGCTGCCCGCGGACATCGGCGCGGCTCTGTGCACCGCGGCGACCGAGTCGTTCACCACCGCGCTGTCGTGGACCGGCGGCATCGGCGCCGCGATCCTGCTGGCCGTGGCCGTCTTCGCCGCCGTGATGCTCCGTGGCGTCTCCGCGCAGCAGGACCTCACCCAGGACCTTCACGATCACAGCGGCGCGGAGCACGCCGGGGAGCCCGCGCCCGCCCTCGCCTCGTCGGCGATCATCGACACCGTCGAGATCTCCCCTGTACATCGAGCGGAACGCGCGAGGGCCGCGACGTCGGAGCCGCGCCCGGCACCCGGTCGCCTCCCGGGATCGGCGCTCTCCCGCCGGGAGATCGACGAGATCCGGGCACAGAACGCCGCTCTGGCAGCGGAGCTCGCCGAGCTGCGCACCGACTACCGGGCGATCGCCGGTAACGCTCGGCTGCGAGCCTCGGGGATCACCGACCGGGGCGAGATCGCGACCCCCGCATACCTTCCCGTCGCGCGCCGTGGCGCCGTCGCAGGCCTCACCCCGGACGCGCTGACCGACCTCGGCGCCCAGGCGCTCACCGTCGACCTGCACGAATTGCATCTGCAGCTCGGAGCCGACGTGATCGAAGGCATCGGCGGTATCGGAGCGGCGATGTCCTGGTCCGCACCCGTGGTGGGCGACCCGCGGGGGCGGTCGGTCGCGCTGCACGGCGCCGGCGTCACCGACGAGGGCTTCTCGTTCCGGAGCCGGCTCGACGGCTCGCTGCGTCACTGGAGCCCCGAAGAGGCGGTGCGCGTCGCGCGCCGGATGAACTGCGATCTCGGCTTCGCGCTGACGGACCCGACCGACCAGCCGCGAACCGAACGCTGGGCGCGCCGCGCGCTCGCCGAACGCGGCTGGCAGGTGGCCGACGGTAAGGACGCGCTCTCGCTGTGGGCGGTGGTGACCGGCGGAACGGACCCGGAGCTGCGGCGGGCCGCCGCCCGCGCCCTGCGGCGCATCGCCGACGAGGACCGCCGTGTCGGGGACTGGGCTTCGGTGGCTACGTCATCGAGCGTGGGCCCGGACTGGCGGAAGCCGTCTCCGAACTCGAGGCCGATCGTCCCCGCTACGTCGCGTCGGTCACGGGACCGCAGGAGCTGCTCGCCGCCATCGAGGCCGGCGTCGACCTGGTCGACGGGACCGAGCCCGCCCGCGCGGCCGCGGAAGGCCGCGTCTTCACCACGACGGGGACGCTCGATCTCACCGATCCGGCGATGCGCAGTGACTTCCGGCCGATCGACCCGAACCGGCCGAACGTTCTCGGCGTCGACCGCACCGACGGCTTCACCCGTGCGTACGTCCACCACCTCTTCACGGCGAACGAGGCAGTGGCGATCACGCTGTGTACCCTGCGCAACGAGCACTTCTTCGTCGCGTTGGCCTCGTCCGCGCGGAAGGCGATCCTGGACGGCCGGTACGCGGAGTTCTCGACGGCCTTCCTGCGCGAGTTCGCCCGGCCTTCCGAGCGCGCGGAAGAGCGCCGCCGCCGAGACGGATCTCACGATGTGAGAAAGCTCTCCGGGATCGTGGAGTGAATCCGCGGGATCGAGAACTAGCGTCGAAGGCATGGCAACCGTGCATCGCAGCAATGGATTCATCGCCCTTCCGGCGCAGGCGTTGTGGGACGTGCTCGTCGATCTGGAGCGCCTTCCGCGCTGGCAGTCCTTCGTCGACTCGGTGGCGCTGCGCGACCCGGTCGCCCTCGGTGCGCGCCTGGACTGGGTGCCGGACCGGCGCGGTTCGTCGATCCAGCGCCGCCTCGCGCCGCCCGCGACCGTGGTGGAGATCGAGCCCGGTCGCGCCCTCGCGATCGCGCAGGAGGAGCCGGCGTGCACCACCACCCTGCGCTGGACCCTCCGATCGGTCGACGGGGGCACCGTCGTCGAACAGACGGTGACGGCCGACGGTCCGTCGGCGCCGCTCTTCGACCACCTGGTCGCCCGGCGGTTCGCGGCCGGCGCCGACACTTGTCTCGCGCGGCTCGCGATGCTCGCCGGACCGCCCCGCGCCGCCGACCCGCTGCACGTGGTCATCGCGGGCGGCACCGGGGCGCTCGGCCGCCGCGTGGCGGCCGACCTGGTCCGGCGCGGTCACGACGTGACGATCCTCACCCGCTCGATCCGCGCCGACGTGCCGTATCCGCAGGTCACCTGGGACGGCCGCACCGTCGGGGCCTGGGCGGCCGTGCTCGACGCGCCGAACACGGCCGTGCTCAACCTCGCGGGGAAGCTGGTCGACTGCCGCCCCACCCCGGCGAACATCGCCGCGCTCGCCGCGAGCAGGGTGGACGCCACCCGCGCGCTCGTCGAGGCGGCGCGGGGTCGCGGCGTCCGCCGCTGGGTGCAGGCGAGCACCACCGCGATCTGGAGTGACGCGGGGGAGCGGTGGTGCACCGAGGACACCCCGCTGCCCGATCCGGGGCTCCCGCAGATGACAGGCGTCGCCCGTCCGTGGGAGGACGCCTCGGCGGAGGCGGACGCCGCGCACCGCACGATTCTGCGCACCTCGATCGTGCTCGACACCGATTCGCCGGCGATGGCGAAGATGGTCGGGGTCACCCGCGCCTTCCTGGGCGGCAGCCTCGGGAGCGGCCGGCAGTGGTTCAGCTGGATCCATCGCGACGACTGGCTCGCCGTCGTTCGGGCCGGACTGGGCATCGAGCCCGGCGTCGACCTGCCCGACGGGGTGGTCGTGGCCGCTGCGCCGAACCCGGTGCGGAACGCCGATCTGATGCGCGCACTGCGGCGACACCTGCACCGCCCGTACGCGCTGCCGACGCCCGCGCCGCTGCTCGCCCTGGGCGCCATCGGCATGCGGAGCGATCCCGCGCTCGGGCTCACGGGACGACACGCCACGTCGACGGTGCTGCCGGCCGCCGGTTTCCGGTTCGCCCACCCGACCCTCGACGGCGCGTTGGACGACCTCCTCGGCTGAACCGGCCCACGCCCGCAATCGACCGATTCGCCGCGGGCGAACGGAAAATCGATTGTGAGTGGGCACTCACATCTGTAGTCTCGAATTCGTGCCCGCGGCTAACGAAACTCGGCCTCGCGCGCCGCACCTGCCGGTGGAGGAACGGCGCGCGGCGCTGATCGCCGCCACCCGGGACGCGCTGCTCGAGCACGGCACCGTCCCCACCACCAAGCAGATCGCCGCGGCGGCCGGGGTCGCGGAGGGCACCATCTTCCGCGTCTTCGACTCCAAGGAGGACCTGCTCGACGCGGTGATGCTCGAATCCTTCGACCCCGAGCCGTTGCTCACGGAGATCGACGCCATCGACCCCGCCCTACCGCTGCGCCAACGGCTCTACCGGTTCACCGAGCTGGTGCAGCAACGGTTCCAGCGGATCTTCGGCCTCATGGACGCGCTCGGACTCGTCGCCCCGCCGCACGTCCGGGACCGGGACGCGCACCGTCGGGCGAAGGAGGGGGGACCCGCGCTCACGGCTCGGCTCCGGGGCGTCATCGGCGCCGACGCCGACCGACTGCGCGTCCCGCCCGAGGAGGCCATCCACCTCCTGCGCCTGCTCACCTTCTCGGGCAGCCACCCGCACATCAGCGAGGGCGCGATCCTCGCTCCGCACCACATCGTCGACGTCCTGCTCGACGGCATCTCCGCCCAGCCGAATCCACTGCGAGAGGGACCAGCCCAGTGACCCTGCTCAGACTCGTCGCCGCGCATCTGCGGCCCTACCGGCCGTGGTTGCTCGCCGTGGCGGCCTTTCAACTCGTCAGCGTCGTCGCCAATCTCGTCCTGCCCAGCATCAACGCCAAGATCATCGACCTCGGCGTCACGCCCGGAGACACCGGCTACATCTGGCGGATGGGCGGAATCATGCTGGTGATCACTCTGTTCCAGGTGACCGCCGCGGGCGGCGCGACCTACTTCGCGGCGCGCAGCGCCATGGCCTTCGGGCGGGACACCCGGCGGTCCCTGTTCGGCCGGGTCCGCACCTTCTCCGGCCGCGAGGTCTCCGGCTTCGGTGCGGCGTCGCTGATCACGCGCTCCACCAACGACGTTCAGCAGGTCCAGCTGCTCGTGCTGATGACCCTGTCGATGATGATCCAGGCGCCGTTCATGGCCGTCGGCGGCGTCGTCATGGCGGTCCGCGAGGAGCCCGGGCTGGCCTGGCTCATGGTGGTCGCGGTGCCGGTCCTGGGAGCCGTTCTGGGCGTGGTGATCTCGAAGATGATCCCCGGCTTCCGCGCGGTGCAGCGCCGGCTCGACACGGTCAACAAGGTTCTGCGCGAACAGCTCACGGGAGTCAGGGTGATCCGGGCCTTCGTCCGGGAGCCCGTCGAGCGGGAGCGGTTCGACGGTGCCAACACGGCGCTGACCGACGCCTCGGTCCGCGTCATGCGGCTGATGGCGATCATGTTCCCGTGGGTCATGCTGGTGCTCAACCTCTCCACCGTGGCGGTGTGGTGGTTCGGCGCGCACCTCATCGCCGACGGCACGGCCCGGATCGGTTCCGTCACCGCCTACATGCAGTACATGATGCAGATCCTGATGTCGGTGATGATGGCCACCTTCATGGTGATGATGATCCCGCGCGCCTCGGTCGCCGCCGAACGCATCACCGAGGTGCTCACGACGAAGTCCACCGTCGGGCCGCCGGAACGCCCCGATCCGCTTCCGGCGATCACTGGCGCCGTCGAACTGGACGGCGTGACGATGCGCTATCCCGGCGCCGCGAAGCCGGTGCTGCAGAACGTGAACCTCTCGGCCCGGCCGGGGGAGACGATCGCGATCATCGGCTCCACGGGATCCGGGAAGACGACGCTGATCAACCTCCTGGCGCGACTCTTCGACGCCACCGCCGGCGCGGTCCGCTACGACGGCGTCGACGTCAAGGACCTGCGCGCCGACGCGCTGTGGGGGCACGTCGGCCTCGTGCCCCAGCGCGCGTACCTGTTCAGCGGCACCGTCGCGAGCAACCTGCGCTTCGGCAACCCCGACGCCACCGACGACGAGCTCGCGGAGGCGCTGCGCATCGCGCAGGCGGACGACTTCGTCGCCGAACTCGGCGGCCTCGACGCGCCGATCGCGCAGGGCGGCACCAATGTCTCCGGTGGGCAGCGGCAGCGGCTCGCGATCGCCCGTGCACTCGTCGCCAAGCCCGCCGTCTACCTCTTCGACGACAGCTTCTCGGCGCTGGACCTCGCGACCGACGCGAAACTCCGTGCCGCACTGCGGCCGTACACGCGGGAGGCCACCGTCGTCATCGTCGGCCAGCGCATCTCGACCATCGCGAGCGCCGACCAGATCCTGGTGCTCGAGGACGGTGAGGTCGTCGGCCACGGCACGCACGCCGAGCTGCTCGAGACCTGTCCCACCTATCAGGAGATCGCGGGCAGCCAGGCGACGGCGGGGAGCGCGGCATGACCGGGCCGGGAGCGAGGGCCGCCGCGGCGGCGACGGCGGGCGCGCCGAACCAGAAGCCGATGACCTTCTGGCCGTCGCTGAAGCGGCTGCTGGGCCGGCTCCGGCAGCAGCGCGCCGCCATGACGGCGGCGGTGCTGCTCTCGGTCGGCTCGGTCACCGCCGCGGTGATCGCCCCCAAGGTGATCGGCAGCGCGGTCGACGCGATCTACGACGGCTTCCGCTCGCAGCTGCGGCACGGGCCGGGCATCGACTTCGATCGGGTCGGGGCGATCCTGACCTGGGTGATCGGTCTGTTCGTGGCTAGCGCGGTGCTGCAGTACGCCCAGGGCTTCCTGCTCAACGGCGCGGTGCAACGGGTGATGTACGCGCTGCGGCGCGAGGTCGAGGAGAAGCTGCACCGGTTGCCGCTGAGTTACTTCGACCGGCAGCCCCGGGGCGAGCTGCTCTCCCGCGTGACCAACGACATCGACAACCTCGGCCAGTCGCTCACCCAGGCGCTGAGCCAGCTCATCGTCTCGGCGTTCACCGTGATCGGCGTGCTGATCATGATGCTCGTCGTCTCGCCGCTGCTCACCGCGGTGGCGGTGATCGTGATCCCGCTCATCGTGATCTTCGCGGGGCAGATCATGAAGCGCAGCAGCAAGCACTTCGTGGCGCAGTGGCGCTCGACCGGCGCGCTCAACGCCCAGGTCGAGGAGGCCTTCACCGGCCACGACCTGGTCACCGTCTACGGCCGGGGCGACGCCCTGCAGGAGCGCTTCGCGCAGGAGAACGACGCGCTGATGACCGCGAGCTACAAGGCGCAGTTCCTCTCCGGGCTGGTCATGCCGATCAGCATGTTCGTCGGCAACCTGCAGTACGTCGCCGTCTGCGTCGTCGGCGGGCTCCGGGTGGCCGCGGGTGGCATGAGCCTCGGCGACGTCATCGCCTTCATCCAGTACTCCCGGCAGTTCACCCAGCCCGTCACGCAGATGGCGTCGATGGTCAACATGCTGCAGTCGGGCGTGGCGTCCGCCGAGCGCGTCTTCGCGGTCCTCGACGCCGACGAGCAGTCCGCCGACCGCCCGGGCACCCTCCCGGAGCCCACCCGCGGCCGCGTCGCCTTCGAGGACGTCACCTTCGGCTACAAGAGCGGGGAGCCGCTGATCGAGAACCTGAACCTGGTCGCCGAGCCCGGGCGCACCGTCGCCGTCGTGGGCCATACCGGGGCCGGCAAGACCACCCTGGTCAACCTGATCATGCGGTTCTACGAGCTCAGCGGCGGCCGGATCACCATCGACGGCGTCGACATCGCCGGGGTCGAGCGGGCCGATATGCGCCGGCGCATCGGCATGGTCCTGCAGGACACCTGGCTGTTCGAGGGCACGATCATGGAGAACATCCGGTACGGGCGGCTCGATGCGACCGACGAGGAGGTCTACGCCGCGGCCCGCGCGACCTTCGTCGACCGGTTCGCGCACTCCCTGCCGGACGGCTACGAGACGGTCCTCGACGACGAGTCCGGCAGCGTCTCCGCCGGCGAGCGACAGCTGATCACGATCGCGCGCGCCTTCCTCGCCGAGCCGGCCGTCCTCATCCTCGACGAGGCGACCAGTTCGGTGGACACCCGCACCGAGGTGCTGCTGCAGCGGGCGATGCACGCCCTGCGGGCCGACCGGACGAGTTTCGTCATCGCGCACCGCCTCTCGACCATCCGCGACGCCGACGTCATCGTCGTGATGGACCACGGCCGCATCGTCGAACAGGGGTCGCACGAGGAACTGCTCGCGGCCGGCGGCCACTACGCGGGCCTCTACCGCGCCCAGTTCGAGGGCGTCGAGACCTGAGTGACGGTGCCCGCACCGGGCCTCGTCGCCGGGATCGCGGCCGGGGTGCGGGTTACGCTGGACCCCGACGGCCGGACGATAAGGGGCAGAAGCAGCGGACATGAGTGACGAACTCGCACCGGGGACGGTGATCGGCGGGTATCGGATCGAGCGGCGCCTCGGAACCGGCGGCATGGGCTCGGTCTACCTGGCCAAGCACCCGGAGTTGCCCCGGTACGACGCGCTCAAGGTGCTGGGCGCGAGCTACTCGGGCGACGAGGCCTTCCGCAAGCGCTTCCTGCGCGAGGCGGAGCTCGCCGCTCGGCTCGACCATCCCAACGTGGTCACCATCTACAACCGCGGCACCGAGGGGGCCCGGCTGTGGATCGCCATGCAGTACGTCCAGGGCGACGACTGCTCGGTGCTGCTCAAGCGCAGCCCGGCCGGCCTCGACCCGGCGACGGCCGCGGAGATCGTCTCCCAGATCGGGCGGGGCCTGGACCGCGCCCACCGCGCGGGCCTGCTGCACCGCGACATCAAGCCCGCCAACATCCTCGTCGCCGCCACGGACGACGGTGACGACGCGGACGAGATGCGGGCCCTGCTCACCGACTTCGGCGTGGCCAAGGGCGGCGAGGACACCTCGCAGCTGACCGCGGTCGGCACCGTGCTCGCGACGCTCGCCTACGCCTCGCCCGAGCAGCTGTGCGGCGAAGAACTCGATTCCCGCTCGGACCAGTACTCGCTCGCGGCCACCTTCTTCCACCTGGTCACCGGGAAGGTGCCGTACAGCGGTGCCAGCACCGACGCGGTGATCGACGCGCACTTCAACGCCCCGCCGCCGCGGATCTCGCAGATCCGCGCAGGCGTGCCGCCGGCCGTCGACGCGGTGGTCGCCCGCGGCCTCGCGAAGACGCCCGCGGAGCGGTTCGCCACCTGCAAGGAGTTCGCCACCGCACTCAGGTCGGCGATGACGGCGCCCGTCTCGCGCCCCGCTCCGCGACCGGTGCCCCGCCCTGCCCCGCCCGGGTACGTCCCGGGCCCGGGGCACCCGTCCGGGCCGCAGCAGCCCGGCGGCCGGCCGTCGGCGCCGGTGCAGCGCACCGTCGCGCCCGGGATCCGGGGGCAGGCGAACCGGCCCGGCGCCGCGGCGGCGCGGTCGCATCCACCCGCGCCGCGTCCGGGCGCCGCGGCGCGGCCCGCGGCACCCGCGCAGCCGTTGTACGGCGCGAACCCGGGGGCGCCGTCCGGGGCGATGCCGCGCCCGCCCGCTCCGCAGGCCGCCCAGGCGGAGCCGCCGAAGGCGGTGGCGCAGAACGGGATGCCACCCGGCGTGCTGGTGTTGGTGGGAGTCGCGGGATTGGCGTTGCTGGTGTTGATCCTGGTGATCGTCTTCGCCGCATGACTCCGACGACGTGTCGGTGGCAGCGCCTACACTGCGTAATGACAGCGATGAGATTCTCCACCGGAGGTGCGTAGCCCATGACGGCCGGCTCGTTCGTGCATCTGCACAACCACACGGAGTACTCGATGCTCGACGGTGCCGCCAAGGTCGATCCGCTGTTCGCGGAGGCCAAGCGCCTCGGGATGACCGCGGTGGGCATGTCCGACCACGGCAACATGTTCGGCGCCTCGGACTTCTACAACACCGCGAAGAAGTACGACATCACGCCGATCATCGGGATCGAGGCGTACATCGCGCCGGAGTCGCGCTTCTCCACCAAGCGCGTGCGGTGGGGCGATCCGTCGCAGAAGGGTGACGACGTCTCCGGTTCGGGCGCGTACACGCACATGACGATGGTGGCGGAGAACGCCACGGGCCTGCGCAATCTGTTCACGCTGAGCTCGCTCGCGTCCATCGAGGGGCAGCTGGGCAAGTGGTCCCGCATGGACGCCGAGCTGATCGCCGAGCACGCCGAGGGCATCATCGCGACCACGGGTTGCCCGTCGGGCGAGGTACAGACCCGGCTGCGGCTGGGGCAGGAGCGCGAGGCGCTCGAGGCCGCCGCGAAATGGCAGGAGATCTTCGGCAAGGAGAACTTCTACCTCGAGCTCATGGATCACGGCATCGACATCGAGCGCCGCGTCCGCGAGGGGCTGCTGGAGATCGGCCGCACGCTCGGGATCAAGCCGCTGGCCACGAACGACTGCCACTACGTCACCAAGGACAAGGCCGAATCGCACGGCGCGCTGCTGTGCATCCAGACCGGCAAGACCCTGTCGGATCCCACGCGGTTCCAGTTCGACGGTGACGGCTACTACCTCAAGTCCGCGCAGGAGATGCGCGAGCTGTGGGATTCGCAGGTGCCGGGCGCGTGCGATTCGACGGTGGAGATCGGCGAGCGGGTCCAGTCCTACGCGGAGGTGTGGGAGCACAAGGACCGCATGCCACGGTTCCCGGTGCCGGAGCACCACACGCAGGAGTCCTTCCTCGAAGAAGAGGTCATGGCCGGCCTGAACCGCCGGTTCCCCGACGGTCCGCCCGCGGACTACGTCGAGCGGGCGACGTACGAGCTCTCGGTCATCAACGAGATGGGCTTCCCGGCCTACTTCCTCGTGGTCGGCGACCTGATCGCGCATGCGCACGAGGTCGGCATCCGGGTCGGCCCGGGGCGTGGTTCCGCGGCCGGCTCGCTCGTGGCCTGGGCGCTGGGCATCACCAACATCGACCCGATCCCGCACGGGCTGCTGTTCGAGCGCTTCCTCAACCCCGAGCGCGTCTCGATGCCCGATATCGATATCGACTTCGACGATCGTCGTCGCGGCGAGATGATCACCTACGCCTCCGAGAAGTGGGGCTCGGACAAGGTGGCCCAGGTCATCACGTTCGGCACCATCAAGACGAAGGCCGCCATCAAGGACTCGGCCCGGGTCCTCTACGGCCAGCCCGGCTACTCCATCGCCGACCGGATCACCAAGGCGCTCCCGCCGCCCATCATGGCCAAGGACATCTCGGTCAAGGGCATCACGGATCCGGAGCACGAGCGGTACAAGGAGGCCGTCGAGGTCCGGCAGCTGATCGAGACCGACCCCGACGTCAAGAAGATCTACGACATGGCGCTCGGGCTCGAGGGCCTGATCCGCAACGCCGGCGTGCACGCCTGCGCGGTGATCATGTCCTGTGATCCGCTCACGGACGCGATCCCGGTGTGGAAGCGCGCGCAGGACGGCGCGATCATCACCGGCTGGGACTACCCGTCGTGCGAGGCCATCGGCCTGCTGAAGATGGACTTCCTGGGCCTGCGCAACCTCACCGTGATCGGTGACGCCCTGGAGAACATCAAGCACAACCGCGGCATCGACCTGGACATGGACCAGCTGCCGCTCGACGATGTGACCACCTACGAGCTGCTGCAGCGGGGCAACACGCTCGGCGTCTTCCAGCTCGACGGCGGCCCCATGCGGGACCTCCTGCGCCGCATGCAGCCCACCAAGTTCGAGGACATCGTCGCCGTCGGCGCGCTGTACCGGCCCGGCCCGATGGGCATGAACGCGCACAACGACTACGCGGATCGCAAGAACGGCCGGCAGCAGGTCAAGCCGATCCACCCGGAACTGGAGGAGCCGCTCAAGGACATCCTCGCGGACACGTTCGGCCTGATCGTCTTCCAGGAGCAGATCATGCAGATCGCGCAGAAGGTCGCCGGGTACAGCCTCGGCCAGGCCGACATCCTGCGCCGCGCGATGGGTAAGAAGAAGAAAGAGGTCCTCGACGAGGCCTACGGCGGCTTCCAGCAGGGCATGCTGGACAACGGCTTCTCCCAGGCCGCGATCACGGCACTGTGGGAGACGGTGCTCCCGTTCGCCGGCTACGCGTTCAACAAGTCGCACGCCGCCGCGTACGGCCTGGTGTCCTACTGGACGGCCTACCTCAAGGCGAACTACCCGGCCGAGTACATGGCCGCGCTGCTCACCTCCGTCGGTGACGACAAGGACAAGGCGGCCATCTACCTCGGCGACTGCCGCCGCCTCGGCATCACCGTGCTCCCGCCGGACGTCAACGAGTCCTTCCACGCCTTCACCTCGGTGGGGGAGGACATCCGCTTCGGCCTGGGCTCGGTCCGCAACGTGGGCGAGGGCGTGGTCGCGTCCATCGTCAAGACCCGCAAGGAGAAGGGGAACTTCACCTCCTTCTCCGACTACCTCGCCAAGATCGAGGTGGCGGCCTGCTCCAAGAAGGTCACCGAATCCCTCATCAAGGCGGGCGGTTTCGACTCCCTCGACCACCCCCGCAAGGGCCTGCTGCTGGTGCACAGCGATGCCATCGAGTCGGTCCTGTCCACGAAGAAGGCCGAGGCGGTGGGCCAGTTCGACCTCTTCGGCTCGATGGGGGACGAGGACGGTGCCGCCGGCCCCATCGACGACGTCTTCACCATCAAGGTCCCCGACGAGGAGTGGGACGGCAAGCACAAGCTCGCCCTCGAACGCGAGATGCTGGGGCTGTACGTCTCGGCGCACCCGCTCGACGGGGTCGAGCACGTCATCGCCGCCCAGACCGACACGGCCATTCCGGCCATCGTCGAGGGTGACGTGAAGGACGGCACCCAGGTCACCGTCGGCGGCATCCTGCAGTCGGTGAACCGGCGCGTGAACAAGAACGGCGCCCCGTTCGCGTCCGCGCAGATCGAGGACCTCTCCGGTGGTATCGAGGTCTTCTTCTTCCCGCAGGCCTACGCCGCCTACGGCGCCGAGGTCGTGGAGGACGCGGTCGTCCTGATCAAGGCCCGGGTGAACTTCCGGGACGACAAGGTCACGCTGATCGCGAACGACATCGCGCCGATCGACCTCTCGCAGATCGGCGTCGCGAAGCCCCTGGCGCTCACGATGCCGACGCGGGTGTGCACGCAGGACAAGGTCTCCGCGCTCAAGCAGGTGCTCCAGCGCCACCCCGGCGTCTCCGACGTGCACGTCAAGCTCGTCAGCGGCGACGGGGAGGGGCAGAGCACCACCCTGAAGCTGGCCGACACGCTCCGGGTCAATCCGTCGTCGTCGCTGATGGGTGATCTCAAAGCGCTGCTGGGACCCAACTGCCTGGCGTGAGCCTCACCGTCCCGCCCCCCCTACGACGAAGGCCTCCCGTGCGGAACGGGAGGCCTTCGTCGTCTACGGCTGGGTGACTAGCGCCCCAGGAGGGCGCGGGCTGCGGTCGCGCTCGCGTCGGCCGCCACGTGCACCTGCTCCACGATGCGGTCCGCCAGCTCCGCGTAGGGGTCCGTCGCGGTCGGGGCCGAGAACAGGTGCATCCCCGCCAGGGGGCTCCGCGGCGCGTCCGCCGCTGCGGAGTCGGTGGCCTGCGAGTCGGTCAGCATGTCAGTCATAGCCGTTTCTTCTTCGTTTCGTAGTTATTAACCGTCTGGTTAATAAGCTACGCCGCGACTCGTCTCGATGGCCAGCGGGACGGACGTAACGTTGGTCACGTCGTGGGCTCGGGCCTGTTCAGTCGTGCTGGACGAGGTGGCCGCACCACCACACCGCGATGCCGGCTGCGGCGGCGACGAGGATCGCGGGCGACGCGGAAGTGCCGCCCACGGCGGCGGTGAGGAGCAGGCCGAGGGCGAGAACGACGAGGGCAGCGGCCACGGACTCCGCCTTGTGGCGGGGCCAGGCCACACCGAAAACGTCGACGGTGGCCCGGCGCTGTGCGGCGCGGTGGGTGGAAGTCGAAGATCCGGTGGCTGCGGTCATGATTTTCACTGTACCCTGCGAGCAAGAGTTCGGACACCCGAACTCACGGTCCGGCGGGTCGATCTGGGATGATGGGACACGTGTTGCGCTGGATCACCGCTGGAGAATCGCACGGCCCCGCCCTCGTGGCCCTCGTGGAGGGCATGGTCGCGGGCGTCGAGGTCACGTCGTCGGACATCGCCGCCCAATTGGCGCGGCGCCGCCTGGGCTACGGCCGGGGTGCGCGGATGAAGTTCGAGGCCGACAAGGTGACCATCCTGGGCGGTGTCCGGCACGGGCGCACGCAGGCGGGCCCCGTCGCCATCGAGGTCGGCAACACGGAGTGGCCCAAGTGGGAGCAGGTCATGTCGGCCGACCCCGTCGATCAGGAGGCGCTCGACGGTATGGCCCGCAACGCGCCGCTCACGCGCCCGCGGCCCGGTCACGCCGATTTCTCGGGCATGCTCAAGTACGGCTTCGACGACGCCCGCCCCGTGCTCGAGCGCGCCAGCGCCCGCGAGACGGCCGCCCGCGTCGCCGCCGGCACCGTCGCCCGTAACTTCCTGCGCCAGGCCTTCGGTGCCGAGGTGATCAGTCACGTCATCTCCATCGGTGCGTCCGAGCCCTACGCCGGCCCGACCCCGTCGGGCGAGGATCTGGACCGTATCGACGCCTCCCCGGTCCGCGCCTTCGACGAGGCGGCGGAGCGCTCGATGATCGCCGAGATCGAGGCCGCGAAGAAGGACGGCGACACGCTCGGCGGTGTCGTCGAGGTCGTGGTCACCGGCCTGCCGGTGGGTATCGGCTCCGTCGCCTCGGGGGAGAGCCGGCTCGACGCGCGACTCGCCGCGGCCCTCATGGGCATCCAGGCGATCAAGGGCGTCGAGGTCGGCGACGGCTTCGAGACCGCCCGCCGTCGTGGCAGCGCCGCGCACGACGAGATGCTGCCCGGCAAGGGCGGTGTGCTGCGGTCGAGCAACCGGGCCGGCGGTATCGAGGGCGGCATGACCAACGGCGAGGAGCTGCGCGTGCGCGCCGCGATGAAGCCCATCTCGACGGTGCCCCGCGCGCTGCGCACCATCGACATGCAGACCGGCACCGAGGCCGTCGCCATCCACCAGCGCAGCGACGTCTGCGCCGTGCCCGCGGCGGGTGTCGTGGCCGAGTCGATGGTGGCGCTGGTCGTGGCCCAGGCGGCGCTCGAGAAGTTCGGCGGCGACAGCCTGGCCGAGACTCGTAGCAACATCGAGCGGTACTCCGAGCAGGTGGCGGCGCGGTTGCAGCGGGTGACGCCCGAGGGCGTGTGATGGCCGGGGAGAGGCGCCCCGTCGCCATCCTCATCGGCCCGCCCGGCGCGGGCAAGACGACCATCGGGCAGCGACTGGCGAAGTCGCTGCGGGTGCCGTTCATCGACGTCGACCACGAGATGGAGCTGCGCTCGGGCCGCACCGTGCCCACGATCTTCGTCGAGGACGGTGAGCCGGCCTTCCGCGCGTTCGAGGAGAGCGTGATCGCGGACGTCGTCGCGAAGGAGACCGGCGTGGTCTCCCTCGGCGGCGGCGCGATCCTCTCGGTCCGTACCCAGGAGCTGCTGCGCCGGCACCAGGTGGTGTACCTGGAGATCACCGAGGAGGAGGGCGTGCGCCGCACCACGGGGACGCAGCGCCCGGTGCTCGCCGGTGACGATCCGGTGGAGACCTACCGCAACCTGATGGCGATCCGTACGCCGATCTATCGCGACCTGGCCACCATCCGGGTGTCCACGGTGGGGCGCGCGCCGAGCTCGGTGGTCCGGCAGGTGCAGCGTCGTCTCAAGGACACCCACCCCGGCCGCGTCCGGCGGGGGCCGTGGCCGAACCTCCCGTCGGTGCTGCGGCCGTCCAGTAGGAACTGAGCCGAGCAGGACCCGACACCGGCGCGGCCCGCGCGCCGATCCCACCACGAAGGAGTCACCCGATGTCCGGTGCGAACCAGACCGTCGAACCCGTCCGCATCCAGGTGAACGCGTCCAGCCCGTACGAGGTGATCGTGGGCCGGGGCCTGCTCACCGAGGCAGTGGACGCGGCCCGCGTGAAGGGGGAGTTCCCGGCGAAGGCCGCGATCTTCTACCAGCCGCCGCTGGCCGAGACCGCCGAGGTGCTGCGGGCGGAGCTGGCGGCCAAGGGCGTCGACGCGCACCGCATCGAGCTCCCCGACGCCGAGTCGGGCAAGGACCTGCAGGTCGCCGGGTTCTGCTGGGAGGTGCTCGGGCGCATCGGCCTGAGCCGCCAGGACGTGATCTACAGCCTGGGCGGGGGAGCGGCGACCGACCTCACCGGCTTCGTGGCCGCGACCTGGATGCGCGGCGTGGACGTGGTGCACATCCCCACCACGCTGCTCGCCATGGTGGACGCCGCGGTGGGCGGGAAGACCGGCATCAACACCGACGCGGGCAAGAACCTCGTCGGCGCGTTCCACGAGCCGCGCGCGGTGATCGTGGACCTGGTCACGCTGGAGACGGTGCCGCGCAACGAGATCGTGGCCGGGATGGCCGAGGTGATCAAGACCGGCTTCATCGCCGATCCGGTGATCCTCGACCTCATCGAGAAGGACCCGGAGGCCGCGCTCGACCCCACCGGCGACGTCCTCCCCGAGCTCGTGCGCCGCGCCATCGAGGTCAAGGCGAGGGTCGTCTCCGCCGACCTCAAGGAGGCCTCGCTGCGCGAGATCCTCAACTACGGCCACACCCTGGGGCACGCGATCGAGCGGCGCGAGCGCTACCGCTGGCGCCACGGCGCGGCGGTCGCGGTCGGCCTCGTCTACGCCGCCGAGCTGGGGCGCCTCGCCGGGCGGCTCGACGACGCGACGGCGGACCGGCACCGTCGGGTACTGGAGGCCGTGGGCCTGCCCACCAGCTACGACCCCGACGCCTTCACCCAGCTGCTCGAGCACATGGGCAAGGACAAGAAGAACCGCGGCGGGATGCTCCGTTTCGTGGTGCTCGACGATCTCGCCCGGCCGGGCCGCCTCGAGGCGCCCGACCCGTCGCTGCTGGTCGCGGCCTACTCCGCCGTGGCGGCCGAGGGGAAGGGCCCGGACACCTCCGTCCTGCTGTAGGCATTCCGCCCCCGCGCGGCCGGTGGGCGTGGTGTGATCACCCGGCGTAACGAGTACCCTGAGGACGAACTAACTGTTTCGTACATAAGGAGCGAGTGTGTCGGGTCTTCGGACGTCCATCGCCACCGTCTGCATCTCCGGCACCCTGGAGGAGAAGCTCGAGGCGGTGGCCGCCGCGGGTTTCGACGGGGTGGAGATCTTCGAGCCGGACCTGGTCGCGTGCCCGCTGAGCCCGAGGCAGGTCGCCGCACGCTGTGCGGATCTGGGGCTGAGCATCGACTTCTACCAGCCCTTCCGCGATCTCGACGCCACGGACCCGGCGCAGTTCCAGCGCAACCTGCGCCGCGCCGAGCGCAAGTACGACGTGATGGAGGAGCTCGGCTGCGACCTCATGCTGGTCTGCTCCTCCCCGTCGCCCGGCGCGGTCGCCGACGATGCGCTCCTGGCGGAGCAACTGCACATCGCGGCCGAGGCGGCGGGCCGGCGCGGGATGCGGCTCGCCTACGAGGCGCTGGCCTGGGCGCGCTACGTCAACACCTACGGCCACTCGTGGGAGCTGGTGCGCGCCGCCGACCATCCCGCCCTGGGCATCTGCCTCGACAGCTTCCACGTCCTCTCCCGGGGTGACGACCCCTCCGGGATCCGCGAGATCCCCGGCGAGAAGATCTTCTTCGTGCAGTGGGCCGACGCCTCGGCCGAATCGATGGACGTACTGCAGTGGAGCCGTCACCACCGGAACTTCCCCGGCCAGGGCGTCTTCGACCTCGCCGGCTTCGGGACGCACCTCGTCGCCGCGGGGTACCGCGGGCCGTGGTCGCTCGAGATCTTCAACGACACCTTCCGCGGCTCCGACACCGGGCGCACCGCCGCCGACGCCCTCCGTTCGCTGCGCCACCTCCAGGACCGGGTGCTCGCGCGGCAGCGCGCCGACGAGCTCGCCGGGTCCGACGGTGCCGCCGCCCCAGCCTCGTCGTCCGGGGAGGCCGGTGAGGAGCTTTTCGAGACCCCCGCCGCGACGCCGCTCGAGGGCATCGTCTCCCTCCGGATCGCGGCGGGGCCCGGTAAGGGGGCCGCGCTGCAGGAGGTCCTCGACGCGCTCGGCTTCCGGTTGGCCGGCCGGCACCGCGACCACGATCTGCAGCTGTGGCGGCACGGCGGGCTCACCGTGGTGCTCGACGCCACGCCGGGCACCGCCTGGACCGCGCCCGGCCTGCCGGCGCACCTGCCCGTCCTGACCCAGATCGGGGTCCGCTCGGCGGATCCGGGGGCGTGGACGCGCCGCGCGGCGGCGCTCGGAGTGAGCGCGGACACCGTCGAACTGCCGGGCGCGCGCGTGGGCGCCGACGTCGCGCGCATGCAGATCACCGGCACCACCGCGGTGGACGTCCGGTCGCCCGGCGCCGCGGCGTCCTGGGGCGAGGCCTTCGTCGAGTACCCCGCGCCCCGCGGCCTCGACCCGACGGTCCTGTTCACCGGTGTGGACCACGTGGGCCTGGCCGTGCCGAGCGACGAATGGGACGGCCTGCTGCTGGTGCTGCGGTCGCTCTTCTCGATGGAGCCGCACGAGGAGCCGGACACCATCGACGCCGTGGGGCTGATGCACAACCGCTCGCTGAGCGCGCCGATCGGCGCCGACGGCGCGGGCCTGCGGATCACGATGGGCATGGTCGACGGGCCGGGAGGCGGTTTCGGCGCGGCGCGCCGGGGCGGGATCAGCCACGTGGCGCTCGCCTGCGAGGACGTCTTCACCACGGCGGCGGCCATGCGCGCGCGGGGCTTCGAGCCCCTGCCCGTGCCGCCGAACTACTACGACGACCTCGCCGCGCGCTTCGAGCTGCCGCGGCCCCTGCTCGACCGGATGTCCGCGGCGGGCATCCTCTACGACCGCGACGACGCGGGCGAGTTCTTCCATCTCTTCACCCCGACGGTGGGTGCCGACTTCTTCGTCGAGGTGGTGCAGCGGGTCGGGGGCTACCGCGGGTTCGGCGATGCCAACGCCGCCGTGCGGGTGGCGGCGCAGCTGCGCACCGCGGAGCGCTGAGTCCGGTGCTCCTCGGCGTTGCGCCGGGACCGGGCGTCGCGCCGGGACGGTCAGTCCGCGCGGGCGTAGCGGACGGCCACGTCGCCGGCCATGCGCCGCAGGTGCTCTCGCTCGCCCCCGGCGAGGAGGTCGACGTCGAACAGGATCCGGAAGCTGTCGCGATGGGCGACGCGGAAGGTGCAGAAGGCGCTGATCAGCATGTGCAGGTCGACGGCCGAGACGTCCACGCGGAACTCGCCCGTGCCGCGTCCGCGCTCGAGGATCCGGTCGAGGAGTTCGATCGCGGGGCGCTGGGAGTCGGCGATGCCGTCGATCGTGGCCAGGCTCCGCCCGCGGCGGAGGTTCTCCGCGCTGACGAGCCGCACGAAGTCGGGAGCGGACTCGTTGTGGTCGAAGGTCGCCTCGGCCACCGCCCGCAACGCCGCGACCGGATCGAGATGGTCGACGTCGACCCGCGCCTCGTCCGCTCGGATCCGGCGGTAGGCGTCCTCCAGGACCGCGCTGTAGAGCGCGTCCTTGTCTCCGAAGTAGTAGTAGAGCATGCGCTTGGTGGTCGCGGTCTTCGCCGCGATCTCGTCGATCCGGGCACCGTCGAAGCCCTTTTCGGCGAACTCCCGGCCGGCGACGGCCAGGATGTCCCGCTTCGTCCGGTCTGCGTCGCGGGTTCGCTTCGGCGTGGGCGTACTCATGGCCACGCATGCTACCGTGAGATGTAACTCACCGGATAGTTAATTGAAAGAGAGCTCACTCGTGTCCGACCCCCGCGCGAACACCCAGCCCGCGGAACGCCGCAGCGTCCTCTGCGGCCTCATCGGGTCCGGTATCGGCCGCTCGCTCACGCCGCGCCTGCAGGAGGCGGAGGGGCGCGCCCACGGGCTCGCGTACGTCTTCCGGATCATCGACATCGACGGGCTGGGCGGGGCGGAGGCGCTGCCCCGGCTGCTGCGATCGGCGTCGGACATGGGCTTCGACGGGCTCAACATCACGCACCCGTGCAAGCAGCAGGTGCTGCCCCTGCTCGACGAGATCTCCCCGCTCGCGGCGCGGCTCGGCGCCGTGAACACCGTCAAGATCACCGACGACGGTAGGTTCATCGGCCACAACACCGATTGCACCGGATTCGGCCGCAACCTCGCGGCGGGCCTGGGCGACCGGCCCGCCGGCCACGTCGTGCAGGTCGGCGCGGGCGGTGCGGGGGCGGCGGTCGCGGACGCCACGCTGGAGTGCGGCGCGACGGGGATGACGGTGGTCGACGTGGATCCCGCCCGCGCGGCGGGCCTCGCGGCCGAGCTGGAGAAGCGGTTCCCGGGGCGGCCCGTGACCGCGGCGGGACTGAACGAACTCGGCGATGTCCTCACCGATGCGGACGGGGTGGTGCACGCGACCCCCATGGGCATGGCGGCGCACCCGGGCACCGCCTTCGATCCCGCGCTGCTGCGTCCCGACCTGTGGCTGGCGGAAGTCGTCTACCGGCCCGCCGAGACGGAGCTGCTGCGCCGCGCCCGTGAGATGGGCGTGACCACGATCAGTGGCATCGGGATGGCCGTGGGCCAGGCGATCGATTCGTTCGCGATCTTCACCGGCCTGACCGCCGACGCCGCGCGCATGACCCGCACCATGGAGGAGCTGCTCGCCGCCGAGAGGTGACCGGCTGGAACGAGAACAGAGAAGGAAATGCCGCGCCCGAGGGCGCGGCATTTCTTTCTCTGTCACCGGCGGCCGCCGGACCGGGTCAGACCCGCTCGAACACCGCCGCGAGGCCCTGACCGCCGCCGATGCACATGGTCTCCAGGCCGTACCGGGCCTCGCGGCGGCGCATCTCGCGCAGCAGCGTCGCGAGGATCCGGCCACCGGTGGCCCCGACCGGGTGGCCGAGCGAGATCCCGGAGCCGTTCGGGTTCAGCCGCGGGTCCGCCGCGTCGAGGCCCCACTCGCGCAGCACCGCGAGCGTCTGGGCGGCGAAGGCCTCGTTCAGCTCGATCACGCCCATGTCGTCGAGGGTCAGGCCCAGGCGGCCGAGCACCTTCGCCGTCGCGGGCACCGGGCCGATGCCCATCGTGCGCGGCGGCACGCCCGCCACGGCCCAGCCCGCGAACCGGGCCAGCGGGTCCAGGCCCAGGCGCGCCGCGGTCTCGGCGGTGGTCACGATCGCGACGGCGGCACCGTCGTTCTGCCCGCTGGCGTTGCCGGCGGTCACGGTCGATTCGGGGTCGATCTTCCCGCGGATCGGGCGCAGCGCGGACAGGCTCTCCACGGTGGTGTCCGCGCGCGGGTGCTCGTCCCGGTCCACCAGGACGGGCTCGCCGCGACGTTGCGGCACCGGAACCGGCACGATCTCGTCGGCGAAGGCGCCCGATTCGATCGCGGCGACCGCCCGGCGGTGCGACTGCGCCGCGAGCTCGTCCTGCTCCGCCCGGGTGATCCCGTACTCCGCGCGCAGGTTCTCCGCGGTCTCGATCATGCCACCCGCCACGGGGAAGTCGCGCCCGCCCGCCGTGACCCGGGCACGGGCGAGCCGGTCCGCCAGCTCGACGCCGGTGCCGCGCACGCCCCAGCGGATGTTCGGGTGGGTGTAGAACTCGGCCTGGCTCATCGACTCCGCGCCGCCCGCCAGCACCAGGTCGGCGCCGCCGGACGCGACGGCGAGCGCACCGTCGATCACGGCCTGCAGGCCCGACCCGCAGCGCCGGTCCACCTGCTTACCCGGTACCCCGATGCCCAGCCCCGCGTTGAGCGCGGCCACCCGGCCGAGGGCCGGCGCCTCACCGCCGGGCGAGGCCTGGCCCAGGACGACGTCGTCGATCAGTTCGGGGTCGATACCGGTGCGCTCGACGAGCGCCGCGATGACGGTGGCGGCGAGGTCCTCGACGGGGACGTCCTTGAACGCTCCGCCGAAGCGTCCGACGGGGGTGCGGAGGGGTTCACAGATGACGACGTCGCGCATGGTGTCTCGGGTGCCTTTCTGGCGTGGAGGAGGCTCTCACCGCCGGACGGCGGCGAGGTCGTTGTGGATCGCCTCGGCGGCGCGCAGCAGCGCCGGGGCGAGGACCTCGTGCATGTGGTCCTCGGTGTAGCGGAAGGCCGGGGTGGAGATGTTCACGGCCGCGACCACGCGGCCGCCGCCGTCGCGGATCGGCGCCGCGACGGAGCGCAGGCCGTACTCGAGTTCCTCGTCCACGATCGCGTAGCCGCGTTCGGCGGCGTCACGGATCGCGGCGCGGAGGTCGCCCAGGTCCGTGCGGGTGCGCTCGGTGAAGGCGACCGGCTCGGCGGCGGCGAGGTGCCGCTCGAGTTCCGCGTCGGGGAGCCCGGCCAGCAGGACGCGCCCCATCGAGGTGGCGTACGCCGGGAACCGGGTGCCGATCGAGATCCCCACTGCCATGATGCGGCGCACCGCGTGGCGGGCGACGTAGACGATGTCCCGGCCGTCGAGGATCGAGACGGACGAGGACTCGTCGACCTCCGTGCTCAACGCCTCGAGGTGGGGCTGGGCGATGGCGGGCAGGCCGAGGCTCGACAGGTAGCTGTACCCGAGGTCGAGGATCTTCGGGGTGAGCCGGAACTCGGTCCCGTCGGTCGCGACGTACCCGAGTTCGACCAGGGTGAGCAGGAAACGGCGTGCGGTCGCCCGGGTCAGCGACGTCGCCCGGGCCACGTCGCTGAGCGTGCGCGTGGGGTTCTCGGCGTCGAAGGCGCGGATCACCGACAGGCCGCGACCGAGGGACTGGACGTAGTCCGGCGATGCGGCCGGCGGCTCACCGTCGGGCGAGCCGGGGGTGCGGGATGTGGGGGAGGCGCTCATGGTGCACCATCATCCCCCTCCGCCGCGGCCTCGGCCGCGAGGTCCGCGAGCGCGGCCTTGCCGAGCGCGAATCCACGGTTGCTGTTCGGCACCCCGGCGTAGACGGCGGTGTGCAGCAGCACCTCGCCGAGCAGGTCGGCGTCCACGCCGGCCCGCAGCGCGGCCCGCAGGTGCATGTCCAGCTCGTGCTCGTTGCCGACGGCGGTGAGGATGGCGATCGTCAGCAGGCGGCGCTGCTCGTGCCCGAGGCCGGGGCGGCGCCAGATGTCGCCCCACGCGGTGCGGGTGATGAAGTCGTTGAACGGGGCCGTGAACGCGGTGGTGTCGGCCGCCGACCGGTCGACGTGGGCGTCACCGAGCACGCTCCGGCGCACCGCGTCGCCGGCAGCGTGCGCCGCGGCCCGTCCGGCCTCGTAGCCGCCCGGCCGCGCGATGTGGTCGCGCAGCAGCTGCGTGACCCGGCCCGCCTGCTCGACGTTGGCGAGGTGGGCCGCCGGATCGAGCACGGCGAGCCGCGCATCGGCGATGCCCTCGGAGAGCACGCGCATCGTCGCCGGCGGCGTCGCCGGGTCCTGTTCGCCGGCGATGACCAGGGTGGGGGCGGAGATCCGCGCGAGGTCCGCGGTGGAATCGAAGCCGGCGAGGGCCTCGCAGCAGCCGGCGTAGCCCTCGTCCGGGGTGCCGGCGACCATGGCCAGGCACTCCTCGACGAGCGCGGCGTCGCGGGCCGCGAGCCCGGGCGTGAACCAGCGCCCGACCACCGCATCGGCGATCGACCCGGTGCCCTCGCGGCTGACCGCCGCCGCCCGGTCGGTCCACGCCGACGGTTCGCCGAACCGCGCGGCCGTGCACAGCAGGGCCAGCGAGGCCACCCGGTCCGGGTGTTCGATCGCGATCGTCTGCGCGACGGCGCCGCCCAGCGAGAGGCCGACGAGGTGCGCCAGCGGGACGTCGAGCGCGTCGAGCAGCGCCAGGACGTCGCCGGCGAGGTCGGTCATCCGGTACGGGCCGTCGGGAACGGGGGAGTCGCCGTGCCCGCGGTGGTCCACGACGATCACCCGCGCGAACGCCGACAGCGCCGTGACCTGCGGCCGCCACATCGCCCGGGTGGAGCCCAGGGAGCCGAGCAGGACGACGGTCGGCGCGGCGGGATCGCCCGAGCGGGCGTCGATGACGTCGTGGGCAAGGGCGATGGTCACGGGTTCTCCTCGTCGGCGGTGTACGCGGCCAGGGCGCGGTCGGTGAATTCGCCCGCGTGCCCCAGATAGCCCGCGGGATCGAGCAGTGCCCGCACGGTCTCGGCGGGCAGGTATTCGGTGATGGATTCCGCGGTATCCAGGGGGATGCGCGCCGCGCACGCCGCGGTCACCCGGTCGCGGGCGTCGGGCGTGTGCTCGGACAGGGCGACGGTGACCCGCTCCGCCAGGAGGGCGCCACCGGTCACGTCGAGATCGCGCGCCATCACCTCCGGGTGCACCTGCAGTCCGTCCAGGCAGTCGGCGATCCGCGCCGCCGCACCGGCGACGGTGCGCTCCAGGTCCGTGATCGGCTCCCACTCGGCGTGCCAGGCGCCCGCGGCGCGCTGCAGTTCGTGGTCCATCGCCGACTGCACGGTCGCGACCAGGCCGGGGGCGCGCCTGGCCGCGGCCCGCGCGGCGATCGCCGCGACGGGGTTGCGCTTGTGCGGCATCGCCGACGAGCCGCCCGGCGAGTCCTCGCTGACCTCGCCGAGCTCGGTCGCGCTGAGGAGGATCACGTCGCCCGCGATCTTCCCGACGGCGCCCGCCGCCGCGCCGAGCGCGCCCGCGAGCAGCCCGAGGGCGGTCCGCTCGGTGTGCCAGGGCAGCGCCGCCGGGCGCAGCCCCAGCTCGCGCGCGAGGGCGTCGGAGACGGCGGGGCCGTGCGGCGCGACCGCGGCCAGGGTCCCGGCGGCGCCGCCGAACTGGACCTCCAGCGCCGCGAGCCGCTCGGCCACGGCCGCCCGGGCGCGGCGCAGGCCCGTGAGCCAGCTCGCGACGAGCGCGCCGAAGGTCGTGGGGAGCGCCTGCTGCCCGAGGGTGCGGCCGGCCATCGGGGTGTCCCGGTGGGCGCGGGCGAGCGCGGCGCACGCCCGCGCCGCCCGGTCGAGATCGGCGAGCAGGACGGCTCCGGCGTCGCGGAGCAGGAGTACCAGCGCGGTGTCGAGGATGTCCTGGCTGGTCGCGCCGCGATGCAGGTGTCCGGGCGGGACCGCCGGGTGGCTGCCGCGCAGCTCGGCGCGCAGCACCCCGACCAGCGGGATCACCGGGTTGCCGCCCGCCGCGGACGCGGCGCCGAGGGCCGCCGGCGCGAGCGACGGGGCACCGTCGGCGCGCAGGCGTGCGATCACCTCGTCGATCGCCGCGGCGGACGCGGCGGGGATCACGCCCGCCGCGGCGCAGGCCCGCCCGAGTGCGGCCTCCACGCGCAGCAGCGCGTCGATCCACGCGGCGTCGTCGAGGCGCTCCGCCGCGGGGACGGCGCCGAAGATCGGGTCGAACAGTTCTCCGCGGGGCACGGGTCTCCTTTACAGGGTGAAGAACGGGGTCTCGCCGGAACCGTCGTCCTGGACGTGGACGACGAACCGGTAGCCGGTCGCGGTGCGCTCGGCGATGAGCCGGTGCCGGTCCTCGGCCGGGACCAGGGCGAGCACCGGATCGCTCGCGTGCGCCTCGGTGTCCTCGGGGAAGTAGATCCGGGTGTACAGCCGGTCCAGGGTGCCCCGCGCGAAGACGCCGAGGTTGACGTGGGGGGCCTGCCCGGGCAGCGGACCGGGCTTGACGGTGCGGATGGTCGCGACGCCGTCGTCGCCCGCGAAGGCGCGCGCCAGGTGGCGGAAGCCGGCCGGGGTCGCCGCGGCGGCGCCCCGGGGGTCGCTCGCGCCGAGGTGGCCGGCCGCGTCGGCCTGCCAGGTCTCGAACATCGCGTCCGCGATCGGCGTCCCGGCCCCGTCGTAGGCGATCAGCTCGATGTCGACGGTGTCGGTGCTGCCCTCGGGCACGGCGTCCCAGGCCTTCTCCCAGCCAGCGTACAACCCGATGTGGACGTACGGGCCCACGGTCTGCGACGGGGTCAGGCCCACGGGCACCTCGTCCTGCGCGCGGGCGAAGACGGGGTAGCGGGGTGCGTCGGGATTGGTGGTGTCGATCATGGCTCAGGCCTCCTCGAAGGGGGTCGCACGGGTGCCGCGGAGCACGATGTCGAAGCGGTAGCCGAGGGCCCAGTCGGGCTGGGTGACGTCGTAGTCGAAGGCCGCGATCATGCGCTCCCGGGCGGCCTCGGGCACCGAGTTGTAGATGGGGTCCTGGAAGAACATCGGGTCGTCCGGGAAGTACATCTGGGTCACCAGGCGCTGGGTGTAGGCGCGCCCGAACAGCGAGAAGTGGATGTGCGCGGGCCGCCAGGCGTTGTGGTGGTTGCCCCACGGGTACGCGCCGGGCTTGATCGTGGTGAACCGGTACCGGCCCTGGGCGTCGGTGATGCTCCGCGCGACGCCGTTGAAGTGCGGATCGAGCGGCGCGGGCCAGGAGTCGTTGCGGTGCCGGTAGCGCCCCGCGGCGTTCGCCTGCCACACCTCGACGAGCGTGTCCGGGACGGGCCGCAGGTCCGCGTCGAGGACGCGGCCGTGCACGATGATCCGCTGGCCGATCGCCTCGCCGCCGTTGGCGAGGGTCATGTCCGACTCCGCCGCATCCACGTCGCTCTCGCCGAAGACGGGGCCGGTCAGCTCACCGAGGCGCTCGGGGATCAGGATCAGGTCCTTCTTCGGACTCCGAAGCCGCGTCGTCTTGTAATCGGGGAAGTACAGTCGCGGATGAGTCGCGTCGGGGGCGAACAGCTTGCCGGGGGGAGTGGGGGACGACATCGAGCCTCTGTTCTGCATGTGAACTTTCGATCGGATTGCGTACAACCATAGCGCCGGGGTGTGGTGCGGGCAACAATTTCGGACGAAGTGTTCGCAGAACGGCTAGGTGTTCACATGTAGAACATTTTCGGGTAGTCTACGTCACATGATCAATAAGGTTGTGGCGAGTGCGGCAGAGGCCGTTGCGGACATTCCCGACGGTGCCTCGCTCGCTGTCGGTGGCTTCGGTCTGGTGGGGATTCCCGCTGTGCTCATCGATGCGATCCTCGAGCGCGGCGTGACCGATCTGGAGACGGTGAGCAACAACTGCGGCACCGAGGGCTTCGGCCTCGGCAAGCTGCTGGAGGCGCACCGGATCCGGCGGACCATCAGCTCGTACGTGGGCGCCAACAAGGAGTTCGCCCGGCAGTACCTCTCGGGTGAGCTGGAGGTGGAACTGACCCCGCAGGGCACCCTCGCCGAGCGCATGCGCGCCGGCGGCGCCGGGATCGCGGCCTTCTACACCACCGCGGGCGTGGGCACGCAGGTCGCCGAGGGCGGCCTGCCGATGCGGTACGACGGTGCCGGGGGCGTCGCGGTGGCGTCGACGCCGAAGGAGACCCGCGAGTTCGACGGTCAGACCTACGTCCTCGAGCGCGGCATCCGCACCGACTTCGCCCTCGTCCACGCGTGGAAGGGGGACCGGCTCGGCAACCTCGTCTTCCGGGGCACCGCGCGCAACTTCAACCCGGACGCGGCCACCGCGGGCCGGATCACGATCGCCCAGGTCGAGCATCTCGTGGAGCCGGGCGAGATCGACCCCGCTGACGTGCACACCCCCGGCATCTACGTCCAGCGCGTCGTCGTGGTCGGGCCGCAGGAGACCGGAATCGAGAACAGGACGGTGCAGGCATGAGTTGGAACCGAGACGAGATGGCGGCCCGCATCGCGGCTGACCTGCGCGACGGCGAGTACGTGAACCTCGGGATCGGCATGCCCACGCTGATCCCGGGGCACATCCCCGCGGACCGCGAGGTGGTCCTGCACTCCGAGAACGGCGTGCTCGGCGTCGGGCCCTACCCCTTCGACGACGAGGTGGACCCCGAGCTGATCAACGCCGGCAAGGAGACGATCACGGTGGCGCCCGGTGCCTCGTTCTTCGGCTCGTCGGAATCCTTCGCGATGATCCGAGGGGGCCACGTGGACGTGGCCGTCCTGGGCGCGATGCAGGTGAGCGCGCGCGGCGACCTGTCGAACTGGGCGGTGCCCGGCGCGATGGTCAAGGGCATGGGCGGCGCCATGGATCTGGTGCACGGCGCCGGCCGGGTGATCGTGATGATGGAGCACGTGACCCGCAAGGGCCAGCCGAAGATCCTCAGCGAGAACACCCTGCCCATCACGGGGCTGCAGTGCGTCAACCGGATCGTCTCGGACCTCGCGGTCATCGACGTCACGCCCGAGGGGCTCGTGCTGGTCGAGACGGCCCCCGGAGTCTCCGTCGACGAGGTGATCGCCGCGACCGATGCACCCCTGCGGATCGCCACGGGGGCCGCCGCGGAGGCCTGAGTCCTCCCCGCTGAATTCGACGCCGTCTCCGCCCCTTTCGGGGTGGGGGCGGCGTCGTCGCGTCTGTCGTGCGGCCCGCGCGCGCCGGTAACCCACCCCACTATTGCGCTCGCGTGTGATCTGAGTTACGTTATGTACGCACAGCGGCTCACCGTTCGTATCGCGAACACAGTCGGCGGGGACGACGAAGGGGTCACCACTTCTCCACGCCGGCTGTCACGGCATCGCTGCAGCCGCAAGTGCCACCCATGGCACGCGCATCACCACCTGCACGCTCGGTCACCTCCCGTGGCCCGCGTCCTTAACAGAAGGGTCATGATGTCGGAAGCGACAACGGCTCACACTGAACCCGAGGGCAATCAGTCGAAGAAGGCGGCCGCGTCCGCCTGGATCGGCTCGGCGCTCGAGTACTACGACTACTTCATCTACGCGGCGGTCGCGGGCACCATCTTCCCGCAGCTCTTCTTCCCCAAGGGGGATCCGAAGATCGCGATGGTGGCGGCCATGGCCACCTTCGGCGTGGGCTACGTCGCCCGCCCGATCGGCGCCTTCGTCCTCGGCCACCTCGGTGACACGATCGGGCGCAAGAAGGTGCTGCTGATGTGCATGTACCTGATCGGCGCCTCCACCATGGCGGTCGCCTTCCTGCCCACCTACGACCAGGTCGGCCTGCTGGCGCCGACCCTGCTGGTGATCCTGCGCCTGATCCAGGGCTTTGCGGTCGCCGGTGAGATCTCCGGCGCCTCCTCCATGGTGCTCGAGCACGCGCCGTACGGCCGCCGCGGCTTCTTCGGCTCCTTCACCCTGCAGGGCGTCCAGGCCGGTCAGATCCTCGCCGCCGGTGTGTTCATCCCGCTCTCCGGGTTCCTGTCCGAGGAGGCCTTCGAGTCCTGGGGCTGGCGCATTCCGTTCCTGCTCAGCTTCTTCGTGATCGTGGCCGGCGTCATCATCCGGCGCACCGTGCACGAGACCCCGGTCTTCGAGGAGGAGCAGGAGGAGGGCACCAAGGCGAAGTCCCCGGTCCTCACCGCCTTCAAGTACTCCTGGCCGAACATGCTGCGCGTCGTCTGCATGGCGCTGATGAACACCATCCCGATCGTCGCCACCGTCTTCGGCGCCGCGTACGCCACGCAGAAGGCGTACGGCATCGGCATCGAGAAGAGCGTCTACTTCTGGATCCCGCTGCTCGGCAACATCGTGGCCTGCATCGTGATCCCGTTCGTCGGCAACCTGTCGGACCGCGTCGGTCGCCGCCCGGTGATCATCGTCGGCTGCCTCTCCGCCGGGATCGCATCCTTCGGCTACCTGAAGATGATCGAGATGCACAACGTGCCCGGCGCCATCATCATGTCGCTCATCATGTGGGGCGCCCTGTACCAGGGCTACAACGCGATCTTCCCCTCGTTCTACCCCGAGCTGTTCCCCGCCAAGACCCGCGTCTCCGGCATGGCGATCTCGCAGAACACCGGCACGATGATCACCGCCGCCGTGCTCGCGCCGCTGTTCGCCGCCGTCGCGCCTCCCGGCAGCAACGTCCCGATGATCGTCGGCAGCATCACTCTCGGCATCTGCTGCGTGGCCGCGTTCGCCGCGTTCACCGCCAAGGAGACCTACCGGCTGCACGTCGAGGACCTGGGTACCGATGTGGAGCCGCCGAGCAAGGCGGAGTACGAGCGGATGCGCACCGAGGCGATCGCCGCGCACAACGCGAAGTACGCCACCAAGTGACCCGCGCCGCCGTCGCCCGAAAGGAGTAGTGCAATGCCGAGAAGCAAGCGAGTGGGCAATCCCCTGGCCGCCGCGATCGTGGCCGTGATCATCATGGGCATGGGCGCCTACCTGCTCCTCGAGGGCGGGGATCCGACCCCGCGCTTCTTCGGCGGCGTGCTCATCGTGATGGGGGCGGCCGGCGCGGTGGGCAATCTCGCCCTGCGATGGCACTACCGGCGGGAGGACCGCCGCGGGGCCGACCACCGGTGATCTCCGCCGCGGCCCGGGGTTCGCCCCGGGCCGCGGCGCGTGGCCCGGCTCAACCGTTCTGAGGGGCGGGGTCGAAAAAGCTCCTGGCTTGCGCGAGCAGCC
>NZ_JBYPZI010000003.1:398435-468525 GCF_057815145.1 Tsukamurella sp. II2bb
GAGCCTCTTCAAGGAGCCCCCTAGAACTACCCCCCCCCCCCCCCCCCCCCCCCCCCCCCCTCTCCCCCCCCCCCCCCCCGGCGCGTGGCCCGGCTCAACCGTTCTGCGGCGCGTGCCCGAACAGGCTCATGATCCGCGCGCGCAGCCAACGGTTGGCCGGGTCGTCGGCGTATCGGGGATGCCAGTGCTGGCGGACCATGAATCCTTCGACGGGGACCGGGCATGCGTAGGTCGCGAGGCGGTAGTTGTGCGCCAGGGTCTCCCCGATGTGCCGGGGCAGGGTCACGAGCAGGTCCGTCGTCGCAATGATGGGCCCGAGTCCCAGGAAGCCGGGCAGTTCGAGGACGACGCGGGGCGTCACCCGCGCGGCGGCCAGGCCCTGCCGGAGGAGTTCGGCGCCCGTGCCGGACGCCACGGAGACGTGCCCCTCCGCCTGGTAGCGGGCGATCGGCAGCTCGCCCTTCAGCCGCGGGTGATGGAGGTTGGCGAGGCAGACCCAGTCCTGGGGGTACAGGTCCTCGCCCGCGACCCCGCTGCCGAGCCATGGCGCGTGGCCGATCGCGAGGTCGGCCTCGCCGGACTGGAGGACGCGAGCGGTGTTGCCGTCGATCTGCGCGGCGGCCAGGCGCACGCCCGGCGCCTCGGTCCGGATCGTCGCCAGGAGGCGGGGGAGCAGGGTGATGTGGCTGGCGTCGGTCATGCAGACCCGGAAGACGCGCCGCGCGGTCCGCGGGCTCCACGTGGCCTCGCTCGCGGTGAGCCGCCGCAGGGACTCGAGGACGTCGCGACTCGGCCCGATGAGGGCGTCGGCACGCGGCGTGGGAGCCATGCCGTCGGCGGTCTTGACGAACAGCTGGTCGCCGAGCAGGTGTCGCAGGCGCCCGAGCCCGATGCTCACGGTCGGTTGGCTCTGGCCCAGTTCCTCGGCGACCCGGGTCACGCTCCGCAGGTCGTAGAGGAGATCGAAGAGCCGCAGCAGCTTGGGATCGGGCAGTTCGGAGGGGTCCACGACTCCGAGTATGCGAGGGGTTATTGAAAATTTCAATGAGACTCAAGAGTTCATTGACATGACCTCGGACGGATTCCTAGCGTGATGCCGAGAGAGTTCCGATCGACTACAGGAGGCGAAGTGAAGATCGCGATCGTGGGTGCGGGCGCACTGGGATGTGCGTTCGGCGCCGCGTTGTCGCGGGCCGGGAACGAGACCTGGCTCGTCTCGCGGTCCGCGGAGCGGGCGGCGGCGCTGCGCGCCTCGGGACTCGTGCTCGAGGAGGCGGGGCGGGTCACCGTCGTACCCGTCCGCGCGACGGCGGACCCCGCCGAGGCCGGGCCGGTCGACCTGGTGATCGTGCTGGTCAAGTCCTTCGACACCGCCGCCGCGATGACCGCAGCGCTGCCGGTCGTGGGGCCGCGGACGCTGGTGATGTCGCTGCAGAACGGCGTCGGGAACGAGGAGACGCTGGCGTCGATCGTCGGCGCGGACCGCCTGCTCGCCGGAAAGACCTACGTCGGCGGCGTGACCCCGGCCCCCGGGCGGGTACGGGCCGACATCGAGGGCAAGGAGACCGTCATCGGGGAGCTCGACGGGCCCGTCGGCGCGAACGCCCGCCGGGTCGCCGACTGCTTCACCACGGCCGGGCTGCGCACCCGCACCGTCGACGACATCCGCGCCACCATCTGGGACAAGCTGCTGGTCAACGTGGGGACCGGCGCGATCACCGCGATCACCGGCCTGACCTACGGGCAGCTCTACAGCGAGCCCGACCTCCGGCGCACCGGGCTCGCTGCGATCGCCGAGGCGATGGCCGTGGCCCGCGCGGCCGGGATCGAGCTCAGCCTCGCGCGCGCCGAGGACGCCTGGGACCTCGCCGCGGCCGGGCTCTCGCCCGACTTCCTCACCTCGATGCTGCAGAGCGTGCGGGGCGGGCGGCGGACGGAGATCGACGTGATCAACGGCGCGGTCGTGCGCGCCGGCGCGGAGCGCGGCGTGCCGACCCCGGTCAACGAGACCCTCGTCGCGTGCGTCAAGGGGATCGAGCGGGCCACCCGGGACCGCCAGGACCAGAGCCTCACCGAGAGAAAAGGAGCCTAGAAGATGACAACGGGACCTTCGGCCTACCTGGAGCACGTCGCCATCACGGTGCGTGACATCCGCTGGCACATCACGTTCTTCGCCGATGTCTTCGGCCTGACGATGCGCGAGGTCGACGGCGACGTCGACGATCCGCGCCAGTACTGGACGCTGGGCGGCATCCAGCTGATCAGCGACCCCGAGCACGACGGTGCCGACGGGCGCCTCGCGCACCTCGGACTCATGTGCGCCGACCTGGACGCGGCGATCGCCGCCTGCCGCTCCAGGGGAGTGCAGTCGCTGCCCCGCGGGGAGAACTGGCTGCAGCTGCCCGACGGACTGGTGCTCGAACTCATGCAGGCGCGGCCGGCCGAGGCCGTCGCGCAGGCGCTCGCGGTGGACGCAAGGAAGGAAGCATGACAGGCATCATCGAGAAGTACTGGGACGACGCCCGCGAGGGCGACGAGTGCATCAGCCCCACCTACCGGGTCACGAAGGAGCGGATCCTCGCGTACGCGGACCTGACCGGGGACCACACCCCGGTGCACGTCGACGAGGAGTACGCGAACGCCAGCCACTTCGGCGGCATCGTGGCGCACGGGCTCTTCGGCCTGTCGATCGCGGACGGACTCAAGACCCGCTCCGACTACCGGTTCGTGCCAGGCATGTCGCTGGGGTGGACCTGGGACTTCCGGCTGCCGATCCGCGTCGACGACCTCCTTCACGTGCGGTTCCGCGTCGGCACGCTGCGGCTGAGTAAGAGCCGTCCGGGGTGGGGCATCGTCGTGCTGCCGAGCGAGCTGCGCAACGAGGCCGACGAGGTCGTCCAGCTCGGCGAGCACCGGCTGATGATCCCGCGGCGGGAGGGGACGTACTGATGCAGGCACGACCGCTCGAGGGCATCCGCGTCGTCGACTACAGCCACTTCCTCGCCGGCCCCTACGTGGGCCGCTGCCTCGCGGCGATGGGCGCCGACGTGATCAAGGTGGAACGCCCCGGTGCCGGCGACGCCGGCCGGCACCACCCCACCCTCCTCGACGACCAGCAGAGCGGCTACTTCCTGCAGCTCAACATGGGCAAGCGCGGCGTCAGCGTGGACCTGCGGGACCCGCGCGGCCGCGCGTTCATGGCCAAGCTGTGCGACTCCGCCGATGTCTTCGTCGAGAACTACCGCCCGGGCGCGCTGACCAAGCTCGGCCTGGGCTACGAGGAACTCTCCGCGCGGAACCCGGGCCTGGTGTACTGCTCGATCTCGGCGTACGGGCACACCGGCCCGGACGCGCACCGCGCGGGCTTCGGGCTCATCGCCGAGGCGAAGAGCGGCATCATGTCGATGATCGGCACTCCGGGGGAGCCGCCGCCGCTGCTGCGGGTCTCGCTGGGCGACATGTACACCGGGATCCACGCGGTCGCGGCGATCAACGCGGCGCTACTGGGCCGCGAGCGCAGCGGCCGGGGCCAGCACATCGACATGGCGCTCTACGACACGCTGTTCTCGATGCACGAGTACGCCGTGCAGAACTACACCCTCGCCGGGGAACTGCCCGAGCCGACCGGGCACGACATGCCGGGCTCCACGCTCTACGGCGTCTTCCGCGCCGCCGACGGCGACCTGGTCATCGCCGCGCAGATGGACGACAGCTGGCGCCGGTTTGCCGACCTGGTCGAGGCGCACGGCGGACCGGCCGGATTCGGCGCCGACGCCCGGTTCCACACCGGCGCCGGCCGCAACGCGCACCGCGAGGAGATCCTCGCCGCGGTCCGTCCGTGGGTGGCGTCCCGCACCGTCGCCGAGGTGCTCGCGATGCTCGACGGGGTCGACGTCCCCGGCGCCAAGGTGCAGCGGATCGACGAGGTGATCGCCGACCCGCAGATCGAGGCGCGCGGCATGATGCTCACCCAGGAGCACCCCCGGTTCGGCACGCTGCGGCTGCCGGACCTGCCCTTCCGCTTCTCGGACTGCGAACGCCCGACGCCCACCGTCGCGCCGGACCTCGGCCAGCACAACGCCGACATCGCGGCCGACCTCGGCTTCGCGCCGGACGAGATCGAGGCCCTGCTCGCCGACGGCGTGCTGCACACCAGGCCCGTCTCGTGACGGATCGGTACGCGGTGATCGGCAACCCGATCGGGCACAGCAAGTCGCCGCAGATCCACCGGATGTTCGCGGAGCAGACCGGGCAGGACATCGAGTACACCGCGATCGAGGGACCCCTCGAGCCGAGCGGCGCCTTCGCCGAGACGGTCACCGCCTTCTTCGCCGCCGGCGGCCGCGGGGTCAACGTCACGGCACCCTTCAAGCTCGCCGCGCTCGAGCTCGCCGACGAGGTCAGCGGCCCGGCCGCGCTGGCCGGCGCCGCCAACGCGCTGCACTGGGTGGACGGGACGATCCGGGCCGAGAACTTCGACGGTGTCGGCCTGGTGCGCGACATCGAGGTCAACCACGGCTTCCCGATGGCCGGCCGGCGGGTGCTGATGCTCGGCGCAGGCGGGGCCGCCCGCGGCGCGATGCTGCCCTTCCTCGCCGCCGGGCCCACCGAACTCGTGGTCGCGAACCGCACCGTCGCGAAGGCCGTCGACCTCGTGCGCGCCGTCGACAGCGGGGCCGCCGTCGCCGCCGGCTTCCCGGACCTGGAGGACATGGGCGGCTTCGACCTCGTCGTCAACGCCACCTCCGCCAGCATGTCCGATGAGGCGCTGCCGCTCCCCGCCGAGGTCTTCCGCCCGGACGGCGCGGCCTACGAGCTGTTCTACGGCCGCGGCCGTACGCCCTTCCTCGGCCAGGCCGCCGGTGCGGGCGTCGCCAGGCTGATCGACGGGGGTGGCATGCTCGTCGAGCAGGCCGCCGAGGCCTTCGATTGGTGGCGCGGGATCCGCCCGGACACCGCGGCCGCGATCCGCACCTTCTCCCCGCCCACCGCCATCTGACCGGTCGATCCCACCCAAGCAAGGAGCTCTGCAGAGAACAGTGTCCATCCTCGTCATCAACGGTCCCAACCTGAACCTGCTCGGCGTGCGCGAGCCGGGGATCTACGGCTCGGCGACGCTGGCCGACGTCGAGGCGTCCGTGGTCGCCGCGGGCCGGGAGGCCGGCCACGCCGTCGAGTGCTTCCAGAGCAATCACGAGGGTGCGATCGTCGACCGGCTGCACCTCGCGCGGACCGACGGCACCGAGTTCGTGATCATCAACCCCGGGGCGTTCACCCACACCAGCGTCGCGATCCGGGACGCGTTCGCCGGCACGGCGGTCCCGTTCGTCGAGCTGCACATCTCGAACGTCCACCGGCGTGAGGCCTTCCGGCACCACTCGTACCTCTCGGACATCGCCGTCGGCGTCATGGCCGGCTTCGGCGTGCTCGGCTACGAGCTCGCCGTCCGGTTCGTCGCCGCCGAGCTCGCGCGCCGGGCGGGGGCGGCCGATGAGTGAGGCTGTCCGGATCGCGGTGGCCGGTGCCGGGCTGATCGGGCGCCGGCACATCGAGGAGGTCGCGGCGTGCCCAGGCGTCGAGCTCGCCGCCGTGGTGGACCCGTCTCCGGCCGGCGCCGAGACGGCCGAGCGGTTCGGGGCCTCCGCGTTCGGCTCGCTGGCGGAGCTGTTCGACGGTGACCGGCCGGACGGGGTGATCCTCGCGACGCCGAACCGGCTGCACGTCGAGGGCGCGCTGGAGTGCATCGCGGCCGGAGTGCCGGTGATCGTGGAGAAGCCGCTGGCCGACACCGTCGAGGGCGGGCTGCAGGTGGTCGCCGCGGCGGAGGCGGCCGGGGTGCCGGTGCTCACGGGGCACCACCGCAACTACTCGCCGATCATGGCCCGTGCCCGCGAGATCGTGCACAGCGGCGCGTTGGGCCGCATCGTCGCCGTGACGGGGACCGCGCTCTTCCGCAAGCCGGACGACTACTTCGACGAGGGCGGCGGGTGGCGCCGGAAGGCGGGCTCCGGCCCGATCCTGCTGAACCTGAGCCACGACGTGAACAACCTCATCTCGCTCGCGGGTGACATCGTGCGCGTTCAGGCCACGGCCTCGAGCGCCGTGCGGGGCTTCGAGATCGAGGACACGGCAGCGGTGGTGTTCACCTTCGCCGGCGGCGCGCTGGGCACGTTCCTGGTCTCCGACGCGGCGGCGTCCCCGCGGTCCTGGGAGCAGACCTCCCGGGAGAACCTGAGCTACGACGCCTTCGACGACGAGGACTGCTACCACATCGCGGGCACGACCGGATCGCTGTCGGTGCCGACGATGCGGCTGCGGACCTACCCGGGCGGCTCCGGATCGTGGTGGGAGCCGCTCGAATCCGTGACCGACCGGCCTCGGCGCGAGGACCCGCTCGCCGCCCAGGTCGCGCATTTCGCGCAGGTGATCCGCGGCGAGGCGCAGCCGATCTGCTCGGCCCGCGACGGTCTGGCGACGCTGCGGGTGGTCGAGGCGGTCGCCGAGTCCGCCCGGACGGGTCTCCCGGTGGACATCCCCCGCCGCGACGCGGGCTGATCCGCCGCACGCGACGAGCGCGGCCGGACGGGCCGCGAGAAGGTACGACGCCCGGCCGGGGTATCCCCGGCCGGGCGTTCTGCCATGTCCGGCCGACCGCCGAGTGCCGTCCGCCGGCCGTGAGGCCGTGCGTATCGCACATGGACAATGCGATGCTCCCTGTCTCTCTGTCCACTCCGTTGTGCTCGAATTGATCACATTCGTGGGGCCCTTCGTGGCCGACCGGTTCGATGGCTCTCGTCCGAGTCGATGAAGGATGTTCACTGATTCGGGTGAATGGCCGATGAATGCGGCCCGCACGTATTGAGTGCCGTCGGAGACGCAGGGCGAGCAATATGAAATTGCAAACAGATGCAGAATGAGATTGCATCGATATGAGCAACGAAACGGACATCGATGCTGTTTGCAGGTCCGAATCGGGCGACTCTACCACTGTTACCGCAGCGAAAATATCGTCTCGGATCGCATTCTCATCGACTGGCATCGGGTGCACAACCCGCGTCCGCATAATCACCTCGCCTGGAACGCAATTCGCTTGAACCGGCCGATTTCTCGTGTCGGGAATTCGGTGAGGGCGCGTTGTAACATTGGTGAGTCAATCTGAGATACGACCGCTGAGTTCATTCGTCCGTATGTTTTTGATCCTCGAGAAGTGGGGGAGTGGGAAGTGGTCGTCATCCGTCGTCTCGTCGGTGCCGGCTCGTCGAAGCCGGCGACCGGTGCCGCGGTGCTCATGCGTCCCGCCGCGGGGCGGGCCCGGCATGTCCAGCGAGTGCGGGTCGCCGATACCGTGGTCATCACCGCGGCCGTTCTCATCGCCCAGGTCGTGCGCTTCGGCGGAGATCTGTTCACCCAGTTCGCGCACACCCCGATCCCCCTGGTCGTCTTCTCGGTGGGCCTCATCGTGCTGTGGAAGGTGGCGCTGCACCTGTCGCAGGCGGACGACGAGCGGGTCATCGGCTCCGCGGTCGCCGAGTACAACAGCGTGCTGACCGGCAGCCTCGGCCTGGTCGGCTGCCTGGCGCTCGTGGGCATGGTCACCAACTTCGTCTTCGCGCGCGGCTACTGGGCCCTCGCCTTCGGTCTAGGGGTCGCCGGCCTGCTCGCGTCCCGGACCTTCTGGCGGCGCCGGGTGTGGGCCGAGCGCCGCTCGGGCCGCCTCACGACGTCCCTCCTCGTCCTCGGGGACACCACGTCCGTGCGGAGGTTCCTCGCCTCCGTGCGCGCGAACCCCGACCGCGGATACCGCGTGGAGGGCGTGGTCCTCTCCGATGCGGCGGACCGCACGCCGTGCCGCGACGACCTGCCCGTCGTCTTCCCCGACCTCGAGACCGGCCTCGCCGCGCTGCGGGGACGAGAGGAGAGCGCCGTCGCGCTGACCGCGATCGACGCGCTCGAGGTGGCCGCGATGCGCGAGCTCACCTGGAAGCTCGACGAGTTGCAGATCGACCTCATGGTGGCCCCGGGCATGCTGGCCGTGGCCGGTCCGCGGATCAGCTTCCGCTCGGACGCGGGGCTGCCCCTGCTGCACATCGAGCGCCCGCGGTATCTGCGCGCGACGACCGCGATGAAGCGGTCCTTCGATCTCGTGGTGGGGACGGCGCTGCTGGTGGCGTTCGCTCCGGTACTGCTCGCGGTGGCGCTCGCCGTCAAGCTGGGCGACGGTGGCCCGGTCTTCTACCGGGCGGAGCGGATGGGACTGGCCGACAAGCCCTTCGGCATGTGGAAGTTCCGCACCATGGTGGTCGACGCGGACCGGATGCTGGCCGAGCTCGCGGACCGGAACGAGGCCGCGGGCGTGCTGTTCAAGATGCGCGACGACCCTCGGGTGACCAAGGTGGGGAAGTTCCTGCGGCGCTACAGCATCGACGAGCTGCCGCAGCTGTTCAACGTCGTCGGCGGCACGATGAGCCTGGTCGGCCCCCGGCCGCCGCTGCTCTCGGAGGTCGCCGCCTACGACGCGATGACCACCAAACGCATGCTCGTGCGGCCCGGCATGACCGGTCTGTGGCAGGTCTCGGGACGCAGCGACCTGTCCTGGGAGGAGACCGTCCACCTCGATCTGTCCTACGTCGAGAACTGGTCGCTCGCCTCCGACCTCCAGATCCTCTGGCGCACCTTCCGCGCCGTCCGCGACCACCACGGCGCGTACTGACCACGCCCTCCGCACACCTCCCTCCCCGCTCGACGAGTTAGGAACCCCATGGCAAAGACAGCACTCATCACCGGCATCACGGGTCAGGACGGCTCGTACCTGGCCGAACTGCTGCTCGCGAAGGGCTACGAGGTGCACGGGATCATCCGTCGTGCCTCGACGTTCAACACCTCGCGCATCGACCACCTCTACAAGGACTCGCACCAGGAGGACGCCCGCCTGTTCCTGCACTACGGCGACCTCAGCGACGGTGCGCGCCTGGTGACGCTCCTGTCGGAGGTCGCCCCGGCCGAGGTCTACAACCTCGCCGCGCAGTCGCACGTGCGGGTGAGCTTCGACGAGCCCGAGCACACCGGTGACACCACGGGGATCGGTGCCACGCGGCTGCTCGAGGCCGTGCGCATGTCGAAGATCGACTGCCGCTACTACCAGGCGTCCACCTCCGAGATGTTCGGCGCCACCCCGCCCCCGCAGAACGAGGAGACGGTCTTCTACCCGCGGTCCCCGTACGGTGCGGCGAAGGTCTACTCCTACTGGATGACCCGCAACTACCGCGAGGCCTACGACATGTTCGCGGTCAACGGGATCCTGTTCAACCACGAGTCCCCGCGCCGCGGTGAGACCTTCGTGACCCGCAAGATCACCCGCGCGGTGGCGCGGATCAAGGCGGGCCTCGAGGACCACCTGTACATGGGCAACCTCGACGCGATCCGCGACTGGGGCTACGCGCCGGAGTACGTCGAGGGCATGTGGCGGATGCTGCAGGTGGACGAGCCGAACGACTTCGTCCTCGCGACGGGCGTCAAGTGCACGGTCCGCGAGTTCCTGGAGACGGCCTTCGAGCACGCCGGCCTGGATTGGGAGAAGCACGTGCGCTTCGACGAGCGCTACCTGCGGCCGACCGAGGTGGACGCGCTGATCGGCGACGCCTCGCGCGCCGCGGAGCTGCTCGACTGGAAGGCCCAGGTGCACGCGCTGGAACTCGCGCGGATCATGGTGGACGCCGACATCGCGGCGCTCGAGTGCGCCGGGCGGCCGTGGATCGACACCCCCGTCGCGTCGGGAGCGAGCGCGTGATCGACGACTTCGTTCCCGGCCCCCTCGACCGCGACGCGCTCGTCTACGTCGCGGGACACCGCGGACTCGTGGGCTCGTCGATCGTGCGGGCCCTCATCCGCGCCGGCCACACCAACGTGATCGGCTACACCAGTGCGGAACTGGACCTGCGGGACCGCACGGCGACGATGGACTTCCTGGCGGACGCGCGTCCGGCGACGGTGATCCTCGCCGCCGCCCGTGTGGGCGGGATCGCGGCGAACAACGCCGAGCCGGTGGAGTTCCTGTCCGACAACCTGCGGATCCAGACCAACGTCATGGACGGTGCGCTGGCGGCCCGGGTGCCCCGCCTGCTGTTCCTCGGATCGTCGTGCATCTACCCGAAGTTCGCGGAGCAGCCCATTCGCGAGGACTCCCTCCTCACCGGCGTGCTGGAGCCGACCAACGACGCCTACGCCATCGCCAAGATCGCCGGCATCATCGGCGTGCAGGCGGTGCGGCGCGAGTACGGCCTGCCCTGGATCTCGGCCATGCCGACGAACCTCTACGGCCCGGGCGACAACTTCGACCCCCAGGGCAGTCACCTGCTCCCCGCACTCATCCGCCGCTACCGCGCGGCGGTCGAGGACCGGGCGACCGAGGTCGTGAACTGGGGCACCGGGACCCCGCGCCGGGAGCTGTTGCACGTCGACGACATGGCCTCCGCGTGCCTGCACCTGCTGGCGCACTACGACGGTGCCGCCCAGGTCAACGTCGGCACCGGAGTCGACCACACCATCGCGGAGATCGCGGGGATGGTCGCGCGGGCCACGGGGTACACGGGCCAGACCCGGTGGGACTCGTCCAAGCCGGACGGTACGCCGCGCAAGCTCCTCGACGTCGGCTCGCTGGCGGCGCTGGGGTGGAAGAGCACCATCGGGCTGCAGCGCGGCATCGACGAGACGGTCGCGTGGTACGTGGCGAACCGGGATCTGGTGCGGGCCTGACCATGCGGATCACCATCGTCGGGTTGAACTTCGCCCCCGAGGTCACCGGCATCGCCCCGTACACGACCGCGATCGCCGAGGGCCTCGCGGCCCGCGGCCACCGGGTCGAGGTCCTCGCGGGGCTGCCGCACTACCCGGGCTGGCGCGAGGTGCCCGGGTACCGGGGACGTCCCGTCGAACAGGCCGGGGGCGCATCGGTGCGGCGCCTGGGCCACTACGTCCCGCGCGGGCACAGCATGCGGACGAGGCTGCGGATGGAGCTCAGTTTCGGTCGGCTGGCGGCAGCGCGCCGCTGGGCCGAGCCGGACGTGGTGCTCACCGTGAGCCCGTCCCTGCTGGCGGCCGGGGCGGTGGTCGCGGCGGCGCGACTGCGCCGCGTCCCCAGCGTCGTCGTGGTCCAGGACCTGTACGGCAAGGGGGCCGGCGAGACGGCGGCGCTCGGTGCGGCCGCCGGTGCGCTCACCCGGATCGAGAGCGCGATCCTCACCGCGGCGTCGCGGGTCGTGGTGATCCACGACCGCTTCGCCGCGTCCGTGGCCGCCCTCGGTGTGCCCCCGCAGCGGATCAGCACCATCCGCAACTGGACTCACGTGCCCGAGATCGAACCGATCGACGTCGCGGACATCCGTACCGGCCTCGGCTGGGGCGCCGATGAGGTGGTCGTCCTCCACACCGGGAACATGGGCCTGAAGCAGGGCCTGGAAAACGTCGTCGACGCCGCCCGGCTCGCGGACGCGCGCGGCCTGCCGCTGCGGTTCTGCCTCGTCGGTGGCGGCAATCAGCACGAGCGGCTCGTCGCGGCCGCCGCCGGCGTCGGCGCGATCGAGTTCCGGGACCCGCTGCCCTCGAAGGACTTCCTGCGCGCCCTGCGCGCCGCCGACGTCCTCCTCGTCAACGAGCGCCCGGGCGTGGCGGAGATGGCGGTCCCGAGCAAGCTCACCTCCTACTTCGCCAGCGGCCGGCCCGTCGTCGCGGCGACCGATCCCGGCGGCACCACGGCGAGCGAGATCCGTGCCGCGGGCGCCGGCACCGTCGTCCCGCCCGCCGATCCCGAGGCACTGGTCGAGGCGTGCCTGGCGATGGCCGCCGATCCCGACCGCGCCGCGGCGCACGGCGCCGCGGGGCGGGAGTTCGCCGAGCAGCGGCTCGGCGCCGCCCACGCGATCGACGAGTACGAGCGGGTGTGCCGGTCGGTGGCCCGGAGCCGGAGCACCGCCCATGTCTGAGACGTCCGAGATCATCCGGGTCGGCGAGCTCGACCGCCGGTTCGCCGGCGGCCCCATCATCTGCGTGGTCGGGCCGGTCCGGGGGAGCGCGGAGATGCTCCTGCCGCGGCTGCGCGCGATGTTCCGGTGCGGGCCGGACTACCGCGTCGGCCTTCTGCCGGACCGCGGCAGCACCCGGTGGCGGAGGGTCGAACCGGACGAGTCGTGGGTGATCGACGACCCGGACTTCGACCGGAGCGACATCGGGGCCGCGGTGCGGCGCCTGCACGCCCGCCCGGTGACGCCCCCGATCCAGGTCGGCATCGTGGACCGGCACCTCCTCGTCCGGATCGACCACGGGGTCGGAGACATGGGTCTCATCTTCGAGATCGTGGCGGCGCTGTCCCAGGCCGGCGGCCCGACCGCCACCGGCTTCGTCGATCCCGCACCGACTTTCGGATTGCGCAGGCCCGTCTCCCGCATCGTCGCCCGCCAGCTGGCCGACGAGCCGAAGGCGACCCTGCGCGCCGTGCAGCGGCTCCTCGGCGAGCGCCTGCGCCGCCCGGACCCCGCCGCCGCGGTGCACGTCCTCGAGGGCGAGGTCGCGTCGTCGTACTCGGTGTTCGTGCGGTCGGATGACGACTACCTCGGGGCCCTGACGCGCGCGCGCCGCCGCGCGAGTACTCCCGCTTCGGTGAGCGCGCTCCTCGCGCGGGCGGTCGCCGAGGAGATGTCGACGCTGCATCCGGGGCTCGACGACGTGCACATCGTCGTCAGCCTGCGGGGCCGCGTCGCCGGTGACCGCGACGCGGCGGGCAACCTCACCGCAGTCGTGACGGTGCCGGTGCGTCCGCCGTCCGATTTCGCGACTCGGTTCGACGCTCTCGTGCGCTCGGTGGAGGTCCCGGTCAAGCTCGCCCTGTCCCTCGTGCAGTCGGCGGTCACCCGCCGCACCGATGCGCCCGCGGCGAGCGGCCCCTCCCTTTCGGTCTCCAATCTGACCCGGGCCGCGACCGCGGCGCGGATCGGCTGGGACGCCGAGCCCGCCGAGCGCATCTGCGCGGTCGGTGCCCCACTCACCGACCGCGGCGCCCTCGCCGTCGTCCTCTCGCAGGTGGGTTCGCAGGTCCAGGCCACGGTGCACTTCGACGCCGCGGTCCACGACCCGACCATGGTCGAGAAGGCGCTCGCGCGCGCCCTGTCCGGCGAACGGTGGGCCGGATGAGGATCCTGCAGATCGCGACCCTGTTCAGTCCGGACGGCGCCTACGGCGGCCCGACCCGGGTCGCCGTCAACCAATGCCGGGCCCTGCGCGAGCGCGGCCACGAGGTGCTCATCGCCGGCGGAGCGGACGGATACGCGGTGCGCCCCACGCAGTTCGACGGCGTGCCGGCCCGGGTGTACCCCGCCCGACGGGTGCTTCCGGGAGCAGGCTTCGCGGGCCTCACGGCGCCCGGGGTCCTCCGCCTGCTCGTGGGCCTGCGCGCCGACCTCGACGTGGTGCACGTGCATCTCGCGCGGGACCTGGTGACCCTGCCCGCGCTCCGCGCAGCACAGCTGCTGGGCCTGCCGACCGTGGCGCAGACGCACGGCATGATCGACCGCAGCGGCAATCCGCTCGCCGCGCCGCTCGACCGCGCTCTCACCGGTCCCGCGCTCCGCGCGGCGGGTGCCGTGCTGTACCTGACCGGGACCGAACGTGCCGACCTGTCGGCCGCCATCCCGGGCGAACTGGCGATGACGGAGCTGCCGAACGGCGTTCCCGAGCCCGGTATCGTCGCCGCCCCTGCCGGTCCCGCCCCCGAGGTGCTCTTCCTCGCGAGACTGCACGAGCGCAAACGGCCGGATCTCTTCGTGGACGTGGCGCGCGAGTTGGTGTCGGGCGGCACCCGGGCCGTCTTCACCGTCGCCGGCCCCGATGCGGGCCGGGGGGCCGCGGTCGCGGCCGCGGCCGGAACGGCCGTGCGGGTCGAGGGCGCGATCGACCCGGACGCGGTCTCCGACCGCATCGCTCGCGCGGCCGTCTACGTCCTGCCGTCGGTCGACGAGCCCTACCCGATGTCGGTGCTCGAAGCCATGGCCGTCGGGCGCCCCGTGGTCGTCACCGACAGCTGCGGCCTCGCGGGCGTGGTGTCCGACGGTGGCTGCGGCATCGTCGTGGACGCCTCGCGGGAGGCGCTGCGCGGCGCGATCGCGCGCCTGCTCGAGGACCCCGCCGCGGCCGCGGAGATGGGGCGCAGGGGCGCGGCTCTGGCCCGCGAGCGGTTCGGCATGGCGGCGATCGCCGCGCGTCTGGAGACGGTCTACGACCGGGCCCGGGCGCGCGTGCCGCACGGTGCGGGAGCGCTCTCATGACGGGCAGGCGCACCGTGACGTGCATCGTCGTCGTCCTCGGCGCGCTCCTGGGCGCGCTGGCCGGAGCGGGAGCCGATCGTCTCGGCCAGTGGCAGTACGAGGCCACCGCGTACGTCGCGACGTCCGCGAGCGACATCACCTCCGACCCCAGCTCGGTGTACCAGAGCTCGTACGGCGTGTGGCGGCTCCCCGAATACGAGGCGATCGTGCACTCGAAGAGCTTCCTCACCCGCGTGGTGGCCGACAAGCACCTGGGGGTCTCTCCCGACGAGCTGGCCCGGCGCATCCACACCGGCACCGCGGCGAAGAAGACCGCGGTGCTGACGATCAGCGCGACCGACTCGTCCGCGGTGATCGCCGCGGCGCTGGCGAACTCCGTCGCGGAGGCGCTCGCCCAGGTGATCGAGGAGCGGGAGCGGGAGGTGGACGTCCGTGCCACCGTCGCGGCCGCCGCGGTGCCCCCCGACCGTTCGGACGCGCCGCCGCTGTCCCTGGTCGTGCTGCAGTCCGCCGTCGCCGGGGTCGTCATCGCCTGGGCACTGATACTTCCGATCGTCCGAACAAGGAGGACACACCGTGGCATTCGTACTGCGTAACCGCGAGGACCGCTCGGGGCTCGCGGCCCTGTTCGTGTGGCTGCTGCCGGGCTCGCGGCTCAAGACCCGCGTGCTCAACGCCCTGGGCAACGAGATCCACCCCGACGTGACGGTGGGCCCGAACCTGGTGATCGCCTGCGGCCCGTTCCGCATCGGGGACAAGGCCCGGGTCGGCTCCCTCAACACCTTCCGCAACCTGTCGGAGGTGCGGATCGGCGGGGGCTGCTTCTTCGGGAATCTCAACTCCATCACCGCTCATCCCGACTTCCAGTCGAGCCATCCGTGGGCGGGCAAGCTCATCCTCGATCCGGAGTCGGGCGTGACGAGCCGGCACTACCTGGACTGCTCGGGTGAGATCCGGATCCACCGCATGGGCGCGATCGGCGGGGTCCAGTCGATCCTGCAGTCGCACGAGATCGACCTGCGCCGCAACGAGCCCAGCATCGGCCGGATCTCGATCGGTGAGTACGGGCTGACCGCGACCCGGGCGCTGGTCCTCAAGGACGCGCACGTGCCGCCCCGCTCGGTGCTCGCGGCCGGGGGAGTCCTGATGCGCGGTGACACCGGCGGTAAGGAGGGCATCTACGCGGGCAATCCGGCACGCTTCGTCAAGGAACTCGGCGATGCGAAGTGGATGAGCCGCACGGATCTGGACACCCCGGTGCGCCCGGCGGGCACCGCGTCGTCGGACTCGGCCTCCGAGGCGGTCGACTGAGCGTGGTCCTGCTTCTCGCGGCCGCGGCCGCGTTCCTCCTCGTGGGCGCTCTGCTCCCGGGGTCGACCCTCCGGCTCCCGCCCGGCGCGCAGCGCCGGGCGGCGGTGGCGACGGTGCTGCTCACCGCCTGGCCGGCGTCCTGGACCTTCCTGTTCGGGCCGCTGCTCTTCGGCGGCGTCGCGCCGTCGTACTACCCGGTGATCTGGTACGGCCCCGCGATGGCGGCGGGCTTCCTGATGCTGGTGCGGAACCTGAACTCGCCGCGGGCGCATCCCGACCGGGCGACCCTCCTGATCGCGAGCGTCAGTGTGCTCACGCTGCTGTCGGTCGTGCTGGCGCCGAAGAACTCCAGCGACATCATCCGCTGGGTGATGGCGGCACTGCTCTTGTCGGGCGCGGTGATGGCCGCGGAACGGGTGCCGGCGCAGGCGATCACGGTGGGCTGCCGGATCGCGCTCGCCTGGGTGGCCACGTCGGTGCTCGCGGCCGTACTGGTCAACCCGGCGGTGATCGGCGATTGCCGCGCCGACAAGTGCGGAATCGCGGGGCAGGTACTGACCTCGCCCTTCGCCGGGAACGGCAACATCCTGGGCCTCTACGTCGCGATGCTCCTGCCGTTCGCGGTGCACCGGGCGGGACTTCTGCGGGCGGGCGCCACGCTCGTCGGCGTCGTCGGGATCTGCGAACTCGCGGGTTCTCGCTCGGCGTACATCGGCGTCGCCATCGCGACCGCCGGATACCTGGCGCTGGCGGTGTGCCGGTCGCGCCGGAACCGGATGGCCGTGCTCGCGACGGGGCTCGTCTGCTGCCTCGCGACGTCCCTCGTCCCCGCTGTCATGGTGTACGGGAACGAGGCATTCACCTTCCGCGGAACGCTCTGGAACCGGGCCAAGGAGTTCGTCGCGGACCGCCCCGTCTTCGGGTCCGGGCCCACGGCGTGGGAGAAGTTCGGGCTCACGTCCGTGGAGGACGCGAACTACTCCCCGCACAACATCTGGCTCGACACGACGGTGTCGGTCGGGCTCTGGGGCGTCGCGGTGATGGTCGCCGCGCTCGCGCTGAAGATGTGGCGCAGCGACGCCGACGACCGCGCGGCCATCGGCCTGTACGTCTGCACACTGCTGGGGATCGGCACCCTGGAATCGCTGTTCGTCCCGTACTTCCTCGGTATCGCACCGTTCGTCGCCGTCCTGCCCCTGCTCGTCGGCGGAGCGCCCGAGGCCACGGACCCGCCCGACGCGCCCGATGCGGCCGCGGAGCCCGAGGCGGCCGAGGGCCCCGCCCCGCCGGTACCGGAGCGCTCCGACCCCGTCACCGAACGAATCTCATCCCCCGCCACGACCGTGGCGGCCACCACACCGGGAGACCCATGGACATGATCATCAACCTCGTCCGTCGCAGGATCGCACTGATCCTGCTCTGTGCCGTGATCGGCGCGGCGGTCGCGGCTGGGCTCGCGCTCACCGGCGGGCAGTCCTACCGGGCCACCGCCAGGCTCTTCGTGGCCACGTCCGCGCAGGACGTGGCGACCGCGAGCCAGGGCGACCTCGCCGCGAAGTCCCGGGTGCGGACCTACGCCGCGCTGGCCACCAGCCAGGACGTGCTGCGGCAGGCCGCCAAACGGGTGACCACGCAGACCACCGCATCGGACATGAAGTCGGCGATCACCGTCTCCAACCCGCCGGACACGGTCCTGCTCGACGTCTCCGCGACCGCGAACGATCCCTCGGTCGCGGCGGCGAAGGCGCAGGCCCTGGCGGACCAGCTGGTCGCCACGGCGACGCTGGTCGAGAAGCCGATCAGGTCGGGACCGCCCTCGGTCGGCCTGGTGATCCTGCAGCCCGCGGCGAGCGGTGTCACGACGGTACCGAGGTTCGACCCGCTGACCTTCGGGATCTACACCGGCGGCGGCCTGATCGCCGGACTGGTACTCGCACTGCTGATCCCGGAGCGCGTCCGGCTCCGCGGGAAGCGGAGGCGGCGCCGATGAGCGCGCGCGACACGGACACGGCGGCGCCCGCCGTCTTCCGCGATCTGTCCACCTTCGACGGAGCCGGGATCGACCGGGGCCGTTCGGTCGCGGTGCGGTGCCTCTGGCTCGCGGTGCAGGGCACGGTCCTCATGCGCTGGTGGTTCCCCAACCGTGCGCGCATCGCGGTGCTCCGCGCGTTCGGCGCCACCGTCGGCGCGGGATGCATCGTGCGCCACCGGGTCCGTATCGAGCTGCCCTGGTTCCTCGAGATCGGCGATCACAGCTGGATCGGGGAGGGGGTCTGGATCATCGACAAGGCGCCGGTCCGGATCGGCTCGCACGTCTGCGTATCCCAGGGTGCGGTGCTGTGCGCGGCGAGCCACGACCCGCGGCGCCCCGATTTCCCCGAGGTCGACCGCCCCGTCGTGATCGGCGACGGTGCCTGGATCGCCCTCGGTGCCACAGTCCTCTCCGGTGTCACCGTCGGAGTCAACGCCGTGGTCCGAGCGGGAGAGGTCGCCGCCCGCGACGTCGATCCCGTCCGGATCGACGCGGCGCACACGGAAGGAAGACGACGATGAGCGACAACGGAACGCAGGCACCGACGATCTCGGTGCTCATGCCCGCCTACAACCCGGGGCGGTACCTCGAGGAGGCGGTGCGCAGCGCCGTCTCGCAGTTGGGGCCCCACGACGAGCTCGTGGTCCAGGACGCGAACTCGAACGACGGGTCCGCGGAGGTCTTCGCGGCGTGGGCGGCATCCGACCCCCGGGTCCGCGTCGTGCACGAGAAGGACGGCGGGCAGAGCGACGCGCTCAACCGCTGTCTCGCCCGGGCACAGGGGGACTGGTGCGTCTGGCTCAACGCCGACGACGTCCTCGTCGACGGCGCACTCGACGCGGTGCGCGCGGCGATCGTCGCCCGGCCCGAGGTGGACCTCGTCGTGGGGGCGAACCAGATCCTGCGCGCCGAGGGCGACGTGGTCGACGACTACGCCGGCCACGCCCTGACCCGGGGGTACATGGTGAGCAGGGGCTGCGCCGCGTTCTCGGGGTCGATCGCGATGCGGTCGGACTTCCTGCGGCGGGTGGGCGGCTTCGACGCCCGGCTGAACACGATGATGGACCTGGAGCTGCAGCTGCGCATGGCAGACGCCGAGCCGCGCCAGGTCGTGCTCGAGCACGTCATCGGGGCCCTGCGCTTCCACGAGGTCTCGAAGTCCGCCAACCTGTGGCGCGAGTTCGTCTCCGAGAGCCACGAGGTGCGGATGGCGCACGCGAACACGCCGGCCCTCAAGGCTGCCGCCCTGATGTGCACGGGCATGCATCTGGCGTCGGTGCCGATCTTCCGGATCCGGCTCTCGCCGACGTACCGCGCGTTGCGCAAGTCGGTGGTTCGGCGCTGACGTGGGACGACACTCGGCACCTCCCCGGCGGAGCGTGCTCAACTCGGCGATCGGGCGGGTCACCGCGCGAGTGGTGAGTTCCGTCGCGCTCGGAGCGTGCCTCATCCTCCTGGCGCGGGGCACCGATCCGCGCTCGCTCGGCGTCTTCATGACCGCCTACGCCGTCGGGTTGATCGGCGGCGCCGCGGTGGGCTTCGGCGCCCCGACGAGGGTCCTGCGGGCGCCCGCCGAGCGGCCCGGAACGGCGGCGGCGCTGTACCGGGTGCACACCGCCGTGGTGTGCACCGTCTTCGGCGTCGCGGTCCTCGGCGCCCTCACGGTGTCGACGGTGGTGGCCGCGGGCGTCGTCTTCGCCTGGGGCGACACGGTGCTGAACTACGCCCAGGCGCACCTGGTCGCGGTGGGCCGCGACCTCGCCGGCAACCTGCTGATCCTCGTCCACCGGATCGTCCCGCTGCTCGTCGCGGCCACCGGCGTCCTGGTCGCGGGCAGCGTCTCCTTCGCCGTGCTCGGGTGCGCGCTGACGATCCCCGTCGCCCTCGGTGTGCTCGTGCCCCGCCGGCGTTCCGAGCGGGCGCCGGGGGTCGGCCGGCGCGAGGTCTTCGGCCCGGGCTGGACCGGGTATCTCGGGTACACCGGCGCGGCGATGATCAGCCAGCTGCAGGTCCCCGTCCTGGGTGCTGCGGGCGGGGCGGCGATGACCGCGCCCTACGCCCTGGCGGCCCGGGTGACCGGGCCCATCACGCTGGTCACCGTGTCGCTGACCCAGGTGCTCGTGCCGGAGCTCGCGCGCCGCCGCAACGATCCGGCGGCGTTCCACCGGATCTTCCGCGCGATCATCCTCGGCTGCGCGGCCTACCTCGTCGTGATCGTGGCGGCATGCTGGCCCGCCGCGCTGGTCGTGACGGCCCTGGCTGGCCCGCAGTACCACGACGCGACGGTGCTGGTGGCGGCGTGCATCGTCGCCGCGGGGCTGAGCGCCAACAGCCAGGGGCTCAACGTCAAACTGCTCGCCCTCGGCCGGCCGCAACGTGCGACCGTCGCCATCGTCACCGGCAACCTGGTCGGGCTGGCGGTGCTCTTCGCCGCCGGGACCACCGCAGATCTCCGGTCGGTCGCGTGGGCGCCGATCGTCACCGAAGTAGTCGTGCTGGCGCTGATGGCGCTGGCCATCACCCGGCATATGCCGGACCCGGCCGGGTCCGGCGAAGGAGAGGAATCCTCGTATGTGGAGCGTGTCGAAACTCGCGCGAGCGGCCCTGGTCGCACTGATGCTGACAGCGTCGAGCGGATGCGCGGCGGAGTACGTCGATCCGGTGTCGTCGGTGCCGGTGTCCTCGGTGCCCGCGTGGGCGGGTACACGGGTGGCCATCGTCGGTGACAGTTTCACGGCGGGAACCCAGTTCGGTGGACAGGGGGAGGCCAACTGGGTGTCCCGCGCCCGGGCACGGCTGCAGCAGGACGGTGCGTCGATCGACCTCGCCGTGTCCGCCTACGGCGGGCAGGGCTATCTCGCGCGCGGCGAGGGCGGGCACACCTTCGGCGATAGCGAGAAGGCGGTCGTCGACGCCGATACGGTGGCGCTCGTCGTCTTCGGCGGTTCCAACGACATCAACGCCAAGGGCGATCTGACGAAGGCGGTGCAAAGCCTGTGCGCCGCGGCGAAATCGACCGCGCGCGCGATCAAGATCCTCCTGGTGACCCCGGCGTGGCCGAGTTCGGCGGCCGGCGTCGTCGCGGTCGCCGACAACGCCGCGGCACTGAAGAACGCGGCGAAGGGCTGTCCGGCGGAGGTCTTCGACCCCGTCGCCGACCGTTGGTTCCCCGATCTGGACAAGCGCCGCAAGGAGTTCATCGGCACGGACGGCATCCACCCCACGGACGCCGCGCACGAGGTCTTCGCCGACCGGATCTACCCGTGGATCAAGAACTTCGCGAAGTAACGGCAGCGGTACGCTCAAGCTCAACCTCGGAGGAATGACAATGATCATCGCTCGACTCCTGGCCACCGTGATCCTCGCGATCTCGAGTATGTCCGTCACCGCGCTCCCCGCCCGTGCGGCCGTCTGGATCCCCGTGGGGGTGGCCACCGTCTGCACGCTCCAACCCGGTTGCAACGCCTACGACGAGGCGAACAAGACCGCCGCGGTGGGCGGCAAGCTGACCAGGATCCCGGTCCCGTGGAACCTGGTCCAGCCCTACTCTGCGACGGCCTACGACTGGAGCCGGGTCGACGCCGCTGTCGCCGGCGCGCGCAACTCGGGGCTGATGGTCCTGCTGGTCCTGTACGGGCCCGCGCCGGTGTGGGCGCAGGCGCCGGGAGCGAATCCCGTGGGGACGGGTAATCCGCCCGCCGATCCCCAGACCTTCGGGACGTTCGCGCGGGCCACGGCGCAGCGGTACGCGGCGCAGGCCAGCGCCTTCGAGGTGTGGAACGAGCCGAATCTGCCGCACTACCTGCAGCCCCCGACGGCCGCGACCTATTTCCCGCTGCTCAAGGCGGCGTACCAGGGGATCCGCGCGGCGGGAGCGCAGCAGCCCGTGGTGACCGGGGGCACGTCGAGTTCGCCGGACGGGACGCCGGACGTGACCTTCCTGCGCGATCTCTACGCGGCGGGCGGCAAGCCCTACTTCGACGCGGTGGGCGTGCACCCCTACACCTTCCCCCAGCCGATCACCGGGAACGGTTCGGGGATCTTGGTCAACGGCTATCAGGTGATGCAGGCCAACGGCGACGCGGCCAAGAAGATGTGGATCACCGAGTACGGACAGCCCACCGGCACCAGCGCGGTGGCGGTGCCGGAGCAGCAGCAGGCGCAGATCATCGTGGATGCGATCCAACGGACGCAGCAGTTGAGCTGGGTCGGTGTCTTCGTCGTCTTCAACACGCGCGACCTGAGCCCCGATCCGACGGTCATCGACGCCAACTTCGGGCTGTTCCGGTACGACGGGAGCCCGAAACAGGCGGCCTTCTCGCTGCGGTCCCTACTGGTGGGGTGAGACGCGCCGGGCTCAGCCCGGCCGGAGGCGGCTCAGTCCGCGCCGTGCCGGGCTGAGTCGGCGCGCGAACCGGATGCCCGCGCTGTCCGCGTGCGGGTCGCCGTAGTGCACGATCAGGGTCGCGCGCAGCCGGTCGGGCGCGCAGGGCAGGTTGCCGTGGAAGGCGCGGTAACCCCAGAACGCGTAGCCGTTGCCCGGGGTCATGTCGACGATCGACTCCTCGCGGCGCGCCAGGGCACGAGCGGTGACCCACCGGCGGTAGCGCTGATTGTGCGTCAGGAGCTTGTCGACGGCGTGCCGCGCCACCGTCCGGCGGAACGGGCGGTGGTTGGGCAGCACGATCAGTTCGCCGAGGGGCTCGTCGTCCGCGGGCCCAGGCTCCGGCAGTTCGATGGGGATGACGATCGTCAGGACGTAGGCGTCGTAGTGCAGCAGCCCGGGGGTCTCCCGCCGGTCCGGCCCCGCGAGCACCCGGAGGAAGCTGGGCAGGCGCCGCCCGTCACCGGTCGCACCCGGCCAGCGTTGTTCCGCGACGCGGCGCACCAGGTCGATGAGGGCCGGGTCGGTGACGAGCGCCGCGGCCGGCGCGTGCGTCCGGACATCGGGATCGACAATGGTGAAATCCCGGCTACCGAATTCCTGGAGATTGTCCGAAAGTCGTTTTCGTGACTCCTCGATCCATTCTTGCGACACCAATCCGGGTAATTCGACGACGCCCTCCCGGTCGAGTGCGGACACCAGATCCGATGCTGATTCCGGCACGCGGAGAGTCGGCTGTGGTACTGCGGATTCCATGCGTCGCTTCTCCTCATCGGCGGTCCCGGGCTGAGCGTATCAACCGGCGGGACGTGTGCCGGAGGGGCATGTGGATCGCATGGGGCGTTGGGCGATTCGATCCGCCAGCCAGGATATGACCTCGTCGAGGTCCGACGGTGCGTAATGGCCGCCCGAACGGGTGCGGTGATCGACCGGCACGCCCGCCGTGCAGAGCTTCGCGACCGCGGAATCGGTCCACTGCGGAAGAATCAACTCGTCGCCCGTGCCATTGATGACGAGAGTGGGGACGGCGCGATTCGGGCGATTCGGGAGCTCGTTCTCACTCAGGTAGCGAAGAAATCGGGCGCTGCCGTCCACGCTCGATGCGGTGGCGCCCGGGCGCACGTCGTCGGGTCCGATCGGCGGTCCGGACGGGTCGATCCACGGCGTCGGGCTGGTGCCGGCGCAGCCCTTGGTGAAGTCGCCGGCGTGCTTGAGCAGCGTGCCGTGGAGCACGTCGCTCGTCTGCAGCGTGGGATCCGAGGCCTGGGCTCCGGCGACCAGCTGCGGCAGGATCGAGTACTGGGCCGGGGTCAGCTTCCCGCTGGCGATCAGCGTCCCGAACTGCAGTGACAACGCGGGCACGGCCATGGCGTTCGCGGCGATCCGCAATTCGGGCGTCGCGGTGGGGGCCAGCTCGGCGGCGGCTTCGGTGGCTCGGCCGCCCTGCGATACCCCCAGCAGGAAGACCCGGTTGGACAGCTGCGCCGAGGCCTTTCGTGCCGCCCGCACGGCCCCGAGGACGTCGTAGCCGTGGCTCGCCGAGTTCAAGTACGGGTGACGTCCGGCCGATCCCAGCCCCAGGTAGTCGGGCATGACCACGGCTGCGCGCAGCTTCGTCACCGCGGCCAGCACGATGGGGAGGTTCTGGTACATGCCGGAGTCGAGGGTCGGCGCGCACTGCGGCTGCACCCCGGTGGTGCCGTGCCCGAAGGCGACGATCGGCCAGCCGCCGGGAGGTGGATCGCCGGCGGGCAGGTACACGCCGGCGGTAGCGGCCGCGGGGGAGCCGCCGGGGCCGATCGTGGTGTAGGTGATCTTCTCGGCCTGCGAGGTCGCGGACGACAGCTGCCGCGCGACCTTCGGTGCCGGACCGCTCGTGATGAGCGTGCCCAGGACCCGTTGGTCGGCGTGCAGTTCGATGCTCGGAAAGGTCTGCGGCGGCTCGTCGGTACCGCAACCGGCCGCCGTGGCGGCGGCCAGGACGAGGGCGAGGAGGCCGCGGAGGGGGCGATTCACGTGTCCAGGGTAGTGATCAATCCAGACCGAGGAGTCCGGCTCCGTGCTCGAGGGTGTACTCGAAGAACGCGTCCGCCGGTTCGAGGGTGTTCGCGAACTGCCCGAACAGCTCGAACGTGATCGCCCCGAACAGCTGCGTCCAGGCGAGGACCCCGAGCGCGAGCAGGCGGTGATCGGCGCCCGGGGCGACGGCGTCGGCCACCGCGCCGAGCTGCGCGTCGAGTTCGTCCGACGGGGCCGGGCCGGTGCGTGTTCCCGCCGCGGCGATCCGGGCGAAGGCGCCGGAGACGCGGATCGCCGCGGCGGTCGTCTCGGGCGGTGCGTGATATCCGGGCACGGGGGAGCCGTACAGGAGGGCGTACTCGTGGGGGTTCGTCCGCGCCCAGTCGCGGACCGCGTGCCCGCACGCGAACCATGTCGCCCGTGGGCCGGTGGCCGCGGCGTCGGCCGCCTCGACGGCGTCGCCCAGGGCGTTGTAGGCGTCGGTGATGAGCCTCGTCAGCAGCGCATCGCGGCTCGCGAAGTAGCGGTACACGGCGGAGGACGCCAGCCCCAGGTCGCGCGCCACCGCCCGCAGGGAGAGCGCTGCGGCCCCCACCTCTCGGAGCTGCTCGCGGGCGCTGCGGGTGATCTCGGAGGTCAGCTCGGCGCGGGCGCGCTCGCGGGCGGTCTGGGCGGCGTTCACGGCTCCATTGTTGCACCGATACGAAACGAGAGCACTGCTCTTGACAACGGTCCGGCCGGGGCGGAGCATTGCACTCGAACGAGAGCACTGCTCACACTTGGAGGATCTCATGACCGCACCCGCCGCCGATCACGTCCGCCCCGGCCGGACGGCCACGGCGTTCAACAACCTCGTCGCCTGGCTCGCCCGCCGGGGCGTCTCCGTCTACGGCAGCCGCGAACTCGCGGTGCGCGGGCGCACGTCCGGTCAGTGGCGCACGGTCCCCGTCAACGTCCTCGTCGTCGACGGTGCCGAGTACCTCGTCGCGGCCCGCGGAGTCACCCAGTGGGTGCGGAACATCCGCGTCGCGGGCGGCGGCGAGCTGCGGCTCGGGCGGACGATCGAGCCGATCACCGCGGTCGAGGTCGCGGACCCGGTGGCGAAGGTGCCGGTGCTGCGCGCCTACCTGCGCAGGTGGGCGTGGGAGGTGGGCGCGTTCTTCCCGGGCCTGTCCGCCGACAGCTCGGACGCCGAGCTCGGGGCCGCGGCGCAGCGGCACCCCGTCTTCGTCCTCGCGCGAGCCTGACCGGCTGCCGGGCGGCCTCCTCGGCGGTACCGTCGGGGACGTGAGCGAGAGCAGGATGATCGATCAGTCCAGCGGCGTGCTGGAGGTGCACACCGGCGTCGCCGGCCGGTCCGCCCGGCTGGGGCACCGCCTGGTCCTCGCCGTCCGTACCTGGCAGGTGACGGTCGAGCTCGACGGTGACCTGCCCCTCGCGCTGGCCGTCACCGCCCGCGCCGGCTCCCTCGAGGTGGTCTCGGGCGAGGGCGGCCTCACCCCGCTGAGCGCGCCGGAGCGGGCCGTCGCCACGGCCAACGCGCACCGCTCCCTGGAGGTCAAGAAGTACCCGGAGATCGGCTACCGGTCCACCTCGATCGAGCCCTCAGAGAACGGTTTCCGCGTCGCCGGCGCGCTCACGATCCACGGTGTCGAGCGACCCTGTGCGTTCGCGCTCAACTACGAGGACGGCGAGCCGGCGCCCGCTCTGGCCACGGCCGTGCCGGTGCGGCAGACGGACTTCGGGATCAAGCCCTTCTCGCTCATGATGGGCACGCTGCAGGTGGCGGACGAGGTCACCGTCGTCGCCCGCGCGCTACCGTGACGGGCATGCCGCACACCCACGACCACGCCCGCCGGCGGGACGCGCTCCGCGCCGCGCTGAGCCGCCACGAGCCCGCCGTCGAAGCCCTGCTCGTGACCGACCTCGACAACGTGCGCTACCTCGCCGGGTTCACCGGCTCCAACGGCGCGCTGCTGGTCACCGCCGACGGCGAGGGGGACGCGATCGCGACCGACGGTCGCTACCTCACCCAGGTCCGGGAGCAGTCGGGCGATCTGCGCGCGGTCATCGAGCGTGACGTCGCGAAGGCGCTCCTCGACCAGGCCGGCCGGGAGGGGTACGGCACCGTCGGCTTCGAATCAGCGGCGCTGAGCTACGCCGATCACGCCCGGCTCACCACCGATGGGCCCGTTCGGCTGGTCCCGACCGCCAGGCTCGTGGAGGCCCTCCGCGAGGTCAAGGACGACGGCGAGATCGAGCTCATCCGCCGGGCCTGTGCGATCAGCGACGAGGCGCTCGCCGCGCTCGTGGCGGAGGGTGCGGTCCGCCCCGGCGCGTCGGAGCGACAGGTCGCGCGGCGGCTCGAGAACCTGATGTACGACCTCGGTGCCGAGGCCGTCGCCTTCGAGACCATCGTGGCCGCCGGGCCGAACTCGGCGATCCCGCACCACCGCCCCACCGACGCGGTGCTCGCCCCCGGCGACTTCGTCAAGATCGACTTCGGCGCCCGCTTCGGTGGCTATCACGCCGATGAGACCCGCACCTTCGTCCTGGGTGAGCCGGCCGCCTGGCAGCGCGAGATCTACGACCTGGTCCGGGCCGCGCAGGCCGCCGGGCGGGAGGCACTCGTCCCCGGGCGGGAGGTCCGCGCGATCGACGGTGCGGCCCGCTCGGTGATCGAGGCCGCCGGCTACGGCGAGCGGTTCCTGCACGGGCTCGGTCACGGCGTCGGTGTGCAGATCCACGAAGCCCCGACGCTGGGCAAACTCGGCAGCGGTACACTGTCCGACGGTGCTGTGGTCACCGTGGAGCCGGGTGTGTACCTCCCGGGTCGTGGTGGAGTCCGCATCGAGGACACCCTCGTGGTCCGTGCGGACGGGCCGGAACTGTTGACGCGCACCACCAAAGACTTGATCGCACTCTAGGAGAATCGACACACCGTGGCATCGACTGCTGATTTCAAGAACGGCCTGGTCCTCAACCAGGAGGGCCAGCTGTGGCAGATCATCGAGTTCCAGCACGTGAAGCCGGGCAAGGGCCCCGCCTTCGTGCGCACGAAGCTCAAGAACATCGTCTCCGGCAAGACGGTCGACAAGACCTTCAACGCCGGCGTCAAGGTCGAGGTCGCCACCGTGGACCGCCGCGACTTCAGCTACCTGTACCACGACGGCTCCGACTACGTCTTCATGGACGGCGAGACCTACGACCAGATCAACCTGGACGAGGCCAAGGTCGGCGACGGCGCGAAGTTCCTGCTCGAGAACATGCAGGTCCAGGTCTCGATGCACGAGGGCGAGGCGCTCTTCGTCGAGCTCCCCATCTCGGCCGAGTACGTGGTGCAGCACACCGACCCGGGCCTGCAGGGCGACCGCTCCACCGGCGGCACCAAGCCCGCCACCCTGGAGACCGGTGCCGAGATCAACGTCCCGCTGTTCATCAACACGGGCGACAAGCTCAAGGTCGACACCCGTGACGGCAGCTACCTGGGGCGCGTGAACTCCTAAGTGCCCGAGCAGTCTCACACCCCCCGTTCCACCAAGGGGCCCAAGAAGTCGGGCGCCCGGCACCGGGCCCGCAAGCGCGCCGTCGACCTGCTGTTCGAGGCGGAGGCGCGCGGCGTCACCGACCTAGACGGCCTGCTCGACGAGCGTCGGCGGCTGGCCGCCGACGACGCCTCGGTCGCGCCCGTCTCCGAGTACACCGCCACGCTGGTCACCGGCGTGGGGCTGGACGGCGAGCAGATCGATTCCGTGATCTCCTCGCACCTGACCGGCTGGACGCTCACGCGGCTTCCTGCGGTCGACCGCGCCATCATGCGCATCGCGGTCTGGGAGCTGTTCAACGCCGCAGACGTGCCCCCGGCCGTCGTGGTCGACGAGGCGGTCGAGCTCGCCAAGGAGCTCTCCACCGACGAATCGCCGACCTACCTCAACGGCGTCCTCGGCAAGGTCGCGACCCTCGCCCCGCAGGTGCGGGCCGCGGCGGCCGCGCAGCCCGCCGAGCGCCCGGAGTAGAGCCGGTCCCGCAGGCGCGGGCGACGGCTCAGCCCTTCACGCGCGCGGCGAGTGCGCGGGCGTTGCGGAGCGCGAGGGCCTGCACCACGCCAATCGGGTGCACGCCGCTCGCGGTCGGCAGCATCGACGCGTCCGCGATCACCACGTTCGGCACGTCCCAGAGCGCACCCTCCGGGTCCGCCGCCCCGCGCCGCTCCGAGGACGCCATCCGCGCCGTGCTCATCGGGTCGTGGGCGCCCAGCGCGATCTCGCCGATGCCGTATCCGGCGGCGTGCGAGCGCTCGAGGAACTGTTCGACGGCCCGGTCCCCGGGCACGTGATCGCCGCCGCGCTGCTGTCCGGTGAAGATCCGGCGCGCGCCGGCCGCCTCCAGAATCCGCACCGCGGTGTCCACCCCCGTGCGCAGGTGCACCCGGTCGGCCTCCGCCAGGTCGTACCGCACCGAGGGCTCGCCCGAGGCGTCCATCACGACCTCGCCCGCGCCGCGGTCGCGCAGCACGGCGCGCACGATCGATAGGTGCGGCAGCTGCCGCATCACGTTCAGGTGCTCGACGGGGTTGCGCCACGGGACGAAGCTCGACGCCAGCGCCGGCGTGAGCGGGGCCGTCTCGTAGCGCACGCCGAACCCCCTGCCGTCGAGGTCCGCATGGGCCTCGCACAGCCGGGTCGTCGGCGCGCCCTCCCACGGGGCGACGGAGTCGGCGAACAGGCCGACCGCGGTCGCCGTGGGGTGCAGGTGCAGGTGCTTGCCCACGTGCGGTCCGCCGATCCCCGAGCGGGCGAGCAGCGCGGGGGTCTGGAAGCCACCCGCCGCGACCACCACGGCGCTGCAGCGCACCGTCAGCCACGAGCCGCCCGACGTACGCGCGACGACGGTACGGGCGCGGCCGGCCTGCGTCTCGATCGAGCGCGCCTGCGCGCCGGTCACGATCCGCGCGCCCTTCTTCTGGGCGTCCCGCAGCCAGGTGCGGCTGGCGTCCTGCCTCGCGGCCACCCGGCTGGACGGGCCCCAGCGCCCCTCGGCCTCCCCGTCGTCCGCCAGGCCGATGGGGTGCACGGGCAGGTCCAGCGCGAGGCAGCCCTTCTCGAGGATGAGGTCGCGCGTCGACGGGACGCCGGCGCCGTCGGAGACGCCCGAGCGCTGCCACACCTCGGCGAGCGCGGCGTCCAGGCCGGGCCCGGTCTCGATGCCGCGAGTCGCCCAGTCCGCGCGCACCTCCTCCGGCGGGAGGTAGTAGCCGCCGTGCGAGATCGCGGTCCCGCCGCCGAGACAGCGGGCCGTCAGCAGGTAGGACTGCGCGTTCTCGGTCCAGAACGGGCCCGGCGCGTACAACTGCTCCAGGTTGTCGAGATCGGAATCGCCCACCTCCGTGGGGGAGACGTAGTCGCCGCGTTCGAGGACCAGTACGTCCAGGCCCGCCTCGGCCAGTGCCGCCGCGGCCACCGCGCCGCCCGCACCCGAGCCGACCACGACGACGTCGCACGCCGTGGAGGCGTCGATCTCGTAGCGCGCGGGGGTGAGCGGGCGCTGCGCCCGCAGGGCGCGGGCGCGGGGGCGGCGGAGCGGGGCCTGCCGCGGGTAGCCGATCGCGGCCATCAGCTCCGCTCCCGGCCCGTGCAGGCCGTCGGCGCCGCCGGCGGCGTAGTAGGAGAGCAGCGCGATGTTGCGCAGGCGCTTGAAGAGCATCCGCTTCTGGACGAACCGCGAGCGCGAGAGATCGATCAGGACGCGCTCACGTTCGGCGATCGGGAGATCGGCGAACCGCTGACCGCGGGTGCCCAGCACAGTGGTGCAGAACACCCTGTTGTCGAAGAGTGACAGGGACTGCGCCAGAGAGACCCCGTCGCTGTCGCGCGGGCTGCGGTCGGCATAGGAAACCGCCAGGTCACCGGCCCGCAGATCACTCGCCGAGGGGATCGCCACACCGTCTCCCGGGGCGAAGGCGTCGACGATGGCGGACAGCGTGGTGCGTTGCCTGGTCGACAATTCCATGACCTGAACGTACTGGTATGCTTCGTGTCGCATCAAGGCATCCTTTTCAGTCCGTCCAGCGAGGCGGAGCGAGCCGTCCGGAGAGGCGGAGAAGGAGGTCCTCATGGCTCGGGAACTCATGTCCGCGGCCGATGTCACCCGCACGGTGGCACGGATCGCGCATCAGATCATCGAGAAGACGGCCCTGGACGCCGGCGGCGATCCGCCCCGCGTCGTCATGTTCGGCATTCCCACTCGCGGAGCGGTTCTCGCTGCCCGGCTGGCGGCCGATATCGAGGAGTTCTCCGGCGTGGCGGTGCCCGTCGGTCACCTCGACATCACGCTCTACCGCGACGATCTGCGGCACAAGCCCCATCGCCCGCTCGAACGGACCACGGTGCCGCCGCAGGGCGTCGACGGTGCCCTCGTCATCCTGGTCGACGACGTCCTGTACTCGGGCCGGACGGTGCGCGCCGCGCTCGACTCGCTCCGTGACATCGGGCGGCCGGCCGCGGTGCAGCTCGCGGTCCTCGTGGACCGCGGTCACCGGCAGCTGCCGATCCGCGCCGACTACGTCGGCAAGAACATCCCCACGTCCCGCCAGGAGGACGTCCACGTCCGGCTGCAGGAGAAGGACGGAGAGGACTCCGTGGTGATCTCCGAGCTGCCGGCCTCCGAGTCGAGCGCGTCGGGGGGCGATCAGTGACCAGGCACCTGCTCTCGGCGGCGGATCTGAGCCGCGCGGAGGCCGAGGAGATCCTCGACGAGGCGGACCGGTTGCAGCAGGCGCTGCTCGGCCGCGAGGTCAAGAAGCTGCCCACCCTGCGCGGCCGCACCGTGATGACGGTCTTCTACGAGAATTCGACCCGCACGCGCGTCTCCTTCGAGGTGGCGGGCAAGTGGATGAGCGCCGACGTGATCAACGTCTCCGCCTCCGGCAGCTCCGTCGCGAAGGGGGAGTCGCTGCGCGACACCGCGCTGACGCTGCACGCGGCGGGCGCCGACGCGCTGATCGTGCGCCACCCGGCTTCCGGTGCGGCGCAGCAGATCGCGGCGTGGACGAACTCCGCCGCGGCGCTCGGCGGCCTGCCGGGCCCCGTCGTGATCAACGCTGGCGACGGCATGCACGAGCATCCGACGCAGGCCCTGCTCGACGCGCTGACGCTGCGGCAGCGCCTCGGCGGCATCGAGGGCCGCCGGGTGGTGATCGTCGGCGACGTGCTGCACAGCCGGGTGGCGCGCTCGAACGCCCTGCTGCTGTCCACACTCGGCGCCGAGGTGGTGCTGGTGGCGCCCCGCACCTTGTTGCCGGTGGGCGTCGAGACCTGGCCGGTCACGGTCGCCGATTCGCTCGAGGCCGAGCTGCCCGGCGCCGACGCGGTGATGATGCTCCGCGTGCAGGCCGAGCGTATGAACGGCGGCTTCTTCCCGAGCGAGCGCGAGTACTCGGTGCGGTTCGGGCTCAACCCGCAGCGGGCGGCGCTCCTGCCCGAGCACGCCGTGGTGCTGCACCCGGGCCCGATGCTGCGCGGCATGGAGATCGGTTACTCCGTGGCGGATTCTGCGCAGGCCGCGATCCTGCAGCAGGTCAACAACGGTGTGCATGTGCGCATGGCCGTGCTCTTCCATCTGCTCGCGAAAGAAGGGGATACGTAAATGACCGGCCTGCTGCTCAAGAACGTCCGTCCCTACGGCGAGGGTGATCCGGTCGACGTCGCGATCGCCGGCGGCGAGATCGTGGGGATCGGGCCCGGCCTGGCGGCGCCGGAGGGCGCCGAGGTGATCGACGGTGGCGGCACGATCCTGCTGCCCGGCTTCGTCGACCTGCACACGCACCTGCGCGAGCCCGGCCGCGAGGACACGGAGACCATCGAATCCGGTTCCGCCGCTGCGGCGCTCGGCGGGTACACCGCCGTCTTCGCTATGGCGAACACCAGCCCGGTCGCCGACTCCGCGGTGATCACCGACCACGTCCACCGCCGCGGCCAGGAGGTGGGTCTCGTCGACGTGCACCCCGTCGGCGCCGTCACGGTGGGCCTGAAGGGCGAGAAGCTCGCCGAGATGGGCATGATGGCCGCCTCCAGCGGCCGGGTGCGGGTCTTCTCCGACGACGGCGTGTGCGTCTCCGATCCGCTCCTCATGCGGCGCGCGCTGGAGTACTCCGCGTCGCTCGGTGTGGTCATCGCGCAGCATGCCGAGGAGCCGCGGCTGACGCAGGGCGCCGTGGCGCACGAGGGGCCGGAGGCGGCGCGCCTCGGCCTCACCGGCTGGCCCCGCGCCGCCGAGGAGGCGATCGTCGCCCGCGATGCGCTGCTCGCCCGCGATGCCGGTGCGCGCGTGCACATCTGCCACGCCTCGACGGCGGGCACCGTCGAACTGCTGATCTGGGCCAAGGGGCAGGGCATCGACATCACCGCCGAGGTGACGCCGCACCACCTGCTGCTCGACGATTCGCGGCTGGCCACCTACGACGCGGTGAACCGGGTGAACCCGCCCCTGCGCGAGGCGTCGGATGTGGCGGCGCTGCGGAAGGCGCTGCGGGACGGGGTGATCGACTGCGTCGCCACCGACCACGCGCCGCACGCCGATCAGGACAAGTGCTGCGAGTTCGCCGCCGCCCGCCCCGGGATGCTAGGCCTGGAGACCGCGCTGGCGATCGTCGCGCAGGTCTGCGTGGAGACCGGCGATCTGAGCTGGCGCGATGTGGCGCGGGTGATGAGCGAGAAGCCCGCGCGGATCGCGCGCCTGGACGACCAGGGCCGGCCGATCGCGGTGGGTGAGCCCGCGAACCTGACGCTGGTCGACCCCGACCTGGGCTGGACGGTGCGCGCGGACGAACTCGCGAGCCGCTCGCGCAACACCCCGTTCGCCGAGCTGGACTTCCGTGCCAAGCCGGTGCTGACGCTGCTGCGCGGCCGGATCACCGCCCGCGACGGCGCCGCCTCCGCGCCGGGATCCGGGGAGCGGGCGTGAGCGTCAGCGATCTCGCGACGCTGGTGCTCGTGCTGGTGGTGCTCGCCGGCCTGTTCTCGTTGATGGCCGTGGGCTGGCGCCGCCGCGGGCAGCGTCAGGCCGCGGCCGTCGGCGAGATCCCCAGCACGCCGGTCAAGCTCAGCGAGCTGGTCTTCGGCCCGGTCTCCGGCGTGTACGTCGGCAGCACCGTGGCGCCGCACTGGCAGGACCGGGTCGCGGTGGGGGACTGGGGCTATCGGGCCACGGTGAACCTGAGCCGCTACGCGGACGGGTACCTGATGGAGCGCGGGCGCGGCAATCCGATGTGGATCGCCGACGAGCGCCTGGTCGAGGTGCGCCGGGCCTCCAAGCTGGCCGGCAAGGTGATGCCGGGCGACGGCCTGCTGGTGTTCCGCTGGGAGCTGCCGACGGGCACCGTCGTGGACACGGGCTTCCGCGCCGACGACAAGACGACGTATCGAAAACTGATGGACGTGAGGGAAAGTTAGAGATGGCTGCCGACAACAGAGCACTGCTGGTTCTCGAAGACGGAACGGTGCACCGCGGGGTCGAGTTCGGCGCCGTCGGACAGACCCTCGGCGAGGCCGTCTTCTGTACCGCGATGACCGGCTACCAGGAGACGCTCACCGACCCGTCGTACGCCCGCCAGATCGTGGTGGCCACCGCGCCCCAGATCGGTAACACGGGCTGGAACGACGAGGATGACGAGAGCAGGGGCGACAAGATCTGGGTCGCCGGGTACGCGGTGCGCAATCCCACTCGCCGCGTGAGCAACTGGCGCTCCAGCGGCACGCTCGAGGGCGAGCTGGTGGACCAGGAGGTCGTCGGCATCGCCGGCATCGACACCCGCGCGCTGGTGCGCCGCCTGCGGGATCACGGTTCCATGCGGGCCGGGATCTTCTCCGGCGATGCGCTCGCCTCCGAGGCCGAGCTCCTCGACCGGGTGCGCGCGCAGCCGTCGATGAAGGGGCAGAACCTGATCGGTGAGGTCTCGACCACCGAGTCCTACACGATCGAGCCGGAGGGTGACCCGCGGTTCACCGTCGTGGCCGTGGACCTCGGCATCAAGACCAACACCCCGCGCATGTTCGCCGAGCGCGGCATGCGGGTGCACGTCGTCCCGTCGACCATCACGCTGGACGAGGTGCGCTCGCTCAACCCGGACGGCTTCTTCCTCTCCAACGGCCCCGGCGATCCCGCCACCGCGGAGCACGAGGTGGAGCTCACCCGCGGCGTCCTCGACGCCGGCCTGCCGCTGTTCGGCATCTGCCTCGGCAACCAGCTGCTGGGCCGCGCCTTCGGCCTGCAGACGTACAAGATGAAGTTCGGCCACCGCGGCATCAACATCCCGGTCGTGGAGCACAGCACCGGCCGGATCTCGATCACCGCGCAGAACCACGGCTTCGCCCTTGAGGGCGAGCGCGGCGCCGAGTTCGACACCCCGTTCGGCCGCGGCCGCGTCAGCCACGTGTGCGCCAACGACGGCACCGTCGAGGGCGTCGAGCTGCTGGACGGCCGCGCCTTCTCGGTCCAGTACCACCCGGAGGCCGCGGCGGGTCCGCACGACGCCGCCTACCTCTTCGACAAGTTCGCGACTGTTATGGGAGACAAGTAATGCCACGGCGCACCGACATCCAGCACGTCCTGGTGATCGGCTCCGGGCCGATCGTGATCGGCCAGGCCTGCGAGTTCGACTACTCCGGCACCCAGGCCTGCCGCGTGCTCCGCGCCGAGGGCCTGCGCGTCTCGCTGGTGAACTCGAACCCGGCCACGATCATGACCGATCCCGAGTTCGCGGATGCCACGTACATCGAGCCCATCACGCCCGAGTACATCGAGAAGGTCATCGTCGCCGAGCGCGACAAGGGCTTCCCGATCGACGCGGTGCTGGCCACCCTCGGCGGGCAGACGGCGCTCAACGCCGCGGTGGGCCTGCACGAGCAGGGCATCCTCGACAAGTACGGCATCAGCCTGATCGGTGCCGACTTCGACGCCATCCAGCGCGGCGAGGACCGGCAGATGTTCAAGGACATCGTCGCCAAGATCGGCGGCGAATCCGCCCGCTCCAAGGTGTGTTTCACCCTCGACGAGTGCAAGGAGACGGTCGCCGACCTCGGCTACCCCGTCGTCGTCCGCCCGTCGTTCACCATGGGTGGCCTCGGCTCGGGCATGGCCTACGACGAGGCCGACCTGATCCGCATCGCCGGCGCCGGCCTCGCCGCCTCGCCGACGGCGAACGTGCTCATCGAGGAGTCGATCCTCGGCTGGAAGGAGTACGAGCTCGAACTCATGCGCGACGGCCGCGACAACGTGGTGGTCGTCTGCTCGATCGAGAACGTCGACCCCGTCGGCGTGCACACCGGCGACTCGGTCACCGTCGCTCCCGCCATGACGCTGACCGACCGCGAGTACCAGATCATGCGCGACCAGTCGATCGCCATCCTCCGCGAGGTGGGCGTCGACACCGGCGGCTGCAACATCCAGTTCGCGCAGAACCCGCGCGACGGCCGCCTGGTCACGATCGAGATGAACCCGCGCGTCTCCCGTTCGTCGGCCCTGGCGTCGAAGGCCACCGGCTTCCCGATCGCGAAGATCGCGGCGAAGCTCGCCGTGGGCTACACGCTCGACGAGATCCTCAACGACATCACCGGCGAGACCCCGGCGTGCTTCGAGCCGACCCTCGACTACGTAGTCGTCAAGGCTCCGCGGTTCGCCTTCGAGAAGTTCCCCGGCGCCGACGACACGCTCACCACCACGATGAAGTCGGTGGGCGAGGCGATGAGCCTGGGCCGCAGCTTCGCCGAGGCCTTCGGCAAGGTCATGCGTTCCCTCGAGACCAAGCGCCACGGGTTCTGGACGGGCGCGCCAGTCGAGGGGAGCCTCGACGAGCTGCTGCAGGAGATCAAGACCCCCAAGGACGGACGCTTCTACCTGATCGGCCGCGCCTTCGAGCTGGGCGCCACCGTCGAGCAGGTCTTCGACGCGACCGCGATCGACCCCTGGTTCCTCGAGGAGATCAAGGCCGTCATCGATCTCGGCGCGCAGGTCCGCGATGCGGATCTGACCCCGGATCTGGTGCGGCTGGCCAAGACCCACGGCTTCTCGGACCTGCAGATCGCCGACCTGCGCGGCGTCACCGAGGACGAGGTCCGGGCCTACCGGCACGAGCACGGCATCCGCCCGGTCTACAAGACCGTCGACACCTGCGCCGCCGAGTTCGAGGCGAAGACGCCGTACCACTACAGCAGCTACGAGCTCGACCCGTCGGCCACGAGCGAGGTGGCCCCGCAGACGGAGCGGCCCAAGGTCCTCATCCTCGGCTCGGGCCCGAACCGCATCGGTCAGGGCATCGAGTTCGACTACTCGTGCGTCCACGCCGCGCTCACCCTGAGCGAGGCCGGCTACGAGACGGTGATGATCAACTGCAACCCGGAGACCGTCTCCACCGACTACGACACCGCCGACCGGCTCTACTTCGAGCCGCTGACCTTCGAGGACGTCCTCGAGGTGTACCACTCGGAGCAGCTCTCCGGAGAGGGCGGCCCGGGCGTCGTCGGCGTCATCGTGCAACTCGGCGGCCAGACGCCGCTGGGCCTCGCGGCGCGCCTCAAGGCCGCCGGCCTGCCGATCGTCGGCACCTCGCCCGAGGCCATCGACCTCGCCGAGGACCGCGGAGAGTTCGGGCGCGTGCTCACCGAGGCGGGCCTGCCGGCGCCGAAGTTCGGTACCGCCACCACCGCCGACGGTGCTCGGGACGTCGCGGCCGGCATCGGGTACCCGGTGCTGGTGCGCCCCTCCTACGTGCTCGGCGGCCGCGGCATGGAGATCGTCTACGACGAGAAGGCGCTGCTGGACTACATCTCCCGCGCCACGGAGCTCGCCCCCGACCGCCCGGTCCTCGTCGACCGGTTCCTCGAGGACGCCGTGGAGATCGACGTGGACGCCCTGTGCGACGCGACCGGCGAGGTCTTCATCGGCGGCATCATGGAGCACATCGAGGAGGCCGGTATCCACTCCGGCGACTCGGCCTGTTCGCTGCCGCCCACCACGCTGGGCCGCGCCGACATCGATGCCGTGCGCACCGCGACCGAGGCGCTCGCCCGCGGCATCGGCGTGCACGGCCTGATGAACGTGCAGTACGCGCTCAAGGACGACGTGCTCTACGTCCTCGAGGCCAATCCGCGCGCCTCGCGCACGGTGCCCTTCGTCTCGAAGGCCACCGCCGTGCAGCTCGCCAAGGCGTGCGCGCGGGTCATGCTGGGGCAGACCATCGCCGAGCTCCGCGAGCAGCAGATCCTCCCGGCGGAGGGCGACGGCTCGCTGATGCCGATCGACGCGCCGGTCTCGGTCAAGGAGGCGGTGCTGCCCTTCAACCGGTTCCGCCGCGCGGACGGCACCGGCGTCGACTCGCTGCTCTCGCCGGAGATGAAGTCCACGGGCGAGGTGATGGGCGTGGACCGGGACTTCGGCACCGCCTTCGCCAAGTCGCAGACCGCGATCAGCGGCTCGCTGCCGGCCACCGGCAAGGTCTTCGTCTCCGTCGCGAACAAGGACAAGCGCTCGCTGATCTTCCCGATCAAGCGGCTCGCCGACCTGGGCTTCACGATCCTCGCGACCGAGGGCACCGCGGACGTGCTGCGGCGCAACGGCGTCCAGGTCGAGACCGTGTTCAAGCACTCGGACGTCATCCCCGACGGCGAGCAGTCGATCGTCGACAAGATCAAGGCCGGCGAGGTGGGCCTGATCATCAACACCCCGTACGGCAACGCGGGACCCCGCGTCGACGGCTACGAGATCCGTACCGCCGCGGTCCAGGCCTCGGTGCCGTGCGTGACCACCGTGCAGGGCGCCTCGGCCGCGGTCCAGGGCATCGAGGCGGCGCTGCGCGGCGGCATCGGCGTCAAGAGCCTGCAGGACATGCACGCGGCGCTGGTGAACCGGTGACCTTCGCGGACCGCGTCGCCGGCGCCGTCGCGGCGCGCGGCCGGCTGGTGGTGGGCATCGACCCGCACCCGCCGCTGCTCGCCGCGTGGGGGCTGTCCGACGATGCCGCCGGCGTCCGCGAGTTCGGCCTGCGCTGCGCGGAGGCCTTCGCGGGCGAAGTCGGCTTCGTCAAGCCGCAGGTCGCCTTCTTCGAGCAGTTCGGCGCCGCCGGCCTGCTCGCCCTGGAGGAGGTGACCGCGGCCTGCCGGGAGGCGGGCACCGTCGTGATCGCCGACGCCAAGCGCGGCGACATCGGCTCCACCATGGCCGGCTACGCCCGCGCCTGGCTCGGCGATTCGCCGCTGGCCGCGGACGCGGTGACCCTCTCGCCGTACCTCGGTTACGGCTCGCTCGCGCCTGCGATCGACGCGGCCCGGGCCGCCGGGCGCGGCGTCTTCGTGCTCGCGCGCACCTCCAACCCCGAGGGCGCGCAGGTCCAGGCCGACGGTGTCGGTCAGCGCATCGTCGACGATGCCCGGGCCGACAACGCGGACGGGACCGGCACCGTCGGCCTCGTGGTGGGTGCCACCCGCGAGCACGGCCTGGACCTGGACGGCCTGCGCGGTCCGATCCTCGCGCCCGGCCTGGGCGCGCAGGGCGCCACCCCGGCCGATCTCGCCGCGATCGTCGGCCGCGATCAGACGGTGTTGCCGAACTCGTCGCGCCAGGTCCTGTCCGCGGGTCCCGACGTCGCCGCCCTGCGGTCCGCGGCGCTGTCCGTGCGGGATGACGTGGAGCGCGCTCTCGGCTGAGCCGCGAGGTCTATCCTCGGCGGGGTGAACGTGGATGTGACCCCGCTGCCCGGAATCGGCGTCCGGAAGGACTTCGAGATCACCACCGGCAGGCGGGTGGGTGTGGTGGCCCATCGGGACGGCACCGTCGACCTGATCCTGTCGGAACGGGACGATCCGGACGCGTGCGGCGCCCAGGTGCCGCTGTCCAACGAGGAGGCCGCGGTGCTGGCCAACCTCCTCGGGGCGCCGCAGCTGGTCAACCAGCTGCGCGACGAGCACCGGGAGCTCGAGGGCATCAACACCCGGCAGATGCCGATCCAGCCGCACTCGCCGTACGACGGGCGCACCCTGGGCGAGACGCAGATGCGCACGCGCACCAAGGTGTCGATCGTCGCGGTGATGCGGGCGGGCGAGGTGCAGCCCTCTCCGGGGCCCGAGTTCGTCTTCACCGCGGGTGACCTGCTCGTGGTGGTCGGCACCGCTCAGGGGCTCGACGGTGCCGCGCAGATCCTGACGAACGGGTGAACCTCCACGTCAGTGAGAGCACGCTCGCGCTCATCGAACTGGGGGCGATCTTCTTCGCCCTCGGTTTTCTCGGACGCGTGGCCACCCGGATCGGGATCTCCCCGATCCCGCTGTACCTGATCGGCGGCCTGGCCTTCGGCGCGGGCGGCGTGATCCCGCTGGGGCAGGCCACGGAGTTCAGCCACACGGCCGGGGAGATCGGCGTGGTCCTGCTCCTACTGATGCTGGGGCTCGAGTACACCGCCGCCGAGCTGGTGACGGGCCTGCGGCAGTCGTGGCTGGCCGGTGTGCTGGACATCGTGCTCAACGCCACGCCCGGCGTGATCGTCGCCCTGATCCTCGGCTGGGGCCCGACGGGGGCGCTGGTGCTGGCGGGCGTGACGTACATCTCCTCGTCCGGGATCGCGGCGAAGGTGCTCAGCGATCTGGGCCGGCTCGGCAACCGCGAGACGCCGGTGGTGCTATCGGTCCTGGTCTTCGAGGACCTCGCGATGGCGGTGTACCTGCCGATCCTCACGGCGATCCTGGCCGGGCTCGGCCTGGCCGGCGAGGTCGAGGCCGTCACCATCGCCATCGTGGTGGTCACGGTCGTCCTCGTCTCGGCCCTGCGGTACGGGCACCGCGTCTCCGCGATCGTCTACAGCGAGGACCGCGAGGTCTTCCTGCTCAAGCTGCTCGGCGCGGCGCTCCTGGTGGCGGGCATCGCCTCGGCGCTGCAGGTCTCGGCCGCGGTCGGGGCCTTCCTGCTGGGCATCGCCATCTCCGGGTCGATCGCGCACGAGGCGGTGCGCCTGCTCGAGCCGCTGCGGGATCTGTTCGCGGCCCTGTTCTTCGTGGTCTTCGGGTTGAACACCGACCCGCGGGCGATCCCCCCGGTGCTCGGGTGGGCGGTGCTGCTCGCGGTCGTCACCACCGCCACGAAGGTCGCGACGGGGTGGTGGGCGGCCAAGCGGGCCGGGATCAAGCGGATGGGCCGTGCGCGGGCGGGTGCGGCCCTCGTCGCCCGCGGTGAGTTCTCCATCGTGATCGCGGGGCTCGCGGTCGCGGCGGGCGCGGTGGACGGGCGGCTCGCGGCGCTGGCGACCACCTACGTGCTCATCATGGCGGTGGTCGGCCCGGTCGCCGCACGCATCGTCGAACCCGTGGTCCGGTACGTGGACCGGACGCCGCCCCCGGGTGCGGGGCGGCGCGCGCCGGTGACGACGGAGTAGCTCCGGTCCGGTCCCGGCGTCGTCGCCGTCCCGGGGGGCGTCTGCGGGCGCTCGACACGCGCGACGAGGGGAGATGACTTCCGGACATCTTCCCAGGTCACACCAGTTACACGTGTCACATCGCGCGGAGTGCGGGTCGGTGTGGCCGTGGAGTCAGGAACCGTTGTGCGGCACCGTGGTTCGACGGTTTCGTGGCTGGCGCCGGGGGTGCGGCCCGGACCGGGGTGCGCAGGGGATACAGCACCGCCAATCCGCAGGTGAGAGGGGGGTGGGGTTCCCATCCCGGGCGAAACGTGGGTACCGTCGCAGGAGTCGCAAGTACGCGGCAAAGACCAGTACATCGAAGACGGAGGAATCGTGGCCCTTCCCCAGTTGACCGACGAGCAGCGCGCCGCTGCTCTGGAGAAGGCAGCTGCCGCTCGCCGCGCACGCGCCGAGCTGAAGAACCGACTGAAGAGCGGCGGCACCACCCTGCAGCAGGTGCTCAAGGACGCCGAGACCGACGAGGTCCTCGGCAAGATGAAGGTCTCGGCCCTGCTCGAGGCCCTGCCCAAGGTGGGCAAGGTCAAGGCTCAGGAGCTCATGACCGAGCTGGAGATCGCCCCCACCCGCCGCGTGCGCGGTCTGGGCGACCGGCAGCGCAAGGCGCTGCTCGAGAAGTTCTCCGCCTGACACACAGTGTCCGGAGAAGTTCCCGCGGGCCGGAGGGGCCGACTGGTAGTACTGGTCGGCCCCTCCGCCGTCGGTAAGTCGTCAGTGGTCGGCAGGCTCCGCTCGGAGGTGCCCGACCTGTTCTTCTCGGTCTCCGCCACCACGCGCGATCCGCGTCCGGGTGAGGTGGACGGCCGGGACTACCACTTCGTCGGCGAGCGCGGATTCGACCGCCTCATCGCCGACGGTGACCTGCTCGAATGGGCGGAGATCCACGGGGGGCTGCAGCGCTCGGGCACGCCCGCCGGGCCGGTCTACGAGGCGCTCGAGGCCGGCCGTCCCGTTCTGGTCGAGGTCGATCTCGCGGGCGCGGCCAGCGTCAAGAAGGCGCTGCCGGAGGCGGTGACCGTCTTCCTCAGCCCGCCGAGCTGGGAGGAGCTGGAGCGAAGGCTCCGGGGCCGCGGCACCGAGAGCCCCGAGAAGATCGAGCGCCGGCTCGAGACGGCGCGGGCCGAAATGGCCACCCGCGACGACTACGACGCGGTCGTCGTCAACGACGACTTGGACCGCGCCGTGCGTGACTTGGTATCCTTGCTGGTCGGCGCCGGCGACCCGACGCAGTAGCCCCGCCGCCCCTCGGGCGTAGACTGGGTGGACCAGCGACAATAGTGAAGTTCGTAACGTAGGAGAAGCGTGAGCACCACCACTGAGACCGTGTACGACCAGCCGCTCGGCATCACCAACCCGCCGATCGACGAGCTGCTCGAGCGCACCTCCTCGAAGTACGCCCTGGTGATCTACGCGGCCAAGCGCGCGCGCCAGATCAACGACTACTACAACAGCCTGTCCGACGGAATCCTCGAGTACGTCGGCCCGCTCGTCGAGCCGGGTCTGCACGAGAAGCCGCTGTCGATCGCGTTGCGCGAGATCCACGAGGATCTCCTGGAGCACACCGAGGGCGAGTGAGCTGATCGCCCATGATCATCGTCGGGGTAGGCGGCGGGATCGCCGCCTATAAGGCGTGCGCCCTGATCAGGCACTTCACCGAGCGCGGGCACGAGGTGCGGGTGATCCCCACCGAGTCCGCGCTGAAGTTCGTCGGTGCCGCCACTTTCGAGGCGCTGTCCGGCAACCCCGTGCAGACGTCGGTCTTCGAGTCGATTCCCGAGGTTCCGCACGTGCGCCTCGGGCAGAACGCGGACCTGGTCGTGATCGCACCGGCCACCGCGGACCTGATGGCGCGCGCCGCCCAGGGGCGCGCCGACGACCTCCTCACCGGCACGCTCCTCACCGCCCGCTGCCCGGTGGTCTTCGCCCCGGCGATGCACACCGAGATGTGGGAGCACCCCGCGACGCGCGCCAATGTCGCGACGCTGCGCGAGCGGGGCGCCGTCGTCATCGAACCGGCGTCCGGCCGCCTCACCGGCAAGGACACGGGCGCGGGCCGGCTGCCCGAGCCGGACGAGATCGGCGCGCTCGCCGACGTCCTGCTCGAACATCCCGGGGCGTTGAACCGCGACCTCGAGGGCCGCAGAGTCGTCGTCTCCGCGGGCGGCACCAAGGAGGCGCTGGACCCGGTCCGGTATCTCACCAACCGCAGCTCCGGGAAGCAGGGCTACGCGCTGGCCCGGCTCGCGGCGCAGCGCGGGGCCCGGGTCACCCTCGTGGCCGGGAACACGGTCGGCCTCGCCGACCCGTCGGCGGTCGAGGTCGTGCGCATCAGCTCCGCGCTGGACCTGCAGGCCGCGATGACGAAGTACGCGGCCGACGCGGACCTCGTCATCATGGCCGCCGCGGTCGCCGACTACCGGCCGGCCGAGGTCGCCGCGACCAAGCTCAAGAAGGGCGCCGACGGGACGAGCGGGGCGCTCGAATCGATCACGATGATCGAAAACCCCGACGTGCTCGCCGGCCTCGTCGCCGCCCGACGGGAGGGCGCGCTCCGGCCCGAGACCGTCATCGTCGGCTTCGCCGCCGAGACCGGGGACGCGAGCGGCACCGTGCTCGACTACGGCCGCGCCAAGCTGCGTCGCAAGGGATGCGACCTCCTGGTTCTCAACGCCGTCGGCGACGGCAGGGCCTTCGAGGTCGACGACAACTCGGGCTGGCTGCTCGGAGCGGACGGTGGCGAGACGGCCCTGCCGCTCGGCTCGAAATCCGCCATGGCCGCGCGCATACTGGATGCCGCCGCCGCTCGGGTGCACTCCGCCCGATAGTTTTTGTCATTTGCACGCATATCGAGAGGACGTCCGACGTGGTTTCCGGTTTCGCCAGTTCCGCCCATCGCCTGTTCACCAGCGAGTCGGTCACTGAGGGCCACCCGGACAAGATCTGTGACGCGATCTCGGATTCGATCCTGGATGCGCTGCTCGCCGAGGACCCGGCTTCGCGCGTTGCGGTGGAGACCTTGGTCACAACCGGGCAGGTCCATGTGGCGGGCGAGGTGACCACCTCGGCCTACGCGGACATCCCGCACATCGTCCGGGATAAGGTCCTGGAGATCGGCTACGACAGCTCCGCGAAGGGCTTCGACGGCAACTCCTGCGGCGTCAACATCGCGATCGGTGCGCAGAGCCCGGAGATCGCGCAGGGCGTGGACCGGGCCTACGAGCACCGGGTCGACGGCGGCCAGGACGAGATCGACGCGCAGGGCGCGGGCGATCAGGGCCTGATGTTCGGCTACGCCTGCTCGGACACCCCCGAGCTGATGCCGCTGCCGATCTCGTTGGCGCACCGGCTCTCGCGGCGACTGACCGAGGTCCGCAAGAACGGGACGCTGCCGTACTTGCGGCCGGACGGTAAGACGCAGGTCACCATCGAGTACGCGGGGGAGCAGCCCGTCCGGCTGGACACGGTGGTGATCTCCAGCCAGCACGCGGCGGACATCGACATCGACGGCATGCTGGCGCCGGACCTGCGCGCGCACGTGCTGGACACCGTGATCCGGGACCTGAACCTGCCGAGCCTGGACACCTCCGAGGTGCGGCTGCTGGTGAACCCGACCGGCAAGTTCGTGCTCGGTGGGCCGATGGGCGACGCGGGCCTGACCGGCCGCAAGATCATCGTCGACACCTACGGCGGCATGGCCCGTCACGGCGGCGGCGCCTTCTCCGGCAAGGATCCGTCGAAGGTGGACCGCTCGGCCGCGTACGCCATGCGCTGGGTGGCGAAGAACGCCGTCGCCGCGGGCCTGGCGGAGCGGATCGAGGTCCAGGTGGCCTACGCGATCGGCAAGGCTGCGCCGGTGGGCCTGTTCGTGGAGACCTTCGGCACCGAGCAGCTCGACCCGGCCAAGATCCAGCAGGCCATCACGAGCGTCTTCGATCTGCGGCCGCGGGCGATCATCAACGACCTGGACCTGCTGCGGCCGATCTACGCGCCCACGGCGGCGTACGGCCACTTCGGTCGCACCGACATCGACCTGCCGTGGGAGCGCACCGACCGCGTGGACGCCCTGCGCGCCGCGGCCGGCCTCTGACGGCCGGCTCGTCCGGTGTGACCGCACCCGGCCCCGCCGAGGCCGCTCAGGCCGCCGTCGAACTCCCGATCGCCCGGGTCCTGCCCCTGCTGCAGGTCAGCCACCTCGATCGGGAGTTCGACTATCTCGTGCCGCCCGAGCTCGACGAGCAGGCGCGACCCGGGGTCCGGGTCCGCGTCCGGTTCTCCGGCCGGCTGGTCGACGGCTACCTCCTCGAGCGGTTGCCGCGCACCGAGCACGAGGGCCGGCTCGCGCCGCTGCAGCGGGTGGTCTCGCCGATGCCGGTGCTCACCGGAGCGGTGTTGCGCCTGGTCACGGAGGTCGCTGCGCGGTACGCCGGGACGCGGGCCGATGTGCTGCGGCTCGCGATCCCGCCCCGGCACGCGCGCGTCGAGAAGGCCCTCCTCGAACAGGAACCGGCCGCCCACGTCCCGCCGGAGGCGCCCCCCTCGGCGCTCGCCGAATACACCCACGGCGCCCAGTTCGCGGCCGCGGCCGTCGCGGGGCGCGCGCCCCGCGCCGTCTGGCAGGCCCTGCCCGGGGAGGACTGGGCGGCCCGCCTGGCAGAGCTGGCGGGCACCGTCGTCGCGGCGGGCCGGACGGCCCTGCTCATCGTCCCGGACCAGAGCGACCTCGACCGGCTCGCGGCGGCTTGCGCCCACCTCGAACCGGCGGTCCTCGCCGCGGGGCTCGGACCGTCCGCGCGGTACCGGCGGTGGCTGCTCGCGCTGCTCGGCCGGGCGCGCCTGGTGATCGGCACGCGGAGCGCGGCGTTCGCTCCGCTGCCCGATCTCGGCCTGATCGCCCTCTGGGACGACGGCGACGAATCCTTCGTGGAGCCGCGGGCGCCGTATCCGCACACGCGCGAGGTACTGGCCCTGCGCGCGCACCAGGAGGGCGCCGCGCTGGTGATCGGCGGGTTCGCCCGTACCCCCGAGTCGCAGTCGCTCATCGAGGCCGGCTGGGCCGCGGAGATCACCGCGCCCCGCGCGCTGGTGCGGAGTCGCTCGCCCCGGATCTCCGGCACCGCCGACTCGGACGTCGCGCTCGCGCGGGATCCGCTCGCGCGCTCGGCCCGCCTGCCGGCGGCGGCGTTCGCCGCGGCGCGGGAGGCCCTCGACGCCGAGCGGCCCGTTCTCGTGCAGGTCCCGCGCCGCGGGTACGCCCCCGCCCTGTCCTGCGCGCGGTGTCGCACCCCGGCCCGCTGCCGGCGCTGCCACGGCCCGCTGGAGCAGGCCGACGGTGGCGTGCTGCGCTGCCGCTGGTGTGCGCAGACCGACGCCGGCTACCGGTGCCCGGCCTGCGGCGGCACCACCATGCGGGCCGTGATCGTGGGGGCCATGCGCACCGCCGAGGAGCTCGGGCGGGCCTTCCCGGGGGCGGCGGTCACCGTCTCGGGCGGCACGACGGTGCTCGCCGAGGCGCCGGGCGGCCGGCGGATCGTCGTCGCGACGCCGGGGGCGGAGCCCGTCACTCCGGGCGGCTACGGGGCGGCGCTGCTGCTGGACGGCTGGCTGATGCTCGGCCGCGCCGACCTGCGGGCGGCGGAGGAGACGCTGCGCCGGTGGATGAACGCGACGGCGCTGGTGGCCGCCGACGGTGCGGTGGTGTGCGGCGCGGACGCGGGGATCCGCGCCGTGCAGGCGCTGATCCGGTGGGACGCGGCCGGGTTCGCCGCGGCCGAGCTCGCCGAACGCGCCGAGGTGGGCTTCCCCCCGGCCACGCATCTCGCCGCGCTCGACGGTGCGGAGCCCGACATCCGGGGCGTCGTGGACGCCGCCGAGCTGCCCGACGGGGCGGAGGTGCTCGGCCCCGTCGACCTGCCGCCCGGGGTGCGGATCCCGGGCGCACCGGATGCGGGGCCGCCGCCCCAGCGCCTGCTCGTCCGGGTGGCGCGGCGCGACGGCCGCGCCCTCGCGCGGGCCCTGTTCCTGGCCCAGGTGGGCCGGAGCCTGCGGAGGGAGGGCGATCCCGTGCGCATCCAGATCGATCCGCTCCGGATCGGGTGACCCTCGGTCAACCCCGCCGGGCGAGCCGCGCCTCCACCGCGCCGATCGACAGGTCGATCATGTACGCGAACTCGGCGTCGGCGTCGAACCGGGCGAGCTCGGGCGCGACGGCCTGCACCGCCGGGAGGCCGCACGCCGCGAGGGCGCCCTCGCGGCGTGCGATCGCCTCGGCGTCCGTCACACCGAAGGTCGGGGCCGCCTCGAACTCGCGGAGCAGGGTCCCGATCAGGGCGGCGAGCTGCGCCCGCATCAGGTGCACCGCCTCGTCGGGCGGGAACCCGGCGGTGAGGAGGACGTCGAGGATGGACTGGGTCGGCGCCAGGGCGGCGACGGACTGCACCTGGCGGGTGAGCACCAGTGTCGCGGCCCGCGGGTGGGCCTGGGCGGCGGTGCGGAAGGCCCGGGCCACCCCCTCCAGGTCCGTCCGCAGGTCGCCGGTGGGGACGTGGACGACGATCGACCGGAGCAGGTGCTCGGTGACCGCGTCGAGCAGGTCGTCCTTGTCCCGCACGTGGTTGTAGAGGCTCTTCGGGTCGACGGACAGGTGCCGGGCGATGGAGCGCATGCTGACCTCGGCCACTCCGTCCCGGTCGATCAGCGCCAGCGCGGCCTCGACGACCGCGGCCCGGCTCAGCCTGGGCGCGCCCAGCGCGGGGCGGCCTCGGCGGGGGCGCGGGTCGGTCATGAACCACATCATTCCTCATCTTCGATACCCGAAATTACCCACAGTGTGGGTACGCTATCCCGATGAGCGACCACACTTCGCGCTTCGTGCTGCCGCCGGTCCCGGTCCTGCGCGCCCGTGAGCAGCTCGTGCTCGATCACTTCCGGGACGAGGTCCGCCAGGACTGGGACGCGACCCTGTCGACCTTCCCGCACCCGCGCTACGAGCTGATCGCGTCGATGACCGTCCACGACGGGGACCGCGAGGTGCGCGACTACTACACCGACACGCGCACGGCCTTCCCCGATCAGAACCATGAGCTGATCGCTTTGCGGCACAGCGCGGACGCGGTGATCGTCGAATTCTGGCTCCTCGGGACCCAGCGCGGCCGGCTCGGCGGGATGCCGCCCACCGGCGGCCGGCATCGCACGCGGATGACGGCCTACTTCGTCTTCGACGAGGCGGAGAACCTGGTCGCGGAGCGGATCTACTTCGACCAGCTGACCATCCTCCGCCAGCTTCTCGCCGGCCTGAACCTGCGCAGCCCCAGGGGGCTGCTCACCCTGGGCCGCGTCCTCGTCGGTGCGCTCCGGATGTCCGGCGGGGAGCCGGACCCGCGGCTGGTGCGGACCGCGCCGCCGAGGCTCGACTAGCCTTTCGGCATGCGCGCGGGCTGGGCGAAGGCCGACATCACGGGCGAGCCGTGGGGCGTCGGGTTCATGGGCTACGGCATGCCGGGCCAGCGCGGTCGCGGGCTGGTGACGCGGCAGTGGGCGCGCGCCTTCGTCGTCGCGGCGGGCGATCACCGGGTGGCCTTCGTCGTCGCCGATATCGGGATGTTCTTCCAGGCCGCCGTCGACGAGATCACGGATCGGCTCGCGGCCGCGACCGGCGGCCGGCTCTCGGCGGAGAACGTGGTGCTCACCGCGACCCACACGCACTGCGGTCCCGGCGGTCACGGGCGTCACCGGCTGTACAACATCACCACGTTCGGGTGGCACCGGCGCACCTTCCATCGGCTCGTCGACGGGGTGGTGCGTGCCGTCCTCGACGCCGAGGCGGCGCTCGCCCCGGCGGAGCTGTCCCTCGCGCGCGGGGAGCTGCACGACGCCTCGGTCAATCGCAGCGCCTCGTCCTTCGACCGCAACCCGGACCGCGACCGGCTCCCCGGACGGATCGATCCCGCCGTGACCCTCCTGCGGATCGAACGCGACGGCGAGCTCCGCGCGGCGATCGACTGGTTCGCGGTGCACTGCACCTCGATGGGGAACGGGAACCGCCTCATCAGCTCCGACAACAAGGGCTGGGCGGCCGCCGCGTGGGAGGCCGCCGAGCGGGCGCACCGTCCGGACTTCGTCGGAGCGTTCGCGCAGACCAATTCCGGTGACATGTCGCCCAACCTGGGTGGCAGCGCCGGCCACGGCCCCACCGACGACGAGCGGGACAACACCGCCGAGATCGGCCGGCGACAGCTGGCGGTGGCGCGGCGGCTCGCGGCCGGCCCGGGCCGTGCGCTCGCGCCCCCGATCGGGTACCGGCTCGCGTACGTGGACTTCGGCGCCGCCCGCACCGCGAACGGGCCGACGGGGCGCGCCGTGCTCGGCGCGGCCTTCGCGGCCGGCACCTCCGACGGGCTCGGCTCGCCGGCCTTCCACCAGGGGCTCGGCAACCGGGTCGGTGCGATCAGCCGGGCCCTGTACCGGCGGTCTCCGGCCCTGCGTTCGCGACAGGCACCGAAGGAGATGCTCCTGCCCGTCGGCGCTCTGGGCTGGGTGCAGGAGCGCCTGCCGGTGCAGCTGGTGCGTCTCGGCGAGCTGCACCTGTTGTGCCTGCCCGTGGAGGTCACCGTGACCGCGGGTGCCCGGCTGCGCTCCGCGGTCGCCGCCGCGGCGGGGATCGACCCGCGGGACGTGCTGGTCCAGGGTTACGCCAACGGCTACGCGCACTACCTTACCACGCCCGAGGAGTACGACGCCCAGCGCTACGAGGCGGGCAGCACCGTCTTCGGCCGCAACGAACTCGCGGCCTTCACCGAGGCGGCGCAGCGGCTCGCCGCCGACCTCGCGGCGGGCCGCCCGACCGACCGGGGCACGCCCCCGCCCCGGCAGCGGCCCGGGCGCTTCGGGTCACCGTCGGGCGGGGTGGCGCTGAGCCGTCCACGCCCGGTCCGCGTGACGACGGTGCGCACCCCCGGACCGGACGGACGGGTCGCCGTCGGGTTCGAATGCCCGCACCCGAACCGCGTGATCCCGGACAGTTACCTGCGGGTGGAGCGACGCGACGGCGACGCCTGGGTGCTCGTGGCCGACGACGACGCCCCGTCGACCGAGCTCGCCTGGACCCGGCGTCGCGGGGTCTTCACCGCCACCGTCACCGTGCGGGACCTGCCCGCCGGCACCTACCGGGTGGGCTACGCGCAGGAGCGGCCCGGCCACTACGTGTGGACCGGGCCGCTCCGCGTGCGGTGACGAGCGCCTAGATGACGCCGAGGGCGAGCATCGCGTTGGCGACGCGGATGAACCCGGCGATGTTCGCGCCGGTCACGTAGTCGCCCGGGCTGCCGTACTCGTCGGCGGTCTCCAGGCAGCGGTCGTGGATGCCGCTCATGATGTGGGCGAGCCGGTCCTCGGTGTAGTCGAAGGACCAGGAGTCGCGGGAGGCGTTCTGCTGCATCTCGAGGGCGCTGGTCGCGACGCCGCCGGCGTTGGCGGCCTTGCCGGGCGCGAAGGCGACCTTCGCCTCGGCGAAGAGTCGTACCGCGTCGGGGGTGCACGGCATGTTCGCGCCCTCGGCGACGTACGTGGTGCCGTTCTTGATCAGCCGGTCGGCGGCGTCACCGTCGAGCTCGTTCTGGGTGGCGCAGGGGAGCGCGATGTCGCACGGCACGTCCCAGACGGAGCCGCCGGGGACGAAGATCGCGCCGCGCTCGGCCGCGTAGACGTCGATCCGGGCGCGGCGGCGCTCCTTGACGTCCTTGAGCAGCTCGAGGTCGATGCCCTTCTCGTCCACCACGTAGCCCGACGAATCGGAACACGCGACGACGGTGCCGCCCAGCTGCTCGACCTTCTCGGTCGCGTACACGGCCACGTTGCCGGAGCCGGAGACGACGACCCGCTTGCCGTCGAAGGAATCGCCCTGGGTCTTGAGCATCTCGTTCAGGAAGAAGACCGCGCCGTAGCCGGTGGCCTCGGTGCGCACCTGGGAGCCGCCCCAGGTGAGGCCCTTGCCGGTGAGGACGCCCGACTCGTAGCGGTTGGTGATGCGCTTGTACTGGCCGAACAGGTAGCCGATCTCCCGGCCGCCCACGCCGATGTCGCCGGCGGGGACGTCGGTGTACTCACCGATGTGGCGGTAGAGCTCGGTCATGAAGGACTGGCAGAAGCGCATGATCTCGCCGTCGCTGCGACCCTTGGGGTCGAAGTCGGAGCCGCCCTTGCCGCCGCCGATCGGCAGGCCGGTCAGGGAGTTCTTGAAGATCTGCTCGAACCCGAGGAACTTCACGATCCCGAGGTACACCGAGGGGTGGAAGCGCAGGCCGCCCTTGTACGGTCCGAGCGCGGAGTTGAACTCCACGCGGAAGCCGCGGTTGAGCTGGACGGTGCCGTTGTCGTCCTGCCACGGCACGCGGAAGATGATCTGGCGCTCCGGCTCGCACAGCCGGCGGATCACGGCCGCGTCCACGTACTCGGGGTGCTTGGTCACCACCGGCGCCAGGCTCTCGAGAACCTCCTTGGCGGCCTGGTGGAACTCGGTCTCACCCGGATTCCGCCGGAGAACCTCGCTGTAGAGCTCATCGAGCGTGCCGTTGTTGTGCGCCAATGCACTGTCCCTTCCGTCCGTTATAGGCCCGGATGGCACCTTACGCGGCGGTGCTCACCGCCCCGCGCGCGGCCGGAATTCGTCGGTGTAGCCGAGGATCGCCTTCTGGACGACGGGCCAGTAGCGGTTCTGGGCCTGCGACGGGAGGTAGACGTTGTGGCCGGCGCCGGGCAGCAGCACGGTCTCGCCGTGGCCGCCCCTGGCGCGGAGGGCGGCCACGAAGGCCTCGCAGCCGGCCGGCCGGACGATGTGGTCCGCGGTGCCGTTGAAGCAGGTGACCGGCACCGCCGGGTTGATGTTCTGGATCGGATCGGCCACCGCGAACTGCTGCGGGAACTCGTCCGGCAGGCCCAGGAACAGCCGGGTGTTGACGTTGCCGTCGGCGACGGCCCGGCGCATGTCGAGCACACCGCCCATGGACACGACCGCCGCGGGTGTCACCGCGGGCACACTGCCCATCGCGCCGGGGGTGAGCATCGACCGCGCCGACGCCCACACCGCGAGCTGGCCGCCCGCGGAGTGTCCGGCGACGACGACGTCGTTCAGGTCCAGGTTCGGGGCGCGCTGCGCCTTGATGGTCTGCAGGAAGTCGATCGCGGCGGCCGTGTCCGTGAGCGTGACCGGGTAACCGCCTCCGGCCCCGATGCGCCGGTACTCGACGTTCCACACCGCGACGCCGTGCGAGACGAGCGACCGCGCCATCTCGGACATCGACGTCGCCGCCGACGGCATGCGCCAGCCACCGCCGTGCAACAGCACCACCACCGGGATCTGCGCGGGCAACTCGATCGTGGTGCGGGCGCTCAGCGGGCCGCCGCCGGCCGGGTTCTGCTCGATGGGCGGGTTGGTGGGCAGATACAGCTCGCCGTAGTTCTGCTCGGGATCGGGAGCGCCGTCCGGGACGGTGTAGGCGATGCGCTGCGGCTGGGTGACCGGGAACTTGCCCACCAGCGCGGCGGGGCTCACCGGCGGGTAGGACGGCGCCGCGGGCGCCGACGAGGACGGGGCACCCGAGCCGTGCTGCACGGTGGTGGTGCACGCCGTGCCGAACAGCACGGACAGGCAGACGGCGGCACCGATCAGCGGCCGCCGGGCGCGCGCGATCTGCACGTGAACCCTCTCTCGCCCGGCGGGGCGGGTGTCATGGCGTTTCGGTCGAAATCCTAAGGCAGCCGCGAGCGAACTCCTAGCGTGGACGCGCCGGTGTGACCCGCGCGGCAGCGCCGCCGTCACCGGAGTGCGTGCCGCGCACGCCCGTCCGGGCTGGATAATGGGGGAATGAGCGTGCTCCCCATTCGGATCTACCCGGACCCCGTCCTGCGCACCCCCGCGGACGAGGTGACCGTTTTCGACGCCGATCTGGCGCGGCTGGTCGATGACATGATCGAGACCATGCACCACCACGACGGCGCGGGCCTGGCCGCGCCCCAGGTGGGCGTGAGCAAGCGGGTCTTCGTGTACGGCTGCGGCGGGCGGGAGGGGCACCTGATCAACCCGGTGTGGCGCGCGGTGGGGGATGAGATGCAGACCGGTGCCGAGGGCTGCCTGTCGATCCCGGAGGTCCGGGGCCGGTGCACGCGGCACATGAACGTCGTGGCGGAGGGCGTCGACCGTACCGGCGCGCCCGTGACGATCGAGGCCACCGAGATCCTGGCCCGATGCATCCAGCACGAGAGCGACCACCTCGACGGCGTGCTCTACCTGAGCCGGCTCGAGCCCGAGGAGCGCAAGGCCGTCATGCGCGTGATCCGCAGCTCGCCGTGGTTCACCGATCCGGCTGCCACGCTGGGCAGCGCCGCCGCCGGGGGGCGCGGCTGATGCGGCTGCTCTTCGCCGGGACGCCCGAGCCCGCCGTGCCGGCGCTGCGCGCACTGCTCGACTCCGATCACGAGGTGGTGGGCGTGCTCACCCGCCCGGACGCCCGGTCCGGCCGGGGCCGCGGCGTGCGGCGCTCGCCCGTCGGGCAGGTCGCCGACGAGGCGGGCATCCCCGTCCTCACGCCCGCGACGCTGCGCGATCCGGAGGCCCGGGCTGCGATCGTCGACCTGGCGCCGGACTGCTGCCCGGTGGTCGCCTACGGCGGGATGATCCCGCCGGACCTGCTCGACGTGCCCGCACACGGGTGGATCAACCTGCATTTCTCGCTGCTCCCCGCATGGCGCGGCGCGGCGCCCGTCCAGGCGGCACTGGAGGCCGGGGACGAGGTCACCGGCGCGTCCACCTTCCGCATCGAGGAGGGACTGGACACCGGCCCCGTCTTCGGGGTGCTGACCGAGCGCATCCGGCCCGAGGACACCTCGACGACGCTGCTCGCGCGTCTCGCCGAGCACGGCGCGGAACTGCTGCGGCGCACCGTCGACGGGGTGGAGGCCGGCGCGCTGCAGGCCCAGCCCCAGTCCGCCGACGGCGTCTCGCATGCGCCAAAGGTGACCGTCGACGCCGCGCGGGTGCGCTTCGACCTGCCCGCCGGCGCCGTCGACCGGCACATCCGCGCCATGACCGACGCGCCCGGCGCGTGGGTGCCGCTCGGGGATGCCCGGCTCAAGCTCGGGCCCGCCGTCGTGGACGCCGAGTCCGAGCGGCTGGCCCCCGGTGAGCTGCGCGTCACCAAGCGCGAGGTCCACGTGGGCACCGCCACGGCGCCGCTGCGGCTCGGCACCGTCCAGCCGCCCGGCAAGAAGCCCATGCCCGCCGCCGACTGGGCGCGCGGCGCCCGGGTCGAGTCCGGCACCATCCTCGGAGGCGACCAGTGACCGATCCCGCGCGCCGCGCCGCACTCGAAACCCTCGCCGCGGTCCGCGAGCGGGGCGCGTACGCCAACCTGGTGCTGCCCGGCCTGCTCCGGGACAAGCGGCTCAAGGGCCGCGACGCGGCCTTCGCCACCGAGCTCACCTACGGCACGTGCCGGGCACAGGGACTGCTCGACGCGGTGATCGAGAACGCCTCGGGGCGCCCGGTCTCCGATATCGACGGGCCCGTGCTGGATGGGCTGCGCCTGGGTGTCTACCAGCTGCTGCGCACGCGAGTAGGGGCGCACGCCGCCGTCTCGGAGACGGTGGACGCGGTCAAGGCGACCTCCGGGCGCGGCGCCGCCGGCTTCGCCAACGCGGTGCTGCGGAAGGTGTCCAAGGACGACGAGGACACCTGGGTCGCCCGGGTGGCCCCGCCCGCCGCGGACGACCTGCTCGGGCACCTCGCGATGCAGTACGCGCACCCGCGGTGGATCGCCGAGGCGTTCTGGGAATCACTGCGCGCCAACGGTATCAATTCGATGGGGCAGCTGCAGGCGCTGCTCGCCTCCGACGACGCCCGGCCGCCCGTGCACCTGGTCGCCCGGCCGGGGGAGATCTCCGCGGAGGAGCTCGCCCTGATCGTCGAGGGTGGGCCCGGCCGGCTCTCGCCCTACGCCGTGTACCTGCCGGGCGGCGATCCCGGTGCGCTCGAACCCGTCCGGGACGGCCTGGCCGGTGTCCAGGACGAGGGGTCGCAGCTCGTGGCGCGCGCCGCCGCGGTCGCGCCGCTCGAGGGGCCCGACGGTGGCCGCTGGCTCGACCTGTGCGCGGGCCCGGGTGGTAAGGCCGCGCTGCTCGGCTCGCTCGCCGCGATCGAGGGTGCCCGGGTCGACGCGATCGAGCCCGCCGCGCACCGTGCCGAGCTGGTCCGCAAGGCGGTCAAGGGGCTGCCGGTGGACGTGCACGTCGCCGACGGCCGCAACTCCGGCCTGGAGCCCGGGTACGACCGGGTGCTCGTCGACGCGCCCTGCTCCGGGATCGGCGCCCTGCGCCGCCGTCCGGAGGCGCGCTGGCGCAAGCAGCCCTCCGATGTCGCGGAGCTGACGGTGCTGCAGCGCGAACTGCTCACCGCTGCCGCGGCGCTCACCCGGCCCGGCGGGGTGGTGCTCTACGCGACCTGCTCGCCGCACGTGGCCGAGACGCTCGGCATCGTCGGTGACGAGGAGCTCCTGGCGACCGCCGGGCTGGAGCGGATCGACACCCGGCCGCTCGTGCCCGCGACCGACCTGCCGCTCGGCGACGGCCCGCACGTCCAGCTCTGGCCGCACCTGCACGGCACCGACGGCATGTTCTTCCAGGCCCTCCGCCGCCACTAACCCGACGGTGACGATGTCCTCCGGAGGCAGGTGGCCGCAGCGCACCACCACGCCCCGTCGCCGGGCCTGCGACGGAAGCCAGATCTCCGGACGGTGACCGTCGGCGTACGCCGCGCCGCGCAGCGCCGCGGCACTCCATCCGGCGAAGACGAGCCCGGGATACGCGACCTCCAGGGCGTCGGCGACGTCGTCGACGGTGGGCGCCCCGGTGCCGTCCCGGCGAACGCCCCGGATCACCGACGAGACCTCCCGCCGGAGCGCGTGCACCGTCCGCCCGGCCAACAACTCATCCCTGCGCCCCATCACATCAATTGGACGCACCAGAGTCGCGAACGGATCCCTACGGACGCAATTGAACACCGTTATGGAGACCGCGACCTGCGGTTTTCTGCTCCATAACGGTGTTCAATCGGGCGGGGGTCAGGCCTTGAGGACGCCGCCCTTGGTGAATTCCTGGACGAGGACGCCGCCGGGGCCGGGCTTGGCGTCGCCCTTGGGGTAGCCCATGCCGAAGGCGCCGCCGCCCTTGACCCACTGATCCTTGATCTTGCCGGAGACCACGTGGGCGCCGTACTCGGGCGACCACACGATCGAGCCGTTCTGGAAGTCGTTGTAGGCGCCGGCCACGGAACCGGCGGTGGTCCCGCCGACAGCCAGCTCGCTCATGAGCGGGGCACCGAGCTTGCCGCTCGGGCCGCCCTCCTTGAGGTACAGATCGCGGATCGCGCCGGACACGCCGGCGGCCTTGCCGCCGTTCACCTTCGGGTTCCAGTAGATGGTGCCGTTGGTGAACTCCTGCACCTTCCCGCCGGCCGCGTCCTTCTCGACGGCGAGGGGCTGGCCGTACTTCTTCTGGCCGCCGTCCTTGGTGAAGGTGTCGTTGATGGCGCCGGTGACGGCGAACTTCAGCGGCTCCTCCGGCGTGGTGCCGGCCGCGGGCGTGGTCGCCGACGCCTGGCCCGCGAGGAGCTGGCCGAGCAGCTTCTGCGCGTTCGGGTCGCTGCCGAACATCTTGACCAGCGTCGAGACGTCGGTGGTGGGGAGCTGTCCGGTCGCGAGGATCTGCTGCACGCCGGGGATCTTCGCCAGCTCGGCCAGCGCGGGCTGGGCGGCCGCGGGAACCGCGTTGGCGGTGGAGACGAGCGGAGTGTTCGCCACAGCGGGGGTCGCGGGCGTCGCCGCGCCCGGCACCGCGGCCACGGCATCCGCGGCGGGCGCGGCAGCTGCCGGAGCCGCAGGGGCGGCCGCAGCCGGAGCCGCAGGGGCGGCCGCAGCCGGAGCGGCAGCAGCCGGAGCGGCAGCCGCGGGAGCCGCCGGGGCAGCCGGAGCGGCAGGGGCGACGGGGACCGCCGGCACGGCGGGATCGGCGAGGGCGGGCCCTGCTGCGAAGACGGTGGCCGCGGCGAGAGCCACGAACGTGGTCACGGTGGTGCGTGCGATCCGCATGACGACCTCTCAACAATCGACGACACGAGAGTTACCCGTGTGATTATTGAGTCTGATGTTACAAGAGTGACTAATGAAACTCAACGACGACACGATGCGAGTCGGTGAATCCGCGGCGGCACGGCCACCCGAGGCCGAGTCCGGCGTCGTGTGCCCGCTCGGCCGTGAAGTCGCGGGACGTAGAATCCGACGCATGTCTTCGCCGATGATCGCGCCGTCCATCCTCTCCGCCGACTTCGCCCGACTCGGCGCGGAGATCGACGCCGTAGGCGGGCCGGAGGGCGCCGACTGGGTCCACGTCGACGTCATGGACAACCATTTCGTCCCGAACCTCACCCTGGGCCTGCCGGTGGTCGAGAGCCTGCTGAAGGCGACGACGATCCCGCTCGACTGCCACCTGATGATCGACGATCCGGACCGGTGGGCACCGCCCTACGCCGAGGCGGGCGCCTACAACGTGACCTTCCACGCGGAGGCCACCGACGATCCGGTCGCTGTCGCCAAGGACATCCGCGCCGCCGGCGGCAAGGCCGGCCTCGCGATCAAGCCCGGCACCGCGTTCGAGCCGTACGCGGAGATCCTCAAGAGCTTCGACACGCTCCTCGTGATGAGCGTCGAGCCCGGCTTCGGCGGACAGTCCTTCATCGCCGACGTCCTGGAGAAGGCACGTGCGGCGCGGCGCCTCGTCGACTCGGGCGAGCTGCGCCTGCTCGTCGAGATCGACGGGGGGATCAACGCCGACACCATCGAGCAGGCCGCCGCCGCCGGCGTCGACTGCTTCGTGGCCGGTTCCGCCGTCTACAACGCCGCGGACCCCGCCGAGGCGGTGCGCAAGCTCCGCGCGCAGGCCGCCGCCGTACCGCGCGCCTGACCGTGGACCTGCAGGCCGCCCTCGCGCTGGCCGTCGAGGAATCGGTGGCCGCGCGCGGGATCAGTACGCCCAATCCGCCCGTCGGCGCGGTGATCCTCGCGGCCGACGGCACCGTCGTCGGACGGGGCCGGACCGCGCCTGCGGGCGGACCGCACGCCGAGGTCGTCGCCCTCGCCGAGGCGGGGGAGGCCGCGCGCGGCGGCACCGCCGTCGTCACGCTCGAGCCGTGCGACCACACCGGCCGTACCGGGCCGTGCACGCAGGCCCTGATCGCCGCGGGGGTCGCGCGCGTCGCCTATGCCGCTGCGGATCCCAACCCCCTCGCCGCAGGCGGGGCGCACACCCTGCGGCGGGCGGGCGTCGAGGTCGACCATCTCGCCGCCGAACCCTGGCCGCTCGCCGAATGGCTGTTCCGGCAGCGGCACGGCCGCCCGATGGTCACCGTCAAACTCGCGGCCACCGTCGACGGCCGGATCGCCGCGCCCGATGGCACCAGCCGGTGGATCACCGGGCCCGAGGCGCGGGCCCGTGCGCACGTCGAGCGGGCGCAGCTCGACGCGATCATCGTCGGTACGGGCACCGTCGTCGCCGACGATCCCGCGCTCACCGCCCGGCGTCCCGACGGCACCCTGTATCCGCATCAACCGCGCCGAATCATCCTGGGGGAGCGGCGACTTCCGGCCATCACGAAGGTCTGTGGCGGCCCGGGCGAGGCGGTCCGCGTCTACTCGCACGATCCACAGGACGCACTCGATGCCGCGGGGGACGCCGTGCACGTCCAGGTCGAGGGCGGTTCGACGGTGATCGGCGCCTTCGTCGCCGCGGGCCTGGTCGACCGGGTGCAGGCGTACGTCGCGCCCGTGCTGCTGGGTGCGGGCCTGCCCGCCCTGACGGTGCCCGGCGTCGGCACGCTCGGCGACGCGTTGCGACTGGACCTGGACACCGTCGAGCGACTCGGCGACGACGTTCTGCTCACACTGTTGCGTTCGTCGTGAGCCCAACACTTGGGGCCCGGCCCGGTGAGTGCTACCTTCGGAAGCGGAAGTTCTCAGGGCGGGGTGCGATTCCCCACCGGCGGTGATGGACTCCGGGCGATCCCGGCGTTCGAGCCCGCGAGCGCCCCGCCGCGAGGTGGGGGTCAGCAGATTCCGGTGCGATCCCGGAGCCGACGGTCATAGTCCGGATGAAAGAGAACTACGCGGGCGTACCCCGCGTCGTCGTGCCGCCCTGAGGCCGAAGTGGCAGGAGCGGCGGATGTTCACCGGCATCGTCGAAGAGCTGGGCGTGATCACCGCCCGCGAGGATCTCCCGGATGCGGCCCGGTTCACGGTCCAGGGCGATCTCGTCACCTCCGATGCGAAACACGGCGACTCGATCGCGGTCAACGGCGTGTGCCTCACGGTCGTCACCGTCGAGAACGGGGCGTTCACCGCCGACGTGATGGAGGAGTCGCTCCGCAGGAGCTCGTTGAGCAAGCTCGGCCCCGGCGACCGGGTCAACCTCGAGCGCGCCGCCGCCGTGAACTCCCGCCTCGGCGGGCACATCGTGCAGGGCCACGTCGACGGCACCGGTCACGTCATCAGCCTCAGCCCGTCCGAGCACTGGACCGTGGTGCGGCTCGCGCTGCCGGAGCAGCTGGCCCGGTACGTCGTCGAGAAGGGCTCGATCACCATCGACGGTGTCTCCCTCACCGTCTCCGCACTCGGGCAGGGGGTGACCGGCGACGATGCGCAGCACTGGTTCGAGGTCTCGCTCATCCCCACCACCCTCGACCTGACCAATCTCGGCGGGGCCGAGCCCGGCACCGTCGTCAACCTCGAAGTGGACATCGTCGCCAAGTACGTCGAGCGCCTGACCGGATTCGCCGGGCGCGAGGAGGAGAAGTAGCCATGACCAGGTTCGATTCCATTGAGCGCGCGATCGAGGACATCGCCGCCGGTAAGGCCGTCGTCGTGGTGGACGACGAGGACCGGGAGAACGAGGGCGACCTCATCTTCGCCGCCGAGAAGGCGACGCCCGAGCTGGTGGCCTTCATGGTGCGCTACACCTCCGGCTACCTGTGCGTGCCGCTCGACGGTGCCACCTGCGACAAGCTCGGCCTGCCGCCGATGTACGCCACCAACCAGGACAAGCACGGCACGGCGTACACCGTCACCGTCGATGCCAAGGCGGGCGTGGGTACCGGCATCTCCGCCGCCGACCGCGCCACGACGATGCTGAAGCTGGCGGATCCGTCCTCGACCGTCGACGACTTCACCCGGCCCGGCCACGTCGTGCCGCTGCGCGCGAAGGACGGGGGCGTGCTGCGCCGCCCAGGCCATACCGAGGCCGCGGTCGACCTGGCCACAATGGCCGGTCTGGCGCCCGCCGGCGTGATCTGCGAGATCGTCTCGGAGAAGGACCCCGGCGGCATGGCCAAGTCCGACGAGCTGCGCGTCTTCGCCGACGAGCACGGTCTCGCGATGATCTCCATCGCCGACATGATCGCCTGGCGGCGCAAGCACGAGAAGCACGTCGTGCAGGTGGCCGCCGCGCGGATTCCCACCCGGTACGGCGACTTCCAGGCCGTCGGCTACACCTCGATCCACGACGACGTCGAGCACATCGCGCTGGTCAAGGGCGACGTGACCTCCGACGGCGGCGCCGACGTGCTCGTGCGCGTGCACAGCGAGTGCCTCACCGGCGATGTCTTCGGCTCGCTGCGCTGCGACTGCGGCCCCCAGCTGGACGCCGCGATGGAGATGGTGGCGCAGGAGGGCCGCGGCGTCGTGCTCTACATGCGCGGGCACGAGGGGCGCGGCATCGGCCTGATGCACAAGCTGCAGGCCTACCAGCTGCAGGACGGGGGAGTGGACACCGTCGACGCGAACCTGCAGCTCGGTCTGCCCGCCGACGCCCGCGACTACGGCCTCGGCGCCCAGATCCTCGTCGACCTCGGCATCACCTCGATGCGGCTGCTCACCAACAACCCCGCGAAGCGGGTCGGTCTCGACGGCTACGGCCTGCAGATCACCGAGCGGGTCGCGATGCCGCTGCGCGCGAACGCCGAGAACATCCACTATCTGCGCACCAAGCGCGACCGCATGGGCCACGACCTGCGCGACCTCGATGCCCACTTCGACCAGGGAGGTACCGCGTGAGCGGCGCTGGAATCCCCGATATCACCCTCGACGGTGCCGCCGACCTGAAGTTGGCCGTCGTCGCCTCGCGCTGGCACGACACCGTCTGCGAGGCCCTGCTCGCCGGGGCGGTCCGGACGGCCGAGGCCGCGGGTGTGCGGCACGTCACCGTCGAGCGGGTGGCCGGCGCCGTCGAGCTGCCCGTCGTGGCGCAGGAGCTCGTGAAGACCCACGACGCGGTCGTCGCGCTCGGCGTCGTCATCCGCGGTGGCACCCCGCACTTCGAGTACGTCTGCGATGCGCTCACCGCGGGCCTGCTGCGCGTCTCGCTCGACGCGGGCGTGCCCGTCGGCAACGGCGTTCTCACCACCAACACCGAGGCCGAGGCCCTGGACCGGGCGGGCCTACCGGGCTCGGCGGAGGACAAGGGCGAGCAGGCGGCGTCGGCCGCTCTGGACACCGCGCTGACGCTGCGCCGGCTGCGCGCGTCGTAGCCGGCGCCGCTGCATCGGTAGAATTCGGACTCGTGACCGCCGATTCCACCACCCAGCCCGTGCTCGACGTGACCCCGCGCAAGATCAAGGTGTACGCCTGGTCGGTGGCCGTGGTGCTGGTGCTGGGCCATGCCGTCGTCGCGTGGCTCCTCAAGGCGGGCGGCGACTCGGGGCTGACCTTCCGGCTCTCCGATCAGATCGGCATGGTCGTGATCGGCCTGATCCTGGCCGGTGGCGCGCTGATGTTCACCCGGCCGCGCCTGCACCTCGGCCCGGACGGCGTCACCATCCGGAACCTGCTGAACGAGAACACCTACCCGTGGGACCTGGTGCGGGCCTTCACCTTCCCCGAAGGATCCCAGTTCGCGCACCTCGAGCTGCCGCAGGACGAGTACGTCGCGATCTGGGCCATCCAGGCCCGGGACGGCGAACTCGCGGTGCAGGCACTGCACCGCGCCCGCGAGCTCGCCGTCGTGTACCAGCGCTGAGCGCTACGTGATCGTGCCGCCGCGGCCGTGCAGCAGGGTCATCAGCTGCGTCAGCTGCCCCTCCTGCGCGGCGGTCCGCGCGAAGCTCGTGAGGTCGAGCAGCGGGTTGAACCGCTTGCGCGCGATGGCCTTGGCGTAGGTGAACTCGCGCAGGCCGTCGGCGCCGTGGATACGGCCGAAGCCCGACTCGCCGACGCCGCCGAAGGGCAGGTTCGGCACCCCGGCGAAGGTGATGATGCCGTTCACCGCCGCCATGCCCGAGCGGATCTTGTCGGCCAGCTCCATGCCGCGGGCCTTGGAGAAGACCGTGGCGGCGAGGCCGTATTTCGTGGCGTTCGCGAGCTCGACCGCCTCGTCCATGGTGTCGACCTTGGCGACGGTGACTGTCGGGCCGAAGGTCTCCTCGGTGACCGCGATCGAGTCCTCGGGGACGTCGACGAGCACCGTCGGCTGGACCCAGCGCTCGCCGACGGCGTCCGCGCCGCCGATGAGGGCGCGGCCGCCGCGGGCGAGGGCGTCCTCGATGTGCGCTTTGATGATCGGTAGCTGGCTCGGCATGGTGATCGGGCCGATCTTGGAGTCGATCGCGTCGTTGGCGGTGACCTCGCGGGCCTTGGCGACCAGCTTTTCCACGAACGGGTCGTAGACGTCCTTGTGCACGTAGACGCGTTCGACGCCGACGCAGGTTTGCCCGGCGTTGGCGAAGGCGCCCCACGCGGCGGCGTCGGCGGCGGCGTCGAGATCGGCGTCGCGGTCGACGAGGAAGGCGTCCTTGCCGCCGGCCTCGATCACGACCGGGGTGAGAGTCTCGGCGCACGCGGCCATGACCTTCTTGCCGGTGGCGGTGGAGCCGGTGAAGGCCACCTTGTCACCGCCCTACGCCGAGGCGGGCGCCTACAACGTGACCTTCCACGCGGAGGCCACCGACGATCCGGTCGCTGTCGCCAAGGACATCCGCGCCGCCGGCGGCAAGGCCGGCCTCGCGATCAAGCCCGGCACCGCGTTCGAGCCGTACGCGGAGATCCTCAAGAGCTTCGACACGCTCCTCGTGATGAGCGTCGAGCCCGGCTTCGGCGGACAGTCCTTCATCGCCGACGTCCTGGAGAAGGCACGTGCGGCGCGGCGCCTCGTCGACTCGGGCGAGCTGCGCCTGCTCGTCGAGATCGACGGGGGGATCAACGCCGACACCATCGAGCAGGCCGCCGCCGCCGGCGTCGACTGCTTCGTGGCCGGTTCCGCCGTCTACAACGCCGCGGACCCCGCCGAGGCGGTGCGCAAGCTCCGCGCGCAGGCCGCCGCCGTACCGCGCGCCTGACCGTGGACCTGCAGGCCGCCCTCGCGCTGGCCGTCGAGGAATCGGTGGCCGCGCGCGGGATCAGTACGCCCAATCCGCCCGTCGGCGCGGTGATCCTCGCGGCCGACGGCACCGTCGTCGGACGGGGCCGGACCGCGCCTGCGGGCGGACCGCACGCCGAGGTCGTCGCCCTCGCCGAGGCGGGGGAGGCCGCGCGCGGCGGCACCGCCGTCGTCACGCTCGAGCCGTGCGACCACACCGGCCGTACCGGGCCGTGCACGCAGGCCCTGATCGCCGCGGGGGTCGCGCGCGTCGCCTATGCCGCTGCGGATCCCAACCCCCTCGCCGCAGGCGGGGCGCACACCCTGCGGCGGGCGGGCGTCGAGGTCGACCATCTCGCCGCCGAACCCTGGCCGCTCGCCGAATGGCTGTTCCGGCAGCGGCACGGCCGCCCGATGGTCACCGTCAAACTCGCGGCCACCGTCGACGGCCGGATCGCCGCGCCCGATGGCACCAGCCGGTGGATCACCGGGCCCGAGGCGCGGGCCCGTGCGCACGTCGAGCGGGCGCAGCTCGACGCGATCATCGTCGGTACGGGCACCGTCGTCGCCGACGATCCCGCGCTCACCGCCCGGCGTCCCGACGGCACCCTGTATCCGCATCAACCGCGCCGAATCATCCTGGGGGAGCGGCGACTTCCGGCCATCACGAAGGTCTGTGGCGGCCCGGGCGAGGCGGTCCGCGTCTACTCGCACGATCCACAGGACGCACTCGATGCCGCGGGGGACGCCGTGCACGTCCAGGTCGAGGGCGGTTCGACGGTGATCGGCGCCTTCGTCGCCGCGGGCCTGGTCGACCGGGTGCAGGCGTACGTCGCGCCCGTGCTGCTGGGTGCGGGCCTGCCCGCCCTGACGGTGCCCGGCGTCGGCACGCTCGGCGACGCGTTGCGACTGGACCTGGACACCGTCGAGCGACTCGGCGACGACGTTCTGCTCACACTGTTGCGTTCGTCGTGAGCCCAACACTTGGGGCCCGGCCCGGTGAGTGCTACCTTCGGAAGCGGAAGTTCTCAGGGCGGGGTGCGATTCCCCACCGGCGGTGATGGACTCCGGGCGATCCCGGCGTTCGAGCCCGCGAGCGCCCCGCCGCGAGGTGGGGGTCAGCAGATTCCGGTGCGATCCCGGAGCCGACGGTCATAGTCCGGATGAAAGAGAACTACGCGGGCGTACCCCGCGTCGTCGTGCCGCCCTGAGGCCGAAGTGGCAGGAGCGGCGGATGTTCACCGGCATCGTCGAAGAGCTGGGCGTGATCACCGCCCGCGAGGATCTCCCGGATGCGGCCCGGTTCACGGTCCAGGGCGATCTCGTCACCTCCGATGCGAAACACGGCGACTCGATCGCGGTCAACGGCGTGTGCCTCACGGTCGTCACCGTCGAGAACGGGGCGTTCACCGCCGACGTGATGGAGGAGTCGCTCCGCAGGAGCTCGTTGAGCAAGCTCGGCCCCGGCGACCGGGTCAACCTCGAGCGCGCCGCCGCCGTGAACTCCCGCCTCGGCGGGCACATCGTGCAGGGCCACGTCGACGGCACCGGTCACGTCATCAGCCTCAGCCCGTCCGAGCACTGGACCGTGGTGCGGCTCGCGCTGCCGGAGCAGCTGGCCCGGTACGTCGTCGAGAAGGGCTCGATCACCATCGACGGTGTCTCCCTCACCGTCTCCGCACTCGGGCAGGGGGTGACCGGCGACGATGCGCAGCACTGGTTCGAGGTCTCGCTCATCCCCACCACCCTCGACCTGACCAATCTCGGCGGGGCCGAGCCCGGCACCGTCGTCAACCTCGAAGTGGACATCGTCGCCAAGTACGTCGAGCGCCTGACCGGATTCGCCGGGCGCGAGGAGGAGAAGTAGCCATGACCAGGTTCGATTCCATTGAGCGCGCGATCGAGGACATCGCCGCCGGTAAGGCCGTCGTCGTGGTGGACGACGAGGACCGGGAGAACGAGGGCGACCTCATCTTCGCCGCCGAGAAGGCGACGCCCGAGCTGGTGGCCTTCATGGTGCGCTACACCTCCGGCTACCTGTGCGTGCCGCTCGACGGTGCCACCTGCGACAAGCTCGGCCTGCCGCCGATGTACGCCACCAACCAGGACAAGCACGGCACGGCGTACACCGTCACCGTCGATGCCAAGGCGGGCGTGGGTACCGGCATCTCCGCCGCCGACCGCGCCACGACGATGCTGAAGCTGGCGGATCCGTCCTCGACCGTCGACGACTTCACCCGGCCCGGCCACGTCGTGCCGCTGCGCGCGAAGGACGGGGGCGTGCTGCGCCGCCCAGGCCATACCGAGGCCGCGGTCGACCTGGCCACAATGGCCGGTCTGGCGCCCGCCGGCGTGATCTGCGAGATCGTCTCGGAGAAGGACCCCGGCGGCATGGCCAAGTCCGACGAGCTGCGCGTCTTCGCCGACGAGCACGGTCTCGCGATGATCTCCATCGCCGACATGATCGCCTGGCGGCGCAAGCACGAGAAGCACGTCGTGCAGGTGGCCGCCGCGCGGATTCCCACCCGGTACGGCGACTTCCAGGCCGTCGGCTACACCTCGATCCACGACGACGTCGAGCACATCGCGCTGGTCAAGGGCGACGTGACCTCCGACGGCGGCGCCGACGTGCTCGTGCGCGTGCACAGCGAGTGCCTCACCGGCGATGTCTTCGGCTCGCTGCGCTGCGACTGCGGCCCCCAGCTGGACGCCGCGATGGAGATGGTGGCGCAGGAGGGCCGCGGCGTCGTGCTCTACATGCGCGGGCACGAGGGGCGCGGCATCGGCCTGATGCACAAGCTGCAGGCCTACCAGCTGCAGGACGGGGGAGTGGACACCGTCGACGCGAACCTGCAGCTCGGTCTGCCCGCCGACGCCCGCGACTACGGCCTCGGCGCCCAGATCCTCGTCGACCTCGGCATCACCTCGATGCGGCTGCTCACCAACAACCCCGCGAAGCGGGTCGGTCTCGACGGCTACGGCCTGCAGATCACCGAGCGGGTCGCGATGCCGCTGCGCGCGAACGCCGAGAACATCCACTATCTGCGCACCAAGCGCGACCGCATGGGCCACGACCTGCGCGACCTCGATGCCCACTTCGACCAGGGAGGTACCGCGTGAGCGGCGCTGGAATCCCCGATATCACCCTCGACGGTGCCGCCGACCTGAAGTTGGCCGTCGTCGCCTCGCGCTGGCACGACACCGTCTGCGAGGCCCTGCTCGCCGGGGCGGTCCGGACGGCCGAGGCCGCGGGTGTGCGGCACGTCACCGTCGAGCGGGTGGCCGGCGCCGTCGAGCTGCCCGTCGTGGCGCAGGAGCTCGTGAAGACCCACGACGCGGTCGTCGCGCTCGGCGTCGTCATCCGCGGTGGCACCCCGCACTTCGAGTACGTCTGCGATGCGCTCACCGCGGGCCTGCTGCGCGTCTCGCTCGACGCGGGCGTGCCCGTCGGCAACGGCGTTCTCACCACCAACACCGAGGCCGAGGCCCTGGACCGGGCGGGCCTACCGGGCTCGGCGGAGGACAAGGGCGAGCAGGCGGCGTCGGCCGCTCTGGACACCGCGCTGACGCTGCGCCGGCTGCGCGCGTCGTAGCCGGCGCCGCTGCATCGGTAGAATTCGGACTCGTGACCGCCGATTCCACCACCCAGCCCGTGCTCGACGTGACCCCGCGCAAGATCAAGGTGTACGCCTGGTCGGTGGCCGTGGTGCTGGTGCTGGGCCATGCCGTCGTCGCGTGGCTCCTCAAGGCGGGCGGCGACTCGGGGCTGACCTTCCGGCTCTCCGATCAGATCGGCATGGTCGTGATCGGCCTGATCCTGGCCGGTGGCGCGCTGATGTTCACCCGGCCGCGCCTGCACCTCGGCCCGGACGGCGTCACCATCCGGAACCTGCTGAACGAGAACACCTACCCGTGGGACCTGGTGCGGGCCTTCACCTTCCCCGAAGGATCCCAGTTCGCGCACCTCGAGCTGCCGCAGGACGAGTACGTCGCGATCTGGGCCATCCAGGCCCGGGACGGCGAACTCGCGGTGCAGGCACTGCACCGCGCCCGCGAGCTCGCCGTCGTGTACCAGCGCTGAGCGCTACGTGATCGTGCCGCCGCGGCCGTGCAGCAGGGTCATCAGCTGCGTCAGCTGCCCCTCCTGCGCGGCGGTCCGCGCGAAGCTCGTGAGGTCGAGCAGCGGGTTGAACCGCTTGCGCGCGATGGCCTTGGCGTAGGTGAACTCGCGCAGGCCGTCGGCGCCGTGGATACGGCCGAAGCCCGACTCGCCGACGCCGCCGAAGGGCAGGTTCGGCACCCCGGCGAAGGTGATGATGCCGTTCACCGCCGCCATGCCCGAGCGGATCTTGTCGGCCAGCTCCATGCCGCGGGCCTTGGAGAAGACCGTGGCGGCGAGGCCGTATTTCGTGGCGTTCGCGAGCTCGACCGCCTCGTCCATGGTGTCGACCTTGGCGACGGTGACTGTCGGGCCGAAGGTCTCCTCGGTGACCGCGATCGAGTCCTCGGGGACGTCGACGAGCACCGTCGGCTGGACCCAGCGCTCGCCGACGGCGTCCGCGCCGCCGATGAGGGCGCGGCCGCCGCGGGCGAGGGCGTCCTCGATGTGCGCTTTGATGATCGGTAGCTGGCTCGGCATGGTGATCGGGCCGATCTTGGAGTCGATCGCGTCGTTGGCGGTGACCTCGCGGGCCTTGGCGACCAGCTTTTCCACGAACGGGTCGTAGACGTCCTTGTGCACGTAGACGCGTTCGACGCCGACGCAGGTTTGCCCGGCGTTGGCGAAGGCGCCCCACGCGGCGGCGTCGGCGGCGGCGTCGAGATCGGCGTCGCGGTCGACGAGGAAGGCGTCCTTGCCGCCGGCCTCGATCACGACCGGGGTGAGAGTCTCGGCGCACGCGGCCATGACCTTCTTGCCGGTGGCGGTGGAGCCGGTGAAGGCCACCTTGTTCACGCCCGAGGTGCACAGGGCGTGGCCGGTCTCGCCGAGGCCGGTGACGGTCTGCAGCACCGGGCGGCCGACGGCTTCCTCGAAGGTGCGGGCCAGCCACACCCCGACGCCGGGTGTGTACTCGGAGGGCTTGAAGACGACGGCGTTGCCGGCGGCGAGGGCGTAGGCGATCGAGCCCATCGGGGTGAAGACGGGGTAGTTCCACGGTCCGATCACGCCGACCACGCCCAGCGGGTGGTAGCGCACCGACGCCGACTGGTTCGCCATGACCAGGCCCGAGCCGACCCGACGCGGCCCGAGCACCTTCTTCGCGTGCGACGCCGCGTAGGAGAGGTGGTCGATGCCGAGCGCGGCCTCGAGCAGCGCATCGCCGTGCGGCTTGCCGGTCTCGTCGTGAACGATCTGCGCCAGCTGGTTGATCCGGCGGGTGATCACGCCCTTCCAGGTGTTCAGGGCCTTCTTGCGGCCCTCGAAGCCGATCTCCTGCCACCAGTCGGCCTGCTCCCGGGCCCGGGCCACGACGGCGTGCACGTGGTCGGCGGAGTGGATCGGGTAGGACTCGACGACGTCGCCGGTCCGCGGGTTGAGGGAGTCGAAGGTCTTCTGCTGTGCTGCGGTCATGCTGACTTCCTGATCTCGTCTGCCGCCTTCTCGGCGATCATGATGGTGGGGGCGTTCGTGTTGCCGCGGGTGATCATCGGCATCACCGAGGCGTCGACCACGCGGAGGCCCTCGGTGCCGCGGACCCGAAGCTGCGGGTCGACCACGGCGTTCTCGCCGGTGCCCATGGCGCAGGTCCCGACGGGGTGGAACAGGGTCTGGGCGTACTGCCGGATGTGCGCCAGGTAATCGTCGTCCGACGGTGCCTCGGGCAGGTGCCAGGGCTTGCCCAGGTAGCGCGCGAGCGGGCCCTGTTGGCAGAGCTCGAACGCCGCCCGGGTGCCGACCAGCATCGCGTCCAGGTCCTCGGGCGCCTCGAAGTAGTTCGGCTCGATCGACGGGTGCCAGTCGGGGTTGTCCGAGCGCAGCCGCAGCCTGCCGCGGCTGGCCACGTTCACGAGCGTGGGCCCGCAGACGAAGCCCCGCTTGGTGGGCTCGTGCAGCATGTTGTCGTAGAAGCCCGAGGCCATGACGTGGTACTGCAGGTCGGGCAGGTCGAGGTCCTCGCGGGAGCGGAAGAAGCCGCCGGCCTCGCCCGCGTTCGACGCCAGCGGCCCGGTCCCGCGGACCTTCCAGCGCAGCAGGTTCTGCAGGTTCTGCGCCTCCATCAGATCGGTGGTCCCGTGCGTCTCGAAGATCACCGGCACGATGGGTGGTCCTGCAGGTTCTCGCCCACGCCCGACAGCGCGACGCGCACGTCGATGCCGTGCTCGGCGAGATGTTCGGCCGGTCCGATACCGGAGAGCATCAGCAGCTGCGGCGAATTCACCGCGCCGCCGCAGAGGATCACCTCGCGGCGCGCCTTCGCCGTGTGGTCGACCGCGCTCTGCCGGAAGACCACCCCGCAGGCGCGGTCACCGTCGAACTCGATGCGGCGGGCCGTGGCACCCAGCGCGACCGTGAGGTTGGGCCGCGACCGCGCCGGCTCGATGTAGGCCTTGTCGGTGGACCAGCGACGGCCGCCCTTGCAGGTGACCTGGTAGCGGCCCGCGCCCTCCTGCTCGGCGCCGTTGAAGTCGGGATTGCGGGCCATGCCGTGGCTCGCCGCGCTATCCACCCAGGCATCGACGAGGGGGTGGGTGTACACCCGGTCCTCGACGTTGAGCGGCCCCGTCGTGCCGTGGAACCGGTCGGTCAGGCTGGTGTTCCCCTCGGCCTTCTTGAAGTACGGCAGCACCTCGTCGTACGACCAGCCGGCCGCACCGTAGTCGTTCGCCCACGCATCGAAGTCACCGTGATTGCCACGGATGTAGATCATCGCGTTCATCGACGAGCAGCCGCCGAGCGCCTTCATCCGCGGCCAGTACGCGGGCCGGTCATCGAGGTGCTTCTGCGGCGTGGTGGTGTAGTTCCAGTCCCACTTCGTCTTGAACAGCGCGGAGAAGGCGAGCGGGATGTCGATCTCGTCCGCATCCGCCTCACCACCCGCCTCCAGGAGCAGTACAGACACTCCCGGATCCTCCGTCAGCCGCGCGGCCACCACCGCGCCCGCACTGCCGGCCCCCACCACAATGTAGTCGTACTC